>CAUJKE010000174.1 GCA_963205385.1 Planctomycetota bacterium | reverse complement strand
CGATGATGAGAGTGGTTGCACCGCGAAGCAAATGTGCTGTCGAAGTTCCCAGCGATGCTGCACTCTCAATGAACATTGAATTTGGGAGGCCGCTTCCCTCGCACTCCAACACTGGTGAGCCGGCGCCCCCACTTCAAACCGCCCACGCCATCCCAGACGATGATTGTCAATTGCGCCGATAGTGACCGGAAACGTACGTCCCATTCGAACGAAAGTAACCGCGCACGTAGGATGAGCCACCGCCATAGTTATAGGATGGCAGTTTTGTCCCGACTCGGCCGGTGTACGGATTGACGTTGCCATGGGAGCTCCAGTTGTTCCAGAAGCTATCATCAGCGTCGGTGCGACGATGGCCGGCAACATATGTACCGTCGTTCCGTAAATGGCCGTGAACGTAGTGATTACCAACCGGCGGACGATAGTGGTAGTTGTAGTAGCCCGCGGTCGGTCTAGAAACACTCGGCGCGATCGAAATGTTCATTGGTTCATATGAACCGTTGTCACCCGTAGACGCGTAATACTGTGACGACGACTGAGACGAAGCCGCGAGAGTTGCGGAGCGTTGGGTTTCCAATTCCTGTTGCCGGCTTTGTTCAGCAAGACTTTCATTCTTCTTCAGAAGCGCCGTGCGGGCTAACTGCAGATCGTCCCATTGTTCACGTTTCGCTACGATGAGCCGGCTTCGTTCTTCTTGAAGGCGTGCCAGTCTGACCGGCAGGGACGCGACCGTCGTTCCAGCCGCGATGAGTTCTTCATTGCTTGTGTGGATGAGATGTTCGGTTGAACGAAGCTCAGCTTTCAGCAAGTCTAATTCGTTCTGAGCAGATGCAACCCGTACCTGCAATGACATCGCTTCGGCATCTATTTTCGCGTACTCCTGCCGTAGTGTTGTGGCACACGTCTGCTGAACATTTTCACGAGCCTGTCGTATACGGAGCGATTGCAACTGCGTTTCCGATTGGTCTTCGGGACGGGCGCCGATACGAGCTCGCAATTCATCACGTTTTTGTCGCGCGAGCTTGATATCGGAGACGGCCTGCTCATATTCCTGGGTGAGCGAGGTCGCAAGCAATTCCTCTATCTTGACTTTCTGGGATTCAATTGTCGCAGCAAGATCAGAGTAGGCTTGTTTTGCAGTGACGACTTGCATCGCTGCAGTGTTGATTTCCTTTGCCAATCGAGTGGCCGTGCGACGCAAGTCCTCAATTTGTGAAGGGATAAGCAATCGTTGTTGATTTGCCTTTGCAAACGAGAATTCGAGGGTCGCGATCTCGCCTTCAATTTTGGCCAACGTCTTTTCGGTGGCATTGAGCAATTCGTCTTTAGAAGCAACCTCGCTCGGCGTCACTGTGAGATAGCTTGGCTGCGCAGGGTGACGCATGGGCGCTGGCGATGAAACCGACGTGTTCGAAAACGAAATGTCAAGATTGAAAGTACAATTTGATTCGTAGGAGCAACCTATGGTGAGCGTAATGACTCCGACAATTCCGCAAATCAATTTCGTGCTCATCGGGACCACCTCACGTAGAGTGACGCGATAGATTTTAGCGGTTACGCGGCCGCATGGCAAATCTCTCATAACCTCTCTTCCGTCGCCCGTTGCATCCGCCCTTGGCCTGTGCCATACTCGGTTCACCGTTTCCAAACAGACACCCTTGCGATAGAAATTCGCTTGTCATGCAAATCTGGCCCGCCATTGACCTCCGCGGCGGCAAGTGTGTGCGCCTGCGGCAGGGGGATTACCAGCAGGAAACCGTCTTCGGCGATGATCCGGCCGAGATGGCCAGGCAGTTCGTCGCCGCCGGGGCCCGCTTGCTCCATCTGGTCGATCTCGATGGCGCCCGCGATGGCTTGAGCGTCAACCGTCAGGCGGTGCGCGAGATTCTTCGTGCGGTGCAAATCCCGTGCGAACTCGGTGGCGGCATTCGGGACGAAGCGACGATCCAAGACTTGCTCGACCTCGGCCTCAATCGCCTGGTGATCGGCACTAAGGCGATCAAGGAGCCGGATTGGCTCCGCGCGATGGTCGAGAAATTCCCCGGGCGGCTCGCGGTCGGCATCGATGCCAAGAACGGGCGCGTCGCGACCGATGGCTGGCTGGAAGTCAGTCATGTGGAAGCCACCGACCTGGCCGGTCAACTGGCCGATTTGCCCCTAGCCGCGATCATCTATACCGACATCGCCAAAGACGGCATGTTGGAAGGACCGAACCTCGCGGCCATGGCGCAGATGAAAGCCGCCACGCAGCATCAGGTCATCGCTTCCGGCGGCGTCACCACTTCGCAAGATGTAGCCCGCCTGGCCGAGCTGGGCCTGGATGGGTGCATCATCGGGCGAAGTTTGTATGAAGGCAGACTCACCATCCCCGAGGCTCTCGCCGCAGCCGCGGCGTAGCGTTGATTCGACGGAGACACGCAACCCACCGACCAATGTCCTGGCGAACCAGACATTGGTTTTTTTGTGGCCGCACCGAACTTGCCGAATCGATGGCGGCCCGCGCATTCAACCAACCGCCGACCGGCACGGCACGCCACCCATGATGGAACTTAACGACGAGCGCCGCGCGTGGTACAGTGCAGCGTCGGCGCGCGGGCGAAACTCCTTTCGCTCGCTTACAATCCGAGAGTATGTTCGTGGCCGTCACTCCGCTTCTCTCACGGCCACCTTCCCGTTACCCCACGGAAAAATATAAAGGACTCCGGCCATGACGCGACCAGCCCTCGAGAACATTCGCAACATTGTGCTGTGTGGGCACAGCTCCTCCGGCAAGACGACGCTCGTCGATCACATGCTGATCGCCACGGGCGCGGTCACCGGCCACCATAGCGTGGACGACGGCACCAGCGTGATCGACTTCGATCCGGAAGAGAAAACCCACAAGCACACCGTCGAACCCAAAGTCGCGCATCTCGACTACAAGGAAAAGCGCTTTAACCTGGTCGATACCCCAGGCTATCCCGACTTCATCGGCCAAACCATTGGCGCCATGTACGGCGTTGACCTGGCCGTCGTCGTCATCAACGCCCACAGCGGTATCGAGGTCAATACTCGCCGCGTGTTCGATGAGGCGGGTCAGGCGGGCTTGGCGCGGATGATCGTCGTGGATAAGCTCGACACCGATTTTGACCAATACGCCCAACTGTTCGAGTCGATCCATTCCCTCTGGGGCGAAGAGTGCGTCCCGCTGAATGTGCCGGTCGTCAAAGACGGCCAGCTCACCGGCGTCGCCAGCGTGCTCAACGTTCCTAAGGACACCGCCGGCTGCGTGCTCGATCCCAACGATTTGCATCTCAAGCTCATCGAAGCGATTGTCGAATCTGACGAAGCGGTGATGGAGAAGTATCTGGAAGGGATCAGTCCGACGCCGGACATCCTCGCTTCCCTCATGCACAAGGCCATCGCCGAGGGGCATTTGGTGCCAATCCTGTGCTGCAGCGGCAAGCTCGATATCGGACTGGACGAGCTCATGGACGCGATCGCCGTGTATGGCCCAGCGCCCCACGACATCGCCCGCACCGCCACGCGCAATGGTGATGAAGTCCAGATCCAGCACGATGCAAACGGCCCGCTCATCGCCCGCGTCTTCAAGACCCGCATCGATCCGTTCGTGCAGAAGCTCAGCTTCATCCGCGTCTATAGCGGCACGCTCAAACGGGACGACCTAATCCCGATCAGCGGCAGCAAGCACACCATCAAGCTCGGGCAACTCATGGAAGCCCAGGGGGCGCAGGTCGCCAACATCGACAGCGCCGGCCCCGGCGATATCGTCGCGGTGGCGAAGATGGAAGAACTGCATACCGGCACCATGCTGGGCGAATACTCACTTCCCGAGATTCCGTTCCCCACGCCGATGGTTGGCCTCGCGGTCGTGCCCAAGAGTCGCGGCGATGAGGCGAAGATCTCCACCGCGCTGCATAAGGTCGTGGAGGAAGACCCGACGTTCCGTCTCGATCACGATCCACAAACCAAGGAGCTCGTGATGACCGGCGTGAGCGAATTGCAGCTCACGATCATTCGCGAGCGGTTGCATCGCCGCGACCATTTGGAAATCGACACCAAGGATCCCAAAATTCCCTTCAAGGAGACGATCCAATCGCCTGCCGAGGGGAGCTACCGCCACAAGAAGCAAAGCGGCGGGCGCGGGCAGTTTGGCGAGGTGCATATCCGCATGTTCCCGCTCCCCCGCGGCATCGATCCCAAGGAGTATTGCACCAAGGAGCGCTTCCACTCGATGAAGGAATTTCACTACGACGAAGAGCACAACTTCCTCTGGGTGAACTCCATCGTCGGCGGCACGATACCCAGCAATTTCATGCCCGCCATCGAAAAAGGCTTCAAGGAGCGGATGGCCCGCGGCATCATCGCCGGCTATCAGGTGCAGGACGTTTGCGTCGAGGTTCACTTCGGCAAATACCACGATGTCGATAGCTCGGAAGCCGCGTTCAAAACCGCGGCGTCAATGGCGTTTCGCAACGTGTTTCAAGAAGCGCGTCCTAGCCTGCTCGAACCGGTGGTCAAGATGGAGATCACCGTCCCCGAGCAATTTGTCGGCGATATCTACAGTGATATGTCCGGCCGCGGCGGGCGCGTCCAAGGCGCCGACGCCGCAGGCGGAGGCCTCCAATCCGTCACCTGCGAAGCTCCGCTCCGCGAGGTGATGCACTACGCCCGCAACCTCTCGAGTATGACCGGCGGCCAAGGCAGTTTCACGATGGACTTCAGCCACTACGACATCATGCCCGGCAACGTGCAGCAAGAACTGATGGCGAAAGCCAAGATGCACGAGGACGAAGAGGAGTAGGCTGGGCTTCCCAGGCGCCCCGACGATTTTCACGCAAGTCGTAAAAACCAACGCTCCTATCCGCCCTGTGCGGATGGTGAGCGTGATGGAATGCTAAAGCCAAACGGCCGATAGCACGAGACTTCATTTAGGCGTTAACCACACTGCCCACAGCCTCACTCTGCACCCTTAAACACGTTCGCCCAGTCGTGCTTCATGCTGATCACATGCCAGCCTTTTGCCTGAGCTTCGTCCATGAGCGACTGGGGGAAGGCGCCGAACTTGGTGTCGGGCAATCCGTTGGCTGGGCCGTAGGCGTACTCGCGTTTGGCGTCGTCGTGAAATACGAGCATCATCAAGCGGGCGCCGTCGCCGGCGCCGGTCCACCCGAGCATTTCGCGATCGCCGGCGGAGTTGCCAAACGCGGCGATGGGACGGCGGCCGATGAACTTGTTGATGCCGACCGGCTTGCCGGTGTGGTCGTCGATAAAGTCGACCTCAGGCAAGCGCATCAGCACCGGCTTGCCATCCCGAACTTCATACCTGGTCTTGATACTCGAACCCACGACTTGTTCCGGCGGAATACCGTAGACCGCTTGCGTCATCGGCCGCATGAACTCCACGCCGCCGCCGGAGACAATGAAGGTCTTGAATCCGTTGGCCCGCAAGTATGCGAGCAGTTCGACCATGGGCTGATAAGTCAGTTCCGTATAAGGCTTCTTGAAGCGCGGATGACGGGCGTTCGCGAGCCAGTCCTTCACAATCGTCTCAAACTCCGCTGTGCTCATGCCGGCATGCGAGACCATCAAGAGTTCCATCAGCCCTTTCTCACCGGCGGCCGCGAGGGCTGTTAGATCGTTCTCCAGCACCGCCTTGAATGGCTGCCTGGTCTTCCACTCGGGATGCTGCGGCGCCAGCGTCTTGACGCGGTCGATGGCGAAGGCGAGTTGGGTGTACATCGGATGTTCCGTCCAGAGCGTGCCGTCGTTATCGAACGTCGCGATCCGCTCCGCTTCGGGAACATAGTCCGGCGAGTTCTGGTCCGACACGCGCTGCACGAATTTGACAATCGCCGCCTTGGCCTGGCCATCGTTCCAGGAAGGGAGCGGATCGTTATTTGCCGCTGGTTGGGCGGATGCGCTCCGAGCGACTGCGCAGGCCACCAACGCCAGAGAAAGGCTCAGCTGCTTAACGTTCATGTGATGCGAATTCTTCCTCAAAAAGTGCCCAGGCGTCGCGTGACGACTTGCGCAGCAAAAGACGCAACGTCGAAACATTATAGCCGCAAGAACCGCGCGTCTTGCGGCTTTTCCTCACCATCGTCGTGCTTAATTACCCGAGGGCAAAGGAATGGTCACGCCGTCCTTTTGCAGCGAGTCGCGGATGTACTTGAAGCGCTGATACTCAGTGAGCGTGATGGGTCCGCTATATCCTTCACTCTGCAACTTGCGCGGCGGATACTTGACGTAGGTCTTCATCAAGTCGCCGATGGACTTGTTGAACGTCACCAGCGTCCAGGTGTGCTCGGTGTAGCTGTTCATGAAGACGTCATACCGCTCTTGAGGATCTTGCCAGAGGTCAAAGACTTGGGGCACGATGGCGACGTACTTCTCAGCGCCTTTCCAACCGAGGTTGCTATCGACCGCTAAGCCGCCGGTGTGCGCCCCGTCGTCGCCGCGCAGATTGAACACGGCCTTGTATTTACCGACGCGGGCAGCGCCGGGCGTTAACTCGTTCTCCGTGAAGTAGAACCACGAATCGCGCGCGCACTTGCCGGTTCCAAACAGCACAGGCGACATATCGAAGCTATCGAAGTAGATGGGCTCCCCTTCACGATCGTTCTCCGGCAGTTTGACGCCAGCGAGGGATGCGAAAGTCGCCATCAAATCAAGACCGCCGACAATGTCGTGGTTCCGCACACCGGGCTTGATCTTGCCCGGCCACACGGCAATGGCAGGGACACGATTTCCACCTTCGCGAACGGTTCCCTTCGTGCCCCGCAGCGGCGTGTAGCCTGCATCGGGAAAAACATCTTGCCAGGCGCCGTTGTCGGTGGTGTAGAACACTAGCGTGTTCTGCTCCAACTTCAGCGCGCGCAACTTGTCCATGATGCGCCCGATGCGGGTGTCCATTTCGACGACGGAATCGGCATACTTTGTCTTGGAAAGCGATTTCCCCTTGAACTCCGGCGCCGGTAGATTGGGCTGATGAACCTTCATCAGGTTGATGTTGATGAAGAACGGCTGATTGGGATTTTTGGCCGCATCCTCTAGGAATGCAATCCCATCCTGCTCGATGTACTTATCGAGAAACGGAATGCCGACGACTCCTTTCTCCGGCGTATCAACATACTGCCCATTGACCTTCCAATCCTCCTGGGCCGCCTGCCCCGCGTTGCCAGAGAGGGAGCCTTTGGTCACTTTGTCGAACATCGCGCGGAGCTTTGGATCCATGTCCGGGAACCAGGTCGGATCGCCGTAGGTATAAGCGTTGCAGTGGTAGAGGAAGCAGTGCCTCATCACGTCGTAGCCTTGGGCATTGGGAAGCGCGTAGTCGGACTCGCCCAGATGCCACTTGCCGGTGAAATACGTCTTATAGCCGGCCGTCTTGAGCACCGAGGCAAGGGTCCACTCGGCCTTCGGCAGCCCGCCTCCTTGGCCTTGAAAGGCGACCGTCGTCATGCCGCTGCGATTGGGAATGCGCCCCGTCTGCATCGCGGCCCGGCCCGGCGTGCAGCTTGGCTGCGCGTAGAAGGAGAAGAACGTCATCCCTTCCGCGGCCATGCGGTCGATGTTCGGCGTCGGCATCCCGCGCCCCTCACCGCCGCCATACGGGCCAAGGTCACCGAGCCCGGTGTCGTCGGTGACCAACAGCAGGATGTTCGGTTTGTCCGCGGCGCGTGCAAACGCCGCCATGGCCAGACTTACGAGTACGGCCAGCAAAACACGGGTTCTATGCATGAGGTGCTCCTAAAGAAGAAAAGAAGAAGAGAGAGTGAGTGAGCAAATTTCTCACGATTGGTACATGTCCCACCCGTGACGCATTCGACCATGCTAACCAATTTAGCGAAATGTCATACCGGACTCCCCCAGAAAAAATTGACTCGCGTCAATACTCGTTACTTCTTACGCATTCGAGCTTGCGGGCTTCTCGTCGTCCCAGGGGCTGTTGCGTTTGGGTTTAACGGGATGCAGCGTGAGTTGTTCATCCTGCACTCTTTGCGGGGCCGCGATACGTACTTGCGCCACTTCACCGGCAGTGAGAATGAGATTGACCAGGAAGATGACCAGTGCTCCCAGCAACACGCCGACAGGCGACGGCCAATGGTTCCAGATGTTGCCATCGGCGGTTTCTTCCAGCGTCCAGGCCCAGTTCGTGACTTGCAAAATGGTGTAGCCTTCGTTGCGGTAGTTGAAGAGCCAGAACTGGAAGATCCAAGGGAGCGCGGCGCCAGCGATGGCGAAGAAGATGGTGATCAAGAGCGAGAACATCAGGCCCACGGACGCGACTTGCCGCGCAAGCAGCACCATCAACCGACTGACGCCGAGGTAGGCCACGACATACGCGGCGGCGAGGATGACGAACGAGGATTCGCGGAAGTTGCTCGCGAACTGATTGGTGAACGCCGGAACCCAGTCGATCACAGGACTGGAGGTGGCGACGGTGGGGGCGATGGACGTCGCAATGGTGAGGGTGTAGCTCTGCACCAAATGATCAGGAATCGACAGCATGACCAGGCAGGCCACAGCGAAAAAGCTGATGTTGAGCGACGTGAAGATGTAGCCGGTGCCGGAGCCAGGATTGAACCAGGTCCAAGTCATACGCCCGAGAAAGCTTTGCGGCAGTTCTCGACGCACGCGTGGTGAAAGTTGCGGATACTCGCCGATCAGCAGCGCGCCCAGAACGCCCCAATAAATGCAGCCGACGACAATCGAGACAATGGCGAGTTCCGGCTCGTTATCGATCGCGATGGTGAAGTAAACCATCCAGCCAATGAAAAACGCCTGATGCAGAAACATGATGTACCGCATCCGGGTCGAGCGGTTATCGCTGGGGAAGCTGATCTGCGCGCCGGCCGCCCAGAGAAACAACATGAAGAACATGACGAAGTTCGTCAACAGAAAGCCTTGCACCGCCCAGAATTCCCATAAATCGGCCCGCCAGATATTCTCATAGAGCGACGAGTATATGAATGTGATCCACATGCCGCCGACAAACAACAGCACCAACAACAGCAGCACGGAAAGCAGTGATTGCCACTGGCGCGAGCGCGACGCCGTAGCGACCAAGAGGGCAAACGTGGACAGGAGCAGCGACACGAGAAACGTGTAATACAGCACGAAGAAAATGCTGAAAATATCGACGCCGCGGAGCAAATACGTAAACGCGACGCAGGGCGCGAGCGCGGAAAAATAGACCATCATCTGCAAGACGGCGCTGCCGAGTTTGCCGCTCACGATTTGCCGCGCGTTCAGGGCCGTGATCGAGATAAGCTCATAAGTACCGTCTTCACGCTCGGCGGCTAAACTGCGAAAGGCCGAAAACGGGACGACCACCAAGAGCGGCACGGCGAGCACCAGGAAATAGCCGAACAGCATCCCCTTCCCTTCCGCGCCGTAGAAGATGCCGGGGGCGGAGAGAAAGACGCCGAAGATTGTCCAGACCCAGCCGAGCAAGAGAAGCAGCGTAAACGTGACGACAAACTGCCGGCTCTTGAGCGCTTGCCGTGCTTCCTTCACCAGAATGGGGTTGAGCCACTCGCTCCCGCGCTCCAGCACCGCTTCCACGCGATCCCACCAGGTTTCGCGCTGTGTGGAATCCGCGTTGGGCGTGGATTTCAAGGCTGAATCCAGGCTGCTCATTGCACATAACCCCGCGTGACTTGCAAGAACACGTCTTCCAACGTGGTTTGGTGGGTGCCGAATTCCAAAATGGCGAAGCCGGCGACGACCATTTCGCGCAGCAGTTCGACTTCCGCCTCGCGCACGCCGGCATGCGCGAAGTTGACGTATTCGCCATCGAGCACGATCTTCTCGACATCCTCGCGCGCTCCGAGCCACTGCGAGAGCGCTTGCGCTCCACCCAACACACGGACACGCACCTCGCTGGCCTGGCTTTGCTGACGCTGAATCTCCTCGACGGTACCCGTAGCGAGCAGGCGCCCCTGTTCGATAATGCCGACCCGGTCGCACATCTCGGCCAACTCGGTGAGGATATGCGAGCTCACGAGGATCGTCTTGCCGTCGGCTGCGAGTTGGCCAATCATCTCGCGCAATTCGATGCGAGCCCGCGGATCGAGACCGGCCGCTGGTTCGTCCAGAATAAGCACCGCCGGGTCGTGAATCAGCGTCCGTCCCAGGCACAGTCGCTGTTTCATGCCTTTGGAGAGGCCGCGGATCGGTTTCTCCGCCAAGAGATTAAGCCCCGTGAAAGCCATCACGCGGCGCAAAGCTTGTGAGCGCTCCCGCCCTACCAGGCCATGCGCGCGGGCGAAGAAATCGAGATACTCCCAGCAGTTCACATTCGCATAGGTGCCGAAATAATCCGGCATGAAGCCCAGCCGCCGCCGCACGCGATCGGGATCGTTGATGCACGAGAAGCCATCGACAAACGCATCGCCGTAAGTCGGCAAGTCGAGCGTCGATAAAATCCTCATGCTCGTGGTCTTGCCGGCGCCGTTGGGGCCGATGTACCCATACACTTGCCCGCGATGCACCTCGAACGAGATATCGTTCACGGCATGCGTCGAGCCGAACAGGCGATGCAAGCGATGCAGTTCAATCGTGGGAGTGGTGCTGATCTGCATGTGAACTACCAGTGCCCCAGGACGGCGTGAAAGCTCCCTTGTTCCGTGACCTGGCGACAGCCGATCGGCATCTCCGGCGACTTTTCGACCAGCGCGAAGTAACTGCCGGGCTCGAGACCTGCGTGCCCCACTGCGGCATAACGCAAGAGGGATTCCAAGATGCTCGAATGGAACGATGGCGGCGGGAGAAAACCGTTCGAGTTTCGGCGGTAGTGGTAGCTGTTGTAGTTGTAGCTTTCGCGGAAGCCGAACAAGCCGACACTGGACGCGCTCATGTCATAGCCCAACGGGAGCGCCGGACGGTTGTCGTTGTAGACGACTGAAAGGGACTTCACCGCCGCGTTGTAATCGGCGGCCGGTGTCAGCTTCTGCTGGGCGCCGTCCACCAGCTCGCTGCCCTGGAAGTAGTTGCCTGCGGCATCGCGCGCCACCACCTGCTGGATCTTCACTCCCAAATGGTTCGTGGCCGCTAGTTCGCCTGGGCCGGGCGATTGGAGGTCGAGCTTTTTGGTGGACTCTGCGCTCCGCACCAAAAGGAATTGCGTCGGCTCGCGCGAGCGCAAGTAGCCGCTACGTAGTTGCTGCTCGTCGTCGGTCCAGATCAACTGCCGCCGGTGGCCTTGCGCGGATTCGCCTTGCGTCCAGGGACGTTCCTCGATGGGAAACACAGCCGTATCGAGCGGAAACGTAAGCCCGCCGGACGGGGCGAGGCCGGCGTAGTAGGTTTGCCGCGCCAGGCATTCCATCTGGCCGGTGCGTTGATCCAGGTGCGTCACGCTGCGGGCCCGCGCGCGCACGCCGAGTCCGTCGCTCACGAGCGCATAGGTGAACAGCCCGATGGTCACGATCGTCGCGCCTACAGGAACCGTAACCAACAATACAAACAAACGCTTCCATCGCCGCAGCAGCAAGTAATTCACCGGGCCAATCACGATGACGAACAGCGTGATCAGGACGATAAACGACATCACGGGAACGCGGCCGGTCCCTTCGATCAAAAAGGTCATGAAGTCGCTGTTTTCCCAGGTATACGAGATCCCTTGGCGTTGATACTGCATCCACGTATGGCTACCGACTTGATTGAGAAGCCAGGCCATTGAGTTCGGCGGATCTTGCAAGAGGTCCGGTGAGTTCAGGGCTGCAACTTTTCCTAACCCATACTCGCGCACGGCAAACGGCGGATTGTCGTCCGCCGTCATATGGCCGCTGCTGGCCGGCCCATTCTCGATGCCCAAGTCGTTGGCGTCGGGCGTGTAACGATAGGCTTGATTGTTGTTGCTCATACCGGTCAGCGAGCGGACCTGGTCGTCCCGAAAATTGACCAAGGCCGGTGTCCAGGCAGGATGTTCGTCCGAGAGCGGCACGGCGGCAATGGCCGACGTCCGGGGAAAATCGAGCAAGGTTTCCAGGCTGCTGAGTTGCTCAAAATCGGAGCCGACGCCAGCGACGATCAAGAGCGGACCGGTCCGCAGCCAAGTGCGGATTGCTTGCCACTGCGGCGGCGAGTCCTGGGCGAGACTATGCAGGTCGGCGAGCGTGATGCAAACGATATCGACCCCGGAATAATGCAGCCACTGGTCCGAAAGTTCACTCGGCGGAAGATAGACCACTTTTTCATTGCCACGGACGAAGGTGAGCGTTTCTGCGTCGCTGACCTGATTCCTCGAGACCGGTTGATTAGGGATGCCCGGCGCCGTTTGCATATATGGAGGTTGCAGGAGCGGGACGATCGTCTGCCAGAGGCGCACGTCGGGCAGGTCGTAGGTGGGAGTTTTGGGAAGGATGCCGGCGACCTGGTTTTGGATGAGTGTGTGTCGCGCACGGAGATTCGGCACATCGCGATCGATCACCAGCAGCGATGGAACGGCTTCCAGCGGGCCTTGGTTGCCCCAGAACGTACCGCTAACATTAAAATCGACCGCTTCCGAAAGTTCGTCGATCCGCTCGCCCCCTTCGGTCACTTCAATATTGAGGGTGTCCCAATTCGCATACCGCGGAACCGCGATCCAAGCGGCGCCTTGCGTGCTATTCTCCGGCAGTTCCACAATGGCTTCGGTGACGATGTTTAACTTGTTGCCGTAGCTCCGGGGCGTAATCCGCACACGGAAGTCGCGGTCGTACGTTGTGGGACCGGCCGGCGCGTTGAAAATCGTTACCTTGACCGGCAGATAGCCGCAACCGCTGACCCAATCGGTTTCGATCTCCATCCGCACGCCACTGCGGACCTTGTTGCCGGCGCTGGGGAGATAGATCTGTTCGGAGATGCCCCCCAGCGCCGGCGCGGGAGTGAACACTGCGGAAGTGAACAGAGTGGACATGAACAAGATCGCTGCCGCCAAGCCCCAGCACGCTGGTCGCGGCGTCGCAAGGGCCGGATAACGAATCATGATCAAACACCTCGGGCGAGCAAAAGAGAATCAACAAGCTGCCAACGCCAGGAATCACGCCCCTTACTCCGGTTCAGGCGGGGAAACCAATTGCGGCGGCGGTTGCTCGGTCGCAAAGGGACTCGTCGGCGCTGGCTGCTTCGCAAGCGAACCATACGCCCAGGCAATGGGCGCCGTCATGGCGAACACCAAGGCGTGCAAGATCAGCAAGAAGATCAGCGAATGGAGCACGGCCAGGACGCCAATGGCCCATAAATGGCCGTTGATCGCGAGCGTCAGGAACAGGCAATAAACGGCCACGGCCACCGTTTGCAACAGCAGCGTGCGGACGGAATAGCGTGGTATTAGCATGATTTGATTGTGGCAGACTGCCTTGCGAATGCAAGCGAGTTCGCGAAGCGCGAGCCGACGTGACGTATTCGTCGCGACTGGGTCGATCTTGGTGACTTTCGCGTCTTCAGCGCGAAAATTCCGACCTATGTTTTCACGCCCAGCCCGAGAGTTTCCCGGCAGTATTTGAGGCTGCGCTCCAGTTCACCCCGCTGGTATTCCTGCTCGGCCAGTTTGGCGTCGCCGGGGGGACGCTTCCAGGTTTCGACCGGCTTGTTCCCCTTGGCCAGCTTGAGAAAGCGGGCGAAGTCGGCGGCCTTGAGTTGGGGATACGCTTTCCAGAAGTCGTCCTGAAGAAATGGCACGCCGAGGTTGAAACCGCTGATCGTTTCAATATGCACCGGCACTTGCGGGCAAAGTTCGGCGAAGCGGGCGAAGTAGGCCTTCTGGTCGATCGTCCCTTCGCCCATCGCGCGCCATTGAATGTCCGCCCCGTTGGAGGTCTCCCAGACCGACGTATCGCGGAGGCTAGTCGTAGCGGCGTAGGGGCCGAGTTTGTTGAGATTGTCGAGCGGATCTTCCATCGTCCACACGGCGTTGCCGCTGTCCACATTCGCGCCAACGTAATCCTTCCCGGCGGCTTCGATCAGCGTCACCAGTTCTTCGGACCGCATATCCCCCGCATGATTCTCGACCGCAATGATCACGCCGGAGTCGATCGCTTCGCTGCGGCACGCCTTGCAGACTTTGACCGTATCCGCAATCCGTGCTTCGATGCCGCCTTCGGTCAGACGATCGGACCGATTCCCCAGAATGACCCGAATGACCGGCGAGCCCAGCGACTTCGCCACGCGAATGCCGGTTCGCAGGTGTTCCTCGGCCGTTCCCCATTTGTCCTTGAACGACTTCGACGTCGGGCAGATGCTCCAGGTGCCCACGTGCAAATCGAGGTCGTGAGCATCCGCCTGAGCTTTGATCTCGGCGAGATACTGAGGCTCGAAACTCTCGAACGCGTCGAGGTCCGAGATGAGGAGCGAATCGACGTTGAGCTTGACGGCGTAGTCGATGAGCTGCGCCGCTTTCCAGTTCATCGCCCGCACAGCGAAGTTGTCGTAGCCAAGTTTGATCTTCTTCCGCCCCTCCCCTGCCCCGCGCGCGAGTTGCGGCGCGGCGGCCAAGGCGGCTCCGGCGGCCACGGTGGCGAGAAACGAACGACGTGTCGGTAGCGGTAGGTTTGGAAGCATAGTATTTGGCGGGTGCTGGGAAGACAACGGAAACTACAGCGATGGCTCAGAATAGAACGCCTGATACTCAAACGCAAGTCACGGCGCGCTGGTTCGCGCCCCCACCCACGTTGTCGCCTGCTCTACCCACTGTTACAATTCGCAGTTTCCACAAGTAATTTTGCGATAGGAAACCGCCGTCGTGAACGCTCAACCGCTGAAACTTGCCGTCATTGGCGGCGATGGAACTGGTCCCGAAGTCACCGCCGAAGCCCTCAAAGTTCTGGCTGCGATCAGCAAGCTCGAAGGCTTCACTTACACCACCAAGCATTTCGATTGGGGGGGCGAGCGGTACCTCAAGACCGGTGAAACGCTGCCTGCCGGCGGCGCGGATGAACTGCGGCAGTTCGACGCCATCTATCTGGGCGCCGTCGGCCATCCCGAAGTGAAGCCTGGCATCCTGGAAAAGGGTCTGTTGCTGGAGCTTCGCTTTCAGCTCGATCAATACATCAACCTTCGCCCGGTCAAACTCTACCCCGGCGTGGAATGCCCACTGGTCGGCAAGACACCGGAGCATATCGACTTCGTCGTCGTCCGCGAGAACACCGAAGACATGTACGCTGGGATCGGCGGTTGGCTGAAGAAGCACACAGCCGACGAAGTCGCGACGCAAACCGCCGTCTACACGCGCAAGGGTTGCGAACGCTGCATCCGCTGGGCGTTTGAGTACACCCAAAAACGCAACAACCCCAAAGGCAAAATGCTCACGCTGGTCGCCAAGACCAACGTCCTCACGTTTGGTCATGACCTCTGGTGGCGCACGTTCCAAGAGGTCGCCAAGGACTATCCAGACGTCAAGGCGGATTACAACCACGTTGACGCTTGCTGCATGTGGATGGTGAAGAACCCCGAGTATTACGACGTGATCGTCACGACCAACATGTTCGGCGACATCATCACAGATCTCGGCGCGATGATCCAAGGGGGACTGGGTGTCGCGGCCGGCGGCAACATCAACCCCGATGCCGGCGGCACCAGCATGTTCGAGCCGATGGGGGGCAGCGCTCCCAAATACACCGGCCAGAACGTCATCAACCCCATCGCCGCCATCAGCGCGATGGCCATGCTGCTCGAGCACAGCGGCCAACCCAAGGCGGGCGCCCGCGTGATGCAGGCCATTCAAAGTGTCACCGGCACGAAGATGAAGAGCCAAAACGCAGGCAAGATGGGCTACGGCACGAAAGAAGTCGGCGACCTCGTAATCGCGGCGCTGTAAGGGACAAATCCCAAATTGATCGTTTACGGCTTGGGCATCGAGGCGCGCGGCCCGTTGGGCACGTCGTTGAACGACCTCACTCGCGCGCGTCTTGAGCTTCTAATACCTTCACGCGAAACGCCTCGCTGAGCATCAGCAGCGTCTGGACATCCAACTGCTCCGCGCGGGCGTCAGAAGCAAAGTGCAGGCGAGTCAGCACTTCATCAACCGCTTCCTTATCCAACTGCTCCTTGAATGCACTAATTATCACGCTCCGCAAAAACTTGCGACGATGAAAAAAGAGAGCCCGCACGAACGTGTGAAAGAATGTAAGGTCGGGGATTTGCGCGCGCTTCTCGGCATTGGGCGTGATGCGAATGATGGCCGAATTGACTTTGGGGCGCGGCCAGAAGACTTGCGGCGGCAGCACGCGGACCAGTTCCACGTCGCACAGGCTTTGCATCCAGATGCTGAGCGCACTGTAGTCCTTGGTGCTCGGCACGGCCATGATTCGATCGGCGAGTTCCTTTTGAATCGTCGCCACCATCAGCACCGGCACGATCGGCGTTTCGAGTAGGTTGGAAAGGATCGGCGTTGCGATATTGTAAGGCAAGTTCGCGACGAGTTTTAGTTGCCGTCCCGGCTCGGCCTTGACTTTTTCGGCCACGGTCTCGAGCACCGCAGGGTGCAGGTTGTTCTTATTGCGCAGCGCGTCCTGCTGCAGCATGGTGACGTTTTCAAAGTCGATCAACTCTTCGCTGGCGAGCTGGAACAGGTGCTGATCGATCTCAACCGTCACCACCTCCGCCACGCGCGGCGCCATCTGCGTGGTGAGCGTCCCCATGCCGGTGCCGATCTCCAGCACCACATCTTGCGGCCCCAGTTCGGCTGCGTCCAGGAGAATATCGAGCAGGTTCAGGTCGACGAGAAAATTTTGCCCGTGCCGCGCAAACGGCTCGAAGCCGCTCTCGCGAAAGCGCTTCAGCAAGTACGTCGCAGTCTGACGCGGCGGCGTGGTCATGGGCAAATCAACGGCGTGCGAGGGGGGGCATGGAGAATCTCTCTAGGTTACTGCTCCGCGAGGTCGTTGGGCAGGGGTGGCGCGAACCTGATCTTGTCGCTGGCGACGCGCCTTAACCCTTCGCCCCCAACATATAATCCAGCGCATCCGACGTTTGATACACCAGCGCTTCGGGATAGTGCTGGAACGGATGAAAGTATTCAAAGGTCAAATAGCCGCGATAGCCGATGTGGTCGAGCGCCGCCATGACAGCGGGCCAGTTGGTGGTGCCGTCGAGGAGCGTGCGAAACGTGGCCAGGTTGAACTCGTGCGTCCGCTTATCCCATTCCTTGAAATGGATGTTCTTGATCCGCTTCCCGAGCATCGGAATCCAGTGTTCGGGAAACTGATATTGCATGATGTTGCCGGTGTCGAAATGGATTTGCACATGGTCGCTTTTGAAGCTATCGACGAAGGCGTTCATCTCCTGCGGGCTAAAGAGGAAGCCGTTGGCGAAGATGTTTTCCATGTTGAGCGAGACACCAGCTTTTTCGGCGGCGGGGATCATCAGGCGGACCGATTCCTTCGCGCGGACTTCGCAGACGTCGTTGGGAACCGGTTCAAATTCCGGCAACCATGGGGCGTAGACGCAACCGGGGACGACGAGCAGATTCTCCACGGCCATCAACCGCGCCGCCTCGATCATCCGCAGGCCCAACTCTTGCCCGCGGCGGCGACGCGCGGGGTCGTTGTGGGTGAGCGCGTAGGGCCAGTACAAGAACGAACAGATGCCGCTGATCGCGATTTTATGTTGATTGGCCAACCCCGCGACCGCTTGAATCTCCGCGTCGCTGGACTCCGCGGAGAATTCCCCTTCCAAGGCGAAGTTGACTTCGACCGCATCAAAGCCAGCATCCTTCGCTAACTCGAAACACTGAGCCAACGTCATCTTGTCGGGATAGGGAAACGCCCAAAGGTTGATCGACTTTTTCATGTCGTAGCGCTTGCGAGGCGCGACTGGTTCGCCCTGCGCGGCATCTTGCGCGGCGACTTCGCGCGGCGCGAGTCCTTGCGCGGCGAGAAAAGCGCTGCCGAACATAGCGGTCAAGCCGAGCATTTCACGGCGATCAAGCTGGGATTCGCTGGATGAATGTGGAGAACGGGGCATGGGAAACTCCGGAACTGGTGGTAAACGCAAAGCGCCGCGCGCTAGGCGCGAGTGTATCGCCGGGGGTGCGCCATTGCAAATGCGGCGCGCCGCACGCACCGGCGACGCCGTGAAACGGCGTCCGGTAAGTAACTTCACGGTCTTGTGAATACTGGCGACTCGCCTCGCGAGACAATTGGGCCCTGATTTACGCCGTGCCCCGAATGTCTTTTTGGATCCATCCGTTTTGTGCGAATGGTGAATGAGACTTCTGGCTCAAAATCAGTGCGTGGCGCGAAGAGCCCAAAGAACGTCTTCATCATCCAGCCAAGGGGCTAGTAGTATCGCTGCTCATTCGGGTCGTTAATCTGAAATCCCACGCCGCTGACGGCTGAAAATTGCACTGTGGGGTTTTCTCGCTGGGTGTAGTCTGCGTCCCATTTGGTTTGAAAGAGGATCGCTTTGCGACCATGGCGGTCGATCACGCTTAGCGCGGTATACGGGAGTTGCATCGCGTCGATCGCGGCGGCGTCGCCGTGGAGCCATCGGACGAGCTTGTACGGCAGCCATTGCAGGCCGGTCTCCGTGTTGTATTCACTCTCCAACCGAAAACGGACGACGTCGAATTGCAGTTCACCCACAGCCGCAAGGATCGGTTCGCGACGGGCGGCGTCGGGGCTGGTGAAATGTTGAATGGCCCCTTCTTCCACCAACTGATCGATGCCCCGCACAAACTGCTTGCGGCGGGACGTATCGCGGCATTGAAGCGTGGCGAAGTACTCCGGCGCGAATTGCGGCAGCGGTTCGAGGTTCAACGGCTGGCCGGTGCAGATCGTATCCCCCAGATGAAACTCGCCGGGGTTCACCAGCCCGATGATGTCGCCGGGGTACGCTTCGTCCATAGTTTCGCGGTCTTGCGCGAACAAGCGATGCGCCCGTGGCAGGCGAAGCTTCTTGCCGCTACGGGGATGCAGCACTTCCATTTCGCGCTCGAACTTGCCGGAGCAAACGCGGAGGAACGCGACGCGGTCGCGGTGGCGCGGGTCGAGGTTCGCCTGAATCTTGAAGATAAAGCCGCAGAAGTCCTTACGAGCGACAGGGACGAGTCCTTGATCGCTTTGCCGGGGATGCGGCGGCGGGCAGTGTTGCAGGAAGCCTTTCAAAAAGTCTTCGACGCCAAAGTTGTTCAGCGCGCTACCGAAATAGACCGGCGACATTTTGCCATCATGAAACAGTTCGTCATCGAGTTTGTCGCCTGCGTCGCGAATCAGTTCCCATTCCTCCAGGGCGCTCTCGCGGACGCGCTCGTCGATATCCGTCTTGGCGAGCCCATCCAGCGGCAGCGAGTCGAACGCGAGGCGCAACTCGCCGGTGCCCCGTTTGAACAGATGCGCCTGATTCAATTGGCGGTCGATCACTCCACGGAAATCGCTGCCGGTCCCAATGGGCCAGTTGTACGGAATCGGTTCGACGCCCAGCTTCTCCTCGATATTCGCCAAGATCGCCAGCGGTTCCTGGCCGGGGCGATCCACCTTGTTCACGAAGGTGAGGACCGGAATGCGCCGCATCGCGCAGACGCGGAACAGTTTCTCGGTTTGCGATTCGACCCCTTTGGCCAGGTCGATGACCATCACGGCGCAGTCGGCCGCCATCAACGTGCGGTAGGTGTCTTCGCTGAAGTCATGGTGGCCTGGCGTATCGAGCAAGTTCACGCGGAAACCGTCGAAGTCGAAGCTGAGCACCGTCGAGGTGACGGAGATGCCGCGCTGCTTTTCGAGCTCCATCCAGTCGCTTGTGGCGGCGCGCTGCGTCTTTCGTCCGCGCACCGCCCCGGCGACTTCGACACTGCCGCCGTAGAGGAGCAGTTTCTCGGTGAGCGTGGTCTTACCGGCGTCGGGGTGTGAGATGATCGCGAACGTGCGGCGGCGCGCCGTCTCGGTGGCAATGGTCGGATCGATCGTGTCGGTGACAGGGGGCATAGGTGTACGTTGTCCGCAATGACAACCAACAAGCAGGTGAAAGAAAGAAAGAAAGCGGCGGGGCGTCTGGCGAGAAACGGCTGCACACGGCAGCGAGCGCCGAGACGAAAAACCTTGAAGACGTTCGAGGTGGAGAAAGTCGCCTAGGGTGGCGTGAGGCAAAGCAGCAACCCGGCCACGGCGGCGCGTCGTAGCGGCGAATTTGGAGCGTCGGAAAAGCGAACTAGAATGTCTCGGTTCATCCCTCAAATGTACGCCACGGGCACAGTTCCGGCAAGGCGAAGTGCTGTTTTCAGTGGCCCTACCGCCACTAGTTCCAGCGCCTTAGCCGCCTTCATCGCTTCGATCAAC
>CAUJKE010000173.1 GCA_963205385.1 Planctomycetota bacterium | reverse complement strand
GATGGCGAGTTGCTGCCGACGCTCGAACATCGCAAGACGCTCACCCGGCTCATCCGCGAATGGGATGCGGACATCGTCCTCAGCCATCGTCCCAACGACTATCATCCCGACCACCGCAATGTCGGCGTGCTCGTGCAAGATGCAGCCTACATGGTGACGGTCCCTTACTTCTGTCCGGACATCCCGCATCTTAACAAGAACCCTGTGTTCCTGTATTACGAGGACCGCTTCACCAAACCAACGACATTCGCCGCGGATGTGATCGTCTCCATCGACGACGTGATCGACAAGAAGCTACTCACCGTCGAAGCCCTCGAGTCGCAATTCTATGAAGGGGGTTGCAATGGCGGGCCGAATTTGCTGCCCGATCCGCACAATGCGGCGGCGGTGGCCGAGCGCAAACGCCAGGTCCGCACTGCGTTTGACCGCCGCTTCGCCGCCACCGCCAAACGATTTCCCGAAGCACTCGCCAAGTGGTATGGCGACGAGCGCGGCGGCGCGGTGCAGTATGCCGAGGCGTTTGAAATCTGCGAGTATGGACGCATGCCTTCGCCGGAGGAACTACGGCAACTGTTTCCGTTCGCGGTGGAATAAGGGGCGATCGATCAATAAGTTTCCGATTTTCGCGCCGGCCAAAAGATCACGACCCCATCCGCCTTGTGCGGATGGTGAGCGAGCTGGTGAGCTAGTAGCCAGATGCACCAACATCACGACCCCATCAGGCTCGCCCCGATGGTGAAGAAGTCCTGTGGGCTACCGGCGTCACGCGGCGATCTTGAGCGAAGGAACTCATTCACCATCCGCACGAGGCGGATGGGGTCCGGGAAGTCGTTCGGGGCCAGCCACAGATCAGCATCCAGCTCAGGCGTGTGCCGGCTACTTGTTCCGCATCCTGGCCGCGACTTCACTAACGGCCAGGCCGACTAGCAAGATGACCAGCGTCCCCAGCACTGGCACGAGGAACACATGCAGCGGGCTGCTCCACGACTGGGTGTGGGCTTGTAGTTCCCATGCGAACCGATGCAGCGCATGTTCCGGCGAGAGCTTCAACAAGTTCTTGAGAATCTCTGGCAGCGAGAGCCAGAAAATGGCGATCATCCCCACGCTGACGCCGGCGACCGCCGCGGGGTTCTTCGCGCGCCGGCCAATCATGCCGAGCAAGAACAGCCCGGTAATACCGCCGCCGAAAATGCCGGACAGGGTCCACCACATGTCCAGCGCGCTCTCGGTCAGCCTCACCAGCCACAAAGCCAGCGCCGTGCCGAGCACGCCCCACACGACCGTGGCCGCATAGAGCACCAACATGCAAGCCCGTTCGCTGGCCTTTGGCGCGAACAGGCGTTTGTAATAGTCGCTCATGACGAGCGTGGCGGAAGAATTTAAACTTGTCGAAACGGTGCTCATGGCGGCGGCGAACACCGCGGCGACCAACAGCCCCGTGAGTCCCGGCGGCAAGTGCTTGGCGATGAAGTGCGGAAAGACCCGATCGCCGATGTCCTTCAATTCCAGCGAACTGGCCATTTCCGCTTGCCGCGCGGCGAACGTCGGATCGTCCAGTGATACGCCCCGCTGCAATAACCGCTGCCGCGCGACAATCGCCCGGACTTCGTCGAGATCGGTGGCGGCGGCCGTGCTCTTGGAATCCGGCGCGCGTGATAAATCCGGCGCTGGTTCCGCGGCGCCGTAATACGCGAAGAGCGTCGTGCCGATGAAGAAGAACACCGCGCTCGTGGGCACGTAGAGCAAGCCCCCCAGCCATAAACTGCGACGCGCTTCCTGATCGGTGCTCGACGCGATGTAGCGTTGCACATAGCTTTGATCGATGCCGAAATTCTGCAAGTTGATCGTCAATCCATACAACAGTAGCACCCACACCGTTGTGCTCGTCAGGTCGGCGCCGAAGCTCCCGAGTGAGAACTTGTTGTTGGCCGCCGCGACTTCCAGCACCGCGGTGGGTCCGCCAGGCATGTTGACGAGCATCACCGCCAGGCAAACCAGCGCCCCGGCCATCAGCACGATCGCCTGAATCGCATCGTTCCAAATCACCGCCACGATGCCGCCTACAAACGAGTACAGCGTGACACAAATGCCGGTGACAATGAGGATCGTGTAGATGTTCCAGCCAAAGATGACCTGCATCGGCAGCGCCATCAAATACATCACCACGCCGATCCGCGCCACCTGCGTCAGCAAATAGAACACGCTGGCATAGATTCTTGCCCACAGCCCAAACCGCTGTTCAAGGGCCGCATAGGCGGACACGTCTTCCCGCGCGCGGTAGTAGGGAATAAAATATCGCACCGCGATCCACGTGGCGATCGGCAGCGTCAGCGAGAAGACAAACGGGTTCCAGTTGCTGGCGAACGACTTGCCGGGGAGCGCCAAATAGCTAATGCTGCTCAAAAACGTGGCGAAGATCGAAAGCCCGCACAGCCACCCCGGCAGCGAACGATTGGCCGCGGTGTAGCCTGCGGTCGAACGGGTCTGGCGATAGAAATAGCAGCCAATTCCCAGCGTCACGGCGAAGTAACCAACCAGCACGATCCAATCGGCAAGGTAAAAATGGCTGGTCATCGTCAACAAGTCGCCCAAAGCGTAACGCTACAGTGACCGCCCCGGTGCTTGACAGCGACCGCGCCGCGACCAACATTGAACAGGGCACATTATTTGATGCGCGCTTCCCCGATTGCAAGGACAAAACGCATGGTTCTGCGACGCTTGAGGTTATTGTTCGTGTGGTCGGCCCTCATAAGCTGCGCGTTATGCGCCTCTGCCAAATTCGCCGCTGCGGACGAGCCCGCCATCCCGCCGCTCGCGGAAGCGGGAAAGAATGGATACGTGCAAGGCGAGTTGATCTACGCGCTGGAAGGCAGGCCCACGCCGCAGTGTCACGCTTCGACCATCGTCGAAACGCCGGCCGGACTTGTCGCCGCCTGGTTCGGCGGTCAACATGAAAAGAGCCCCGATGTCGGCATCTGGGTTTCGCGGCGCGACGGCGAGCAGTGGTCCCAGCCGGTGGAGGTCGCCAGCGGCGTGCAAACGCCTGAGAAGCGTTATCCTTGCTGGAATCCGGTGTTGTTTCAACCGGCCGAAGGACCGCTCATGTTGTTCTATAAAGTCGGTCCCAGTCCGAGCACATGGTGGGGCATGCTCATTACGTCCAGCGACAACGGCCGATCCTGGTCGCAGCCGCGCAAGCTCGGCGAGGACGCGAAGCTCGGCGAGAAGAACCCCAATCTCATTGGCCCCGTGAAAAACAAGCCGATTCAGTTCAAGGATGGCGCCATCCTCTGTCCCAGCAGCAGCGAACATCAGAACTGGCGAGTGCATTTCGAACGCTCGCGCGACAACGGCCAGACGTGGGAAGTGATCGGACCAATTCACGACGGTAAAGACTTCGGCGCGATCCAACCAAGCATCCTCACGCATCCAGACGGCAAGCTGCAAATCCTCTGCCGCAGCCAGCAAGGCGTCATCGCACAAAGCTGGTCGGAAGATGGTGGCCAGACCTGGAGCAAACTGACCGCGACAAAACTCCCCAATCCCAACGCAGGCGCCGATGCCGTGACACTTGCCGATGGGCGGCAGTTGCTGGTCTACAATCACACCGGGCGCGGCTTGCTTCCCACTGGACGCAGCATGCTGAATGTCGCTCTCTCCGATGACGGCCAGTCGTGGAAGCCGGTCCTAACGCTCGAACGCCGGCCCGGCGAGTATTCGTATCCCGCAGTCATTCAAACGAAAGACGGCCGCGTGCAAATCACCTATACCTACGACCGCAAGTCGATCAAACATGTGACCCTCGACCCGCGCGAGTTGAAGTAGCGCGCCTACGTCGGCTTCTTCCGGAGCATCGGCTGCAGTTCATCCACGAAGTCGCGGACATCCTTGAACTCCCGATAGACGCTCGCGAATCGCACAAAGGCGACTTGATCGACTCCCGACAAGTGTTGCATCACGAGTTCGCCAATCTCGCGGCTTTCAACTTCCGCCTCGAAATTTCCGTAAATGTCCCCTTCGACGCCAGAAATCAACGCTTCAATCTGCTCGTCGCTAATCGCCCGCTTCCAGCAAGCCTTAGTCAATCCGCGTTTGATCTTCTCGCGGTCGAACATTTCGCGCGCGCCGTTCTTCTTGACGACCTTAATGTCAACTTCCTCGACGCGCTCATACGTGGTGTAACGCCGCTTGCAACTCAGGCACCGTCGCCGCCGACGAATCGAGAAGCCATCCTCGCTCGCGCGCGAGTCGATGACTTTATCGTTGTCAACGCGGCAAAAGGGGCAGCGCATATCAACTCACGCAGTCATAACGAAGACAAATTCCGGCCATGCGTGCACTATAGCCGATTTCGTCGCTGCAGAATACGAGTACCGGTTTCCCGCTCGCGGCGACGTGCGCCACGAGTATAATGAGCAGGCGCTTCCCGGCCGAACATGGGCCACGCCCTGCCTCGGTCGCGGCTACGTTTATCACTCGCTCACTGCTGCTACGCCTCGGAATTCCACACATGAAATGCACTTCTTGCGGCGCTGAAGTTTCCTCCGGCACGTCCTTTTGCGGTCAATGCGGCACGCGCATCGACGACATCAAGGGCGCGACTTCCCCACCACCGCCGCCGCCCGGCAGCACCGCGCGCGCCAGGGACGACGAAAGTGCTAGCAACCCAGCGGCCGCGCTCCGCAGTCCCACCGGCCGCCGCGATGATCCCGAGGAAGAGCTTTGGACTGGAAGCTATAGCCCCAAGGCCATGCTGGGACACTTCGTCGCCGTGACGCTCCTCTCCATTGCCTGCCTGGCGCTCAGCGTCTTTATGCCTGTGACCTGGCCGTTCGCGATCGGCGCGATGGTGCTCGTCTGGCTCTGGGTGCTCGCACTTTCGACCTATCGCCGCCTGAACATCGGCTACCGCCTCACATCGCAACGCTTTTTCCACTCGACCGGCATCCTCACGCGGACGACCGATCGCATCGAGGTCATTGAGATGGATGACGTGACGTACTCGCAAAGCATTTTTGAGCGAATGTTTGGCGTCGGAACCATCAAGATCACTTCGAGCGATCCGACGCACCCGGTGCTCGTCATGCAAGGCATCGACGATGTCCAGCAGATTGCCGAACTCATCGACAAAGCCCGCCGCAAGGAAATGACCCGCCGCGGGCTGCGCATTCATGCCGTCTAATCGCCAAACTCGCCCCGCTTGGATGTCGTCCCACCATCCAAAGCCTGGCGATTTTGGCGACGACGAGCTTCGTCCTTAGTTTTTCCGCACGCGCTGCGCGATGCGGTTCACGGCATTCAAAATGGCCATCACGGTGGCTTCCACAGTGTCGGTCGAAACGCCGCGCCCGCGAATGACTTCCCCGTGGTATTCCACTTCCAGCGTCACTTCGCCCAGTGCGTCGTGGCCGAGCGTCGCGCTCTGGACCTGATAGTCCTGGCAAGTCAGCTTGTAGCCGGTCAGTTTTTCGGTCGCGAGGAACGCGCAGTCGATCGGGCCGTCTCCCTCGGAAGATTCCA
The DNA here is from genome assembly GCA_963205385.1 of Planctomycetota bacterium. GTDB lineage: Bacteria > Planctomycetota > Planctomycetia > Pirellulales > Pirellulaceae > JAEZGD01. The sequence goes on along the minus strand of CAUJKE010000173.1, from coordinate 40,658 downwards.
CCGTCTGGTCCTCGTTCCCATGTCGCAGCGTGAGCTTCACACTCGGCTTGCGGCCGGTCCCGGAAGATGCCTCGAACGCAACCAACTGCCACTCTTCTTCCTCCACGCCGTACAATTGCTGCTCGATGAGCGCGACGATATCGCCGTCGTAGACTTCCTTCTTGCGGTCGGCTAAGCGTTTGAAGTCCTCGAACACCGTTTGCAATTGCTCGCCGGTGAGTTGATAGCCGAGAATGCGCGCGCGATCCGCCAGCGCCGCTCGCCCGCTATGCTTGCCGAGCACGAGATCGGTCGCTTGAAAGCCGACATCCTCGGGACGCATAATCTCGTAGGTGGTCCGTTCTTTAAGCATGCCATCCTGGTGAATGCCTGCTTCGTGAGCAAAAGCGTTGCGTCCCACAATCGCCTTGTTGCGCTGCACCTGCATACCGGTGATGCTGGTCAGCAAACGACTGGCCGGCACGAGTCGGGGCGTATGGATGCGCGTGTCGGCCTTGTAAAAGTCGCTGCGCGTGCGGAGCGCCATCACCACTTCTTCGAGCGAGCAGTTGCCGGCGCGTTCGCCGATGCCGTTGATGGTGCATTCCACTTGCCCCGCGCCGTGCTCGACGGCCGCGAGGCTGTTCGCCACGGCCATGCCTAAATCGTCGTGGCAATGCACGCTGATCGTCGCCTTATCGATATTGGGAACCCGGTTCCTCAGCATCGCGATCGTCGCGCCCATTTGCAGCGGCACCGCATAGCCCACCGTATCGGGAATGTTGATCGTCGTCGCGCCGGCGTCAATCGCCGCCTCGACGACCGCGCACAAAAAGTCATGCTCGGTTCGCGCGGCATCCTCCGGTGAGAACTCGATGTCGTCGCAATGACTATGCGCGAGCTTCACGCCAGCAATCGCCCGTTGAATGATCTCCTCGCGTGTCATCTTGAGTTTGAACTCGCGATGGATGGCGCTCGTTGCGAGAAAGACGTGGATCCGCGGTTGGGGGGAACTTTTCAATGCTTCCCACGCGCGGTTGATGTCCATCTCGTTACACCGGGCCAGCCCGCAAATCGTGCTGCCGCGCACGTTCGCGGCGATCTCGCGGACCGCCTCGAAGTCTCCCGGCGAAGCAATCGGGAAGCCTGCCTCGATCACATCCACCCCCAACTCCACGAGAGCCTGCGCCATCTGCAGCTTCTCGGCCAGGTTCATGCTGCATCCCGGCGATTGCTCGCCGTCGCGGAGCGTCGTGTCGAAAATCTTGATCGTACGGTTCGGGGAATCGGTTGTGGCGGACGTTTTTTGTTCAGACATAGGGATATTCTTTACTTTAATTGTTTCGTTGTTATGGGAAAAAGCGCAACTTCCGCGCCATGAATGCCAGGGAAGCTCAGGACAAACGGCGGACGCGCCGGCAATTCGCCACGCGCTGGGGTGTCCTTGGGCCACGACGACCCACAGGTCATCGTGTCGCCAGCCGGCCGCGAGCCGGCGCGCGCAGGAGGAGGCTGGCCCGTGAAGGCCCCCCCGCTCGGCGTCGCAAGGTGTTCATCCAATTGAGCATAGAATTCCCACCAACACAGAATACCCACCAACAAAAAAACCCCATAGCCGACCGGCCTGGGGTTTCACGATCTTTCACGCAATACCACCCTACGGCCGGTCACCCGTCGTTAGTAGCAGTCGCGGCAGTAGGAAATTAGAAGTCATGCGTAATAGGAACTATATCCAGTGGCACAGGTTCGCGCCACCTCGCTTGTAAACGTTCGTCAATTTATCCTCGCCATTCTACTTCGCAAGTGGGGATCAGTCAATCGCGTCGCTTTGGGCTATTCTACCCAAAACAACATGCCTTTCGAACGGAGCACGAAATGCCGCAATGCCCTGTTTGTACGTCGTATCGTGAATAGCCTCGAGGTTTATCCACGAACCCGGCGCCGTTCCGTCACTAACCTGAACAATCATTCATCAAATGGGGGTCTGCCTGTTAGTCATAGGGGTGGCAGTGACGACAAAATTGCCGTTCGCGACGGCCGGCGCTGCGGTCAATGGCGTGGGACGCGAGAATGAATGCCGCGCCACTCGCCAAACCGTTGGCATTTCGTCCCTCTTCACGGCTACAATGAGGTGCTCGCAAATCTTCTCCGCCACCCGGTCCCACCAGCCCCAGGCTTCTCATGATCCTGCGTCACTCGTTATTCGCCGTTGCCCTCGCGCTCGCACTGCTGGCCGTTAATCGTGTCATCGCCCAAGAGGCTCAGTCTGACGATACGCCGGAAGCACTCAAGGCGGGGCATTCTGCCCACGGCGAGGTTTACAACGAAGGCCCCCGTCAAGCGGCGTACTTGATGGGCGGGACCGGCAAGGTGCACTTCAAGATCACGACGGACAAGCCCGAGGTGCAGCAGTTTTTCGATCAAGGCGTGGGGCAATATTACGGCTTTTGGTATTTCGAAAGCGAACGGAGCTTTCGACAGATGGCCGCGCTTGAGCCCGAGTGCGCAATGGCGTACTGGGGAATGGCGCTCGCCAACTTCGAGAACACCGCGCGCGGTAAGAAGTTCATCGAGACCGCCGGAAAGTATAAGGACAAAGTCAGCGAGCATGAGCGGATGTACATCGAGGCGCTCGCGGCGTATATGAAGTTCGACGAGGCGAAGCAGAAGGAGCGCGGCGAAGGCTACGTCGAGGCGCTCGAGAAGATTCTCTATAAGTTTCCGGACGACATCGAAGCCAAAGCGCTGCTCGCGCTCCAATTGTGGCGCAATCGCAGCAGCGGTTCGAAGATTCAAAGCTATCACGCGATCGATGCGCTCCTCGGCGAAGTGTTCGCGGTCGAACCGATGCACTCCGCGCATCACTTTCGCATTCACTTGTGGGACGGCCAACGCGCGGAGAAGGCGCTGGCCTCGGCCGCGATTTGTGGACAAGCCGCCCCCAGCATCGCCCACATGTGGCACATGCCGGGACACATTTATAGCGGCTTAAAACGATATGAGGACGCTTGCTACCAGCAAGAAGCATCCGCCCGCGTCGATCACGCCCACATGATGCGCGACCGTGTCCTCCCCGATCAGATCCACAACTTCGCCCACAACAATGAATGGCTGATTCGCAACATGATCCATGTGGGCCGCGCGGAAGACGCCCTGAGTCTGGCGAAAAATATGTGCGAGTTGCCGCGGCATCCCAAGTACAACTCGCTCGATAAAGGGAGCAGCAAGTATGGACGGGAGCGGCTCTTCGAGGTCTTGCGGCTGTTCGAAATGTGGGGCGAAGTCATCGCACTTTCCGAAACACCTTACCTGGAACCAACCGACAATGCCGACGAGCAATTGAAGCGCCTGCGGTATCTCGGCATGGCCCAGTTCCGCACGGGCGACACGGAGTCCGGTCAGAAAACGTTGGGCGAACTCGAAGCCAAGTGGCGGGAAGCGCTCGCCGCGCGTGATCGGGCCGCTCAGGAAGCGGAGCAAAAGTCACGCGAGGAACGCCAAAACAAGAAGGACGGCGACAAGCGTCGCGATGACGCGCGCAAGCCCCATAGCACCAAAATCGCCAACCTCGAAAAAACCATCAGCGAGTTGCAAGCCTATCAAGCCGCCCAGGCCGGCGACTACAAGCAGGCTTTGGAACTGCTCAAAAAGGCAGGCGGGAACGCCGGCAAATTGTATGAGTGCGGCATCCAGTTTCTCGCAGGCGATCAGGACGGGGCCTTAAAAGGCCTGGCGTCGCAAGTCGCCTCGAACAAAAACGAAGTGTTGCCGCTCGCGGCGCAAGTCGAGTGGCTGTGGAAGGCCGATAAGAAGGACGAGGCGAAGAAGGCGTTCGAGACGTTGCGCAACGTGTCTGGGTCGATCGACTTGTCCGCCGCGCCGTTTGCACGGCTGACGCCGATCGCCGTCGAGCTTGGCTGGGGCGAGCAATGGGTCTTGTCGAAAACGCCGGCGGCCGATGTTGGCATCCGCCCCGCGCTCGATTCGCTCGGTCCCTTCCGGTGGCAACCGTCGCCTGCCGCGCCGTGGGCACTGGAGGATGCCGAAGGTAAAACGCATTCGCTGGCCGATTATCAAGGCAGGCCGGTCGTGGTGATCTTCTACTTGGGACACGGTTGCTTGCACTGCGCCGAACAACTCAAGGCGTTCGGTCCCAAAGTCAAGGATTTCCGGGCGGCCGGATTGGACGTGGTTGCCATTAGCAGCGACGACATGGCCGGACTGAAGCAATCGATCGAGAATTACTCCGAGCCGGTTCCGTTCACGCTCGTCGCCGACGAAAAGCTTGAGGTCTTCAAGAAGTACCGTTGTTATGACGACTTCGAGGATCTCACGCTGCACGGCACGTTCGTCATCGACGGCGCCGGCCTGGTGCGCTGGCAAGACATCGGCGCCGATCCGTTCATGGACCCCGACTTCGTGTTGAAAGAGGCCCAGCGACTGCTCGCGCAGGAGTCGCGTCCCTCCAAGTCGGTTCCACCTCCCATGCCGCCGGCAATCGGCGCCCAATAATAATGCGCGCACAATCGCCTTAGACATCGGTCTTGAGGCTCTCAATTCGCAGCCGCAGCGCTGGCTTGATTGAAGTATCGCGCCGATCATCGCGTCTTGAATCATCAGCCATGTTGCTGCGATTGGTTCAATATGCGCTGCGACTCGACGGATTCCTTGCTTTCACTCAACCGCCTGCAGTTGCGAGACCGGGATGTAGAACTTGGCGTAATGTTTGCCGTTGTCGTAGCGTTGGCCGCGGGCGTCTTCGACGAGCACGGTCGCCCGCTTGTTGACGCGGTTGACGATGCCGGTGTGCTCGACGCCGTCGAAACGAAAACGGACTTGCATGCCGGGACGAATGCCGAACTTGGCGATCGCCCGCTCACGCGGCGTGATGAGTTGGTGCTTGTTCTCCGTGTGGCCGAACAAGCGGTACGTGATCGAATGAAACCGGGGTTGAGCGCAACTCGATTTATCCCACAGCAACATTTCCGCGAGGTGCGTGATTTCATGTTCCAACACGCGCTGCAAGGCATCCAGGCGATGATGGCAGACGATGCCGCTGGTCACGATCGGACGATGATCGTCGTCGCGGAAGCAGGTGAATAAAATCGCGACCGAGACGCTAATCTCGAATCGCCGGAAGCCAGTTCGCCGGTCGGTGATGCAGGCCGTTTTTCCGCCGGCGCTGGTCATCCGCTTGGAGAGCGCAAAAGTCAGCGGCATCGCTCCCAGCGCTTGCTTCAGTTTCCCGCCGAAACACACACCATCATAAGCGGCGAAAAGAATCGCCAGGTCGCTGGGATGAATCCTGGTGAAATTCGGCGCGTCGAGGTATCGCGTCTGGCGCAGCACATCCGCCTGAACCTGCGCGGCGTGCGCGGCGATTTGCGAGGCGTCGAACCTGGTGGTTTCAACAAGCGGCAGTAGTTCCACGGGGAAGCCATCCGTGACGAACAGGAGAATGGTGAAAGGCTATCGTTCGCCGTCTGATTCCACGGCGAGAATATTCTAGCGACCGGTTCGTGCGCGTGGGTCGCGGGATTACGAAATTGCCAACGACGGCAGCCAAAGCTGAACCACAATTGGCCGATGCACTACCTCATTAGTAGTGTATCGGAATTTTTGTCTCGCTGAAGCCAGTGAGTCGCGCGCGACATCGAACCGCACAGTCGTGTGCGAAAATGCACACGCGACTGAGCGTTTATGCTCGCCCACGATGCCGTCCTCCTTCAAAAACATTGAGTTTTTCACCAATTTTGCGGGCTAGCACGGCCGGAACAGGACTTGCATGTCCAATTTAGTGGAATAATGCGCTTTTAGCGCCGAGAGGGGGTCGCCATGTTTTTTGATACCTCGACAGGGGGTTCGATGGGTTTTACGCCAAGTCCTGAAAGTTCCCGGCAGCAAAAGCCGGAAAAGAGTGATAAGGGATCGGTATTGTGTTATCGCATGTCGCCTGCCAAGCGAATGCTCTGTGGTTCCTGCGACTCCGCCGAGCATGTTGCAGAGCATGAAAACGGCAATCAGATGCCGCCGTGCCTGCTGAGCGACCAAACGCACGCAGTGGTCGATCTTGAGCGGGTCACGCGCGTGGGGCTGATGGTGACGCCGCAACCGGTCGGCGATGCGACGGATCAGGCGTGGGAGGCGATCTCGACGATTCGCGCCATCCTGAAACAACAAGCCTGTCCGATGACCGTCACATCCCAAGCCGTGTTTGTGCGCGGTCCGGAAGCAGCGAGTGCGTATCAAAAGCTCTTTCAAGCGTATTTCGGCGATCAACTGCCGGCGACGACATTCATTGTGCAGCCCCCGTGCGGCGGGCAGGAATTGGCCGTTGAAGCGTGGGCGCTGGGGGGGAAGGGCGTGCAGATTGAGTTCCCGCAGCCTGGTATCGTTTGCGTCGCCTACGATGGGCTCCGCTGGATTCATATCGGTGGGATTTCGCCGCCGCCATCGGCTGATACCGCGTATTCCCAGTCGGCGGTCGCGTTCGACGAGTTGGCCCAGCGCTTGGCCGTGGCAGGCGCTTCGATGACCGACGTCGTCCGAGTGTGGTTGTCTCAAGGGGGCATCACGGTGCCCGAGCATGGCATCGAACGCTATCGTGAATTGAATCGAGCACGGACCGACTTCTTCAACCGCGAGCAGGCCGAGGGGCGCATGCAAGTCCAGCGCGGCGACCTTGCGTATTACCCGGCCAGCACGGGTATTGGAACCGCTGGACTGGGGCTAGAACTCAGTTGCCTGGCTTTGCAAACCCAGCGCTCGGATGTGCGTTTGCTGCCGCTGGAGAATTCGCTGCAAACGCCGGCGTTCAACTATGCGGCACGTTTCTCGGCGCGTAGCCCCAAGTTCTCGCGCGCGATGGCCGTGGTCATTGGCGACTACGTCACCACTTGGGTATCGGGAACGGCCAGCATTTTGAATTCGGAAACGGTGCATCTAGGCGATGCTGAAAAGCAAACCGAACAAACCATCGACAACATTCAAGCCTTGATTGGTCCCGAGAATTTCGCGCGGCATGGCATGCCTGGCGCCGGAGCGCAGTTGCGCGACTTGGCGAAGGTTCGGGTGTATGTCAAACGGCCGGAAGACTACGAAACGTGTCGCGCGGTGTGCGAGCGGCGCTTTGGCGCGCTTCCCATCGTCTATGCCCAAGCGGACGTCTGCCGCTCCAATCTGCTCGTGGAAATCGAAGGCGTCGCCTTCTCCGCGCTCCATCCCACCCCGGTTCACACCCCGATTCAATCGTAAGGAGGCTGCCAGATGTCCATTCGTCGCGCAGCACCGTCGAACGTCACGCTCAACTCGCCCCACCGCGGACAGCACCGGCGGCGTTCGCGGAGTTTCAACTACCAGTTGCTGCAAAGCTTTACCGCGATCTTTTGCACCGTGGTGCTTGGCGTGTTCTTTCTGTATATCTTGCGCGTTAGTCGAGAGAATCGTGGAACTGCGTCGTCGCGCTCCATCGCCGCCTCGTCCGCGGCAAATGACCAGCTTGAGAACGAGTCGCTGCGGAGCGACCGCTCCGAATTGCGCTTGGGAACAGTACCGTGGAGTTCAGGTCTGCCGCAACCGGGAATGACCACGGAAGTCAGCTCCACGCACGGCGCGAATCCGTTTGTGAGCGCGCTTCCCGCGCAACCATTGGGAACGATCGACGACCTGGTTTGGAAGCAGTTCGCGGCCCTGAATATTCAGCCAGCGCCCCTCTGCTCGGATGAGGTTTTCCTCCGCCGTATTTACATCGATGTTCTGGGCACGCTGCCGACGGCGGAAGAGGCGCGCGCATTTCTCGATGATCGCGATCCCGACAAACGCGCGAAGCTGATCGACATGGCGCTCGAACGGCCAGAATTCGCGGATTACTGGGCGATGAAATGGTCGGACATCTTGCGCGTGAAAGCGGAGTTTCCGATTAAACTTTGGCCCCAAGCGGCGCAGGCGTACCATCGCTGGATTCGCACGGCGATCAAGAACAACATGCCCTACGACGAATTCGCGCGCGCGTTGTTGACTTCCTCAGGGAGCAACTTCCGCACTCCGCAGGTGAATTTCTATCGCGCGCTGCAAGGCAAGGAACCCGCAGCGATCGCGCAGGCGGTCGCCGTGACATTCATGGGCGAACGGACCGAACGCTGGTCCACCGAGCGACTGGAGGATATGAGCGTCTTCTTCTCTCAGGTGGGCTATAAGCCGACCGGCGAGTGGAAGGAGGAGATCGTGTATTTCGATCGTCGCAAAGGCAAAGACAAAGCCGCGTTTAACGAACCGTTAAACGCGCATCTGCCCAATAGCGTCAAGGTACAAATTGCGCCGGGCGAAGATCCGCGCCGCGTCTTTGCGGACTGGCTGATCCATGAGAAGAATCCCTGGTTCGCGCGCGTGGCGGCAAACCGTGTGTGGTCTTGGCTGTTGGGCCGCGGCATTGTCGAGCCGGCGGACGACATTCGTGTCGATAACCCGCCCTCCAATCCGGAATTGCTCGATTTCCTCGCGAGCCAATTGATCTCGGCAGATTACGACCTCAAACATCTCTATCGCATCATTCTCATTTCGCAGACCTACCAACTCGCTTGCATTCCCAATGGCGAGCAATCGCTAGGAGCCGAGCACTTCGCCAGCTATCCCGTGCGGCGGCTGGAAGCAGAAGTCTTGATCGACGCCATCTGCCAGATCACCAAGACGAGCGAAAGTTATATGAGCATCATTCCCGAGCCGTTTACCTTCCTGCCGGAAGGGACGCGGGCCATTGAACTGCCGGATGGGAGCATTACGAGCAGCTTCCTCGAAATGTTTGGCCGCCCTGCCCGCGATACGGGACTCGACTCGGAGCGCAATAACAAACTTACGGCGGCGCAAGCGCTGCACTTATTAAATTCCAATCACATTCACAACAAACTCAAGCAAGGTTCCGGCCTTAGTGAACTGTTAAGCAGCACACCCAATACGGCGCCGGTCGATGCGCTGTACTTGGGCATCCTTTCGCGCCGGCCCACGGACGATGAACGCGCTATGGCAGGCGGTATGGCTGGCTACGGGGATGGCGCGCAAACCTTGGCCTGGGTCTTAATTAACAGTGATGAATTCCTGTATCGTCACTAGTGAGAAAATGTGGCAGTCACGCAATTCGAGTTGAAAACATTACCGGGAGAGAAGTGCCATGAAAGCGAAAAGTTACTATTGCGATTCTTCCTGCGGTCCCGAGTTAAATCGTCGGCAGTTAATGCAATGCGGCTTCCTCGCCTCCGCGGGTTACCTGCTCGCGGCGCGATTGCTGGGCGCGGAGACGACCACTCCGGTAGACCCCGACGCGCCTCCGAAAGCCAAAGAGGGGACAGCCAAGGCGGTGATTCAAATCTGGTTAGGTGGTGGACCGACGCATGTGGACACGTTCGACCCCAAGCCAGACGCTGGCGCGGACTACACCGGGCCGCTCAAGGGAACCTGCCCCACGAACGTACCGGGAATTCACATCGGCGAACTGATGCCGGAACTCGCCAAACTCGCGGACAAATACTCGCTGATTCGCAGCTTCACGCATGGCGACAATGGGCATGAGACGGCATCCTACTTGACGCAGACCGGGCGCAATCCCGGCAAGGTCGTCTTCCCCGCCGCCGGCGCGGTGGTCACGGCATTTAAGGCGTTTGATAAATCGGACAAGGAGCAGGCCGAGAAAGAGAGCCTGGTGCCTCCCTATGTCGTGCTCACCCAACCGCAAGGACGGTTCAGCGAAGCAGGCTTCATGGGGATGAAATACAAACCGTTCGCCACCGGCGGCGACCCCAACGCAGGCCGCTTCGCCGTCGAGGGAATCGTCTCGGCCAATCTCTCCGAATCTCAACAGCGGGACCGGCGGGCGCTCCTTGCGCGCATGAACGCACTCGGCAATGCGTTGCCGACCGACTCGGAATTGGTCGTCGCCGCGAAATCACGCGACGACGCCTACGACTTGATGCTCGGCGATGCGGGACAGGTTTTCAATCTCAATACGGAGAAGGACGAGTTGCGGGTGCGCTATGGCCGCAACAAGTTCGGGCAATCCTGCCTGGCGGCGCGCAAACTGATCGAGCAAGGGACGAAGTTCGTGACCGTCAACGATGGCGGTTGGGACACGCACAAGGATCATTTCGCGGCGATGCGCAGCAAGTTGCCGGTGCTGGATCGCGGTTTGGCGACGTTGATCGCCGATCTCGCGGATCGAGGCTTGCTCGACTCGACCATCGTATGGTGCATCGGCGAATTCGGACGCACGCCGAAGGTTGCCACCGAATCGCCTTGGAACGGCGGGCGCCATCACTACGGCAAGGTCTTTTCGTCGCTGGTCGCCGGCGGCGGATTCAAAGGCGGGCAGGTTGTCGGCGAGTCGGATTCGCGCGGCGAGAACGTCAAGAATCGCCCCGTCTATCCCGGCGACTTGATCGGCACCATGTACGAACTGGTCGGCATCGATCCGGAAGCCAGTCTGCCGAACCCCCGTGGCGACTTCATTCGCGCCACCCCCGGCGAAGATGAAGGCATGCGCAGCGGCGGGCGATTGAAGGAAATTACTTAGCAACGAGCAGAAAAAGTAGAATTGGCTTCACGCCTGTCCACGTTCTGGGCAGGCGGCTGGAAGCGTCGTCTGCTGGGCGCATTTTCGAAGCAGCACAGAGAAGTCGAATAGGAGCAACCCATGAATCAGCATTCCCACCTGCACCGCGCCACGTTGCTGCTATTGACTACGTTGCTCTGCGCGCCGTCGTTGCTTCTGGCGCAGTCTCGCCCCAATGATCCTCACCTGGCGTATGCCTTTCCGGCTGGATGCCAGCAAGGAACGACGCGGGAGATCGTGATCGGCGGTCAACATCTCAAGGACGTCGCCGACGCGTACATCACCGGCAGCGGCGCGACCGTGGAGATCGGTCAGTGGTATCGGCCTCTCTCCCAAAATGAATTTAACGATCTGCGGACAGCCTTGGACGATGCCCGCAAGAAGCTCGTCGAGGGTGGGAAAGCGAAGCCTACGAATGAGGAAGTCGCCAAAGCGGCCAATATCACGGAAGTGCAACTGCGTGAAATCGAGAAGTACCGAGAGCGCAGTCGCGACGAGAAGCGCCAACTCAACGAGCAATTAGAAGAAGAGCTAATACTCAAGGTCACGTTCACCTCAGACGCCGAACCAGGCAAACGCGAACTGCGATTGCTGACGGAAACGGCGATGTCCAACCCGCTCTGGATTCAAGTCGGCAAATACCCCGAGGTCATGGAGACGGAGCCCAACGATGACCAGCCCGACGCCGCAGCTATCACCCAGTTTCCCGTCGTCGTCAACGGACAGATCATGCCTGGCGAGACCGATTCGTTTTCGTTCGAGGCCAAAAAGGGAATGCGGTTGGTGATTGTGGCAGGCGCTCGTGATGTCATTCCGTATCTGGCCGATGCCGTGCCTGGCTGGTTCCAGGCAGTACTCAAGTTGACCGACTCGTCCGGCAAGGAGATATCCTACGCATCGTCCTACTACTTTAGCCAGGATCCGGTGATCTATTTTGAAGTCCCCAAGGATGATCGCTATACGGTGGTCATTCACGACGCGCTGTATCGTGGCCGCGAGGACTTTGTGTATCGCTTGACCCTCGGCGAGATTCCGATTGTCACGAGCATCTTTCCGTTAGGCGTCTCCTCAGGCGAGAAGACCACGGTCGCACTAAAAGGCTGGAATCTCACCACGACGACGCTGGAGAGCGATCGCACGCCGTACCGTCAGTATCGTCCCTTGCGTTGGCAGCCTGTCGAGCAAGGCGCCGGCCATGTGGTACAGGTTCCGTTGCTGGTGGATACCTTGCCGGAGGTGTTCGACAAGGAGCCCAACAACGATCAAGAAACGGCCCAACGGGTTCCCGCGCGAGCGATCATCAACGGGCGGATCGACACTCCCGGCGATGAAGATGTCTACTTCGTTTCGAGTTCCGGGCGGTTGGCCGTCGAGGTTCGCGCCCGCCGTCATGGTTCGCCGCTGGATTCGATGATCAGCGTCACCGATGCGCAAGGCAAGGAGGTCGCGTTCAACGACGACTTCGAGGACAAAGCCCAAAGCTTGATGACCCATCATGCCGATTCGCACCTGGTCTTTAATATTCCCTCCAGCGGCGCATATATCCGCATCAGTGATACGCAGGGGAATGGCGGCGAAGATTTTGTCTATCGGCTCTATTTGCGGGCGCCACAACCAGATTATGAACTGCGCGTGACGCCGGCCAGCATCATCGGACGCGCCGGCGCGATCACGCCGATCACCGTCTACGCCTTGCGTGAGGATAATTTTACCGACGATATCGAACTCAAGCTCGTCGACCCGCCCCCTGGATTTTTCCTCTCCGGCGGAATCATTCCAGGCAACGCAGATCAGGTGCAGTTAACGCTCACCATGCCCCCTACGCCGCCGGAAGGCCCGGTTGTGCTCAACATGGTCGGTAGCGCTCTCGGCAAGGGAAAGCAGATTCGGCCTGCCGTGCCTGCGGAAAACATGATGCAAGCATTCATCTGGCATCATTTGATTCCGGTGGAGAATTGGTCCGTCATTGTCAGCGGCAAGCCGGCCCCCAAGCCTCCGTATAACATTATCATGACCGGCCCACGGTTGCTCGTGCAACGCGGCGGAACGACCTATTTGCCTATCCAGCCGATTAACAAAAACGTCTCGGCAGGCGATGTGCAAATTAGTTTGAGTGAGCCCAAAGGCATCACGGCGAAAGTGGTGACCAACAACATGGGAACCTACGCCATCGAAGTCACCGGCGACGCCGAACAGCTCGAGGCCGGCTTGCGCGGCAACCTGCTCTTTTATGCCTATCGCACGACCACGCCTGCGCCCACCAAGGAAAACCCCAATCCCCAAACCCGGCGAACCGATTTCGGCTATTTCCCCGCGATCTCCTTTGAAGTCGTCGGTCAAAAGTCCCGCTAATGCCGCAAGGCTTTGGTCGGCAGTGGATTCGCTTACTAACGCGACGCGTCAGCGAGGGCGATGAGTTTTGACTTGCGTCGTGGCGACGAATTCGCGCAGCATTGACGGGCCGGGTCACACGCCAAGCAGCTCCACGGAGGGGGGGAATGCGGAGAGAGTCCTTACCGACCCTTGAACCGATTCCAGTAACTTGCTAGATTGCTCGTTTCCCCTCAGCACGTTGGGGCCGCTAGTAGTGTGTGGCGGCCGGTGAAGACCTACGAAGGAGATGGTTGTGGCTGGTACGAAGTCCTATTTGGCCAAGCCGGGTGAGCTCACGCCGGAGTGGTTCCTGGTCGACGCGACTGACAAAGTCGTAGGCCGTTTGGCCAGCGATATTGCCATGGTGCTGATGGGAAAGCACAAACCTACCTACACCCCCCATGTAGATACTGGCGATTTTGTGATTGTCGTGAACTGCGACAAGGTCCACTTTTCCGGTAAGAAGTGGGAGCAGAAGGAATACGCCTGGGTCACTGGCTACACCGGCCAGCGGACGCAAACGGCGGGCACCGTGCTCGAACGGCATCCGGACCGCATTTTGCGCGACGCCGTGCGCCGCATGCTGCCGAAGAATGACTCGCTCGCTCGTAAAATGCTGTCGAAGCTGAAAATCTATGCTGGGCCCGATCACGAGCATCAAGCCCAGCAACCACAGCCCAAAGAGATGGGCGTGAAGTAATCCACAATTTTCGCCAAACCAACTAAGACTTAAGAATCAACCCATGCTTGTTGCCAAGAAAGATAGCCGTACCGGCGCCGCCCTGGGTGTTGGTCGTCGTAAGACTTCCGTCTGCCGTGTTCGCATCACCAAGGGCACCGGCCAGATCATCATCAACGACCGGCCGTTTGAGGAATACTTTCCGATCGATCAAGAGCGACGGCAGATCCTGGAAGTGCTGGACTCGGTCAATCTGCGCGACTCCGTGGATGTCAAGATTCGCGCCACCGGCGGCGGCCGCAACGGTCAAGCCGGCGCTGCCCGCATGGGCATTGCCCGTGCGCTGTGCAGCTATGATAGCGAGACGTTTGAGGCGATGCGCGACAATAGCTTCCTCACACGCGATTCGCGCATGAAGGAACGCAAGAAGTACGGTCTCCGCGGCGCCCGTCGTGGCGTGCAGTTCTCCAAGCGTTAATCGCTGCAACGCAACAGCGCCAAAGAATTCAAAATCCATTTCCACGCCCCGCGATTTAACCTCGCGGGGCGTTTTGGCATTGAGTGCTCGCATTTGCCTGACGTTGTCCGTCAGAACGTGGTCGGCGCCACGAGCTCGCCGGAACCCAGCAAATACACGAGGTAGAGCGAGCCGAGAATAAAGACGATCATGAGCGCGGCGTCAGGCTCGAGGAACAAAATGCGCCGTTCGACGTTGTAAAGCTGGCCCAACACGGCGATGGCGGTAACGACGATGACCGCGAAGCACGTGACGATGTGCGTGCTCGAAGCCTGCCCCATGAGGGAGCCCGGGCAGACGATATCCAGCGGCAGAAACAGTAGCATGTTAAAGGCGTTGCTGCCGAAAATGTTGCCGAGCGCCAAATCGGCCGAGCCCATCCGCACGGCGGTCGCGGTGGCGACTAGTTCCGGGAGTGACGTGCTGAGCGCCACCAGCGTGGTGCCGATGAACGTCTTGCCGAGCCCCGACTTCGTGGCAATCACATCGGAGGCGTCAGCCAGGTACGGCCCGACGAACATGATTAACGCGGCCGCGCCACCAAATCCGGCCAGCGCCATCCATAAGGACATACCGGGGGCGGATTCTTCTGGAACAACACCTTCCGCGACTAACCTGGCCGCTGCATAACGCTGGTCGAAGTAGGCCATGCGAACGCCGAGCACATAAGCTACGGCGATGATCCACGTCCCGGGACCGGCGTTCAAGAACAATAGGCCGGGATAACGCGCGCCCAAAACGAGCGCCATTCCGGTCAGCGCGGTGAGCGTGATGCTCATGGTCGCGCTCAAAGCGTGGGCGGCATACGTGCGTGAGAACACGGTTCCGCGGGCGCGAAAAATCATGTCGATCACGGCCACGATCAACAGGTTAAACAGGCTACTCCCGATCAATGCGCCTACGGCGATGTCGGCCATATCGTGCCGCACCGCGTGGAAATCCACGGCGAGTTCCGGCAGCGACGTGGCGCCTGCCAAGAGGATGCTGCCGATCAACAGTTTGCCGAGTTTGGTGATGTCAGCGATTGCGTCGGCCGTACGCGTCAGTACGGTGCCGGCCGCGATGATCAACAACGCGGAAATGATAAATTGAACGATCGCGGAGGTCATGCCACCTGCCAGGCGCGAACCTGGGCCACTGAACGGCGAAACGCAGAGTTAAGCTCGATAGCATAGCCGATTCGCGACGCCAACTCACGCCGGCATCGACAGGCATCGCGCCGCGGCGTGACGCCCGTCGTGTTAAATGGGCTGCTGGCGTTGCCGGGGCGCCACTACTCCGGCCTGCGTGGCGTTCGTCGACGATTGCGGCAGGACTCCGCTTCGTTTTCGCCAGAAACGGGCCTGTAACGATTCGGCGTCAATCACTAATTTCGCCCCGTTTGCCAGGTTCTGCATCTCCCACTGGTCGAGCAGATCGAGACAGGCGGCGTCGATATAATCCAATCCCTCCACATTCACATGCAATTGGGCATCCGGTGGAATCTGCTCGAGCCGCTTAGCCAACGTCGGGATCTTGAGAAACGTCGCGGAGCCCCGGAGGTTGAGTGTCCAATGTTCGACTTGCGGCGGACGCTCGACCTCGATTTCCAACTTTGAGAAAACGTACAACAATTTTGCGAACGCCAGGCCAACTCCCACCAGCACGCCGATCAGCAAATCGGTGGTGACGATCATTGCCACCGTGGCGGCATAGATCAAGACCTCGCCGTGGCCACGGCGTGCGAGGCCGCGGACCGCCTTCAGGTCGACCAGCTTGTAACCGGTGTAAACCAAAATGGCCGCCAATGCGGAAGTTGGAATCGAGCGCAAGAAGCCTGCGAAGAAGACGACAAACAATAACAGCCACGCGCCATGCAGCACCGCCGAGAGGCGAGTCTTGGCGCCCGCCTGCACGTTCGTGCTGCTCCGCACGATCACCCCAGTCATGGGGAGCGCGCCTAACAACCCGCAGATTAAATTGCCGGCCCCTTGGGCTGCTAGTTCTCGATCGAAGTTCGTGCGGGGCCCCGTGTGCATTTGATCGACCGCAGCCGCGCTGAGCAATGTTTCAGCGCTGGCGATGATCGCGAGGGGGACGATTGCAAACGCCCAGAGTTCCCACGATAGCAGACCGCTCAATGCGGAGAACGTGGGAAAGTAGATTGCGCGCCGCAAGTCATCGGGAACTTCGACATAAATCACCGGCAGCGCAGCCAGCGCCGCGGCTGCGGTGGCGAGCACCACTGCGACGAGCGGGCCGGGGATTCGCTTGATTCGCGACGAGGGAATCATCCTCCAGGCGACAATCACCATGATGGTGAGCAATCCGAGCAATGCGGCCCAGCCGTGATTCTTCTGCGACCGCAACAGGGCGAGCATTGCGTTTTCGGCCTGGTCTTGTGAGGCTCGCGCCGCGTATAGATCCCCCTCCTCTAAATCCGCCAGAGCCGCGGCGCTAGCGGACTTCGCCGCTTCGAGCCGCTCGGCCGAGCGCGAGCCGTTGATCTCTCCCAACGCGGCGATGATTTCTCGTTGGGCGGGAACCAACGCTTGCAGCTCGCGCGCGATTTGCGCGCGCATTTCAGTCGTGATCTCCAGCGGAATGAGCGCGAGCGACTCGTCTTTGCCGTGGTCCTCCAGGCTCCCATCGCCCGCCGCCGCATGGATGCCGGTTAGCAAATGATGGACGCTTTCGTCGAGTTCCGCCTGCGCAAGGTGGAGCATGCCCAGGCGCTGGAGTTCGCGCGTCGCTTGTTGGCGCTCTGCCGAATTGCCCAGTGACGGAAGCGGGAAGCTCTTGTAAATCGCGTGCGGAATCGTGAACAGGTTCTGGATGCCTGTGTGCTGCGGCTTGTCATCAAGCATGACATGGAACTGACTGGCGAAAATCAAAACGCCGATCCCCGCGAGCATGCCTTGAATCACCGCGGGCGGGACGGCGCGAAACCATTGCCCCAAGCGAAAATATCCAGCGGCGAGTTGCAAACTACCCGCGGCGAGCACGCACACGCCTAGCATTTCAAGGCCGCGCGTTTGAATCAGTTCGTAGACAATGACGGTCAGTCCCGCCGCCGGGCCGCTCACTTGCAGCGGCGCGCCGGCCAACAGACCCACGATCATTCCGCCGACAATGCCAGTGATCAAGCCTGCGCTGACCGGCGCCCCCGAGGCGATCGCGATGCCCATGCACAGCGGCATGGCAACCAAAAACACGACCAGCGACGCTGGCAGGTCATGTTGCCAATACGCCAAAGTGTAGCCTGCCTGTAGGTTGTCTTTCGATTCCGCCATCGCCGTTCCTGAGAGGTGAATGAGACTCCGCGGACGCACGGGTACCGCTGCGCCGATAAATTCAAGTCTGGCGAGCGACCGGCACCAATTCTGCCGCTAGCGGCAAATAGCGCCCTGCTTCCGGCGAGTATGCAAATACCTCGCCGGTTTCCAGTTTGTAGACCCACGCGTGCAACGTGAGCTCACGGCGTTGCAGTCGGACCGCGACGCAGGGGTGCGTTTGTAAATTTTCGATCTGAAGGAGTGCGTGCTCCTGTACGGCGATGTTGCGGCGCGCTGTATCCGGAACGTCAGGATAGTTCTCTTCCATAATGCGGCGCGTAGTTTCCGCATGTTCCAGCCAGGTGCGCATCAGCGGCATCTTCTCAACCGTGGTGGGATCCAACAGTCCGCCGATCGCTCCGCAGCACGTATGTCCGCAAATGATGATGTCCTTGACCCCTAGTCCCACGACCGCGAACTCAACCGCCGCCGCTTCGCCTCCATTACTCGCGCCGTACGGGGGAATCATATTTCCCGCATTGCGCAACTCGAACAAATCGCCGGGACCAGACTGCGTGATCATGGAAGGGGCGACCCGCGAATCGGAACAGCCGATGAACAGCGCCTCGGGACTTTGGCCTTCCACCAGCCGCGCAAAGAGCTCCCGCTGCTGCTCAAAAATGCCATTGCGAAAATGATGGATGCCACGCAGGAGACTTTGCATAAATCACGGTCCTCGATCCAGGTGTTCGCGCCTCCCAGGCACCCCCCTCCACAGCGGAGGTTCCGGTTGAGGCGACATTGCTTCAACCTTACAGAAACGTAATCTTCTGACAGGGTCATCGTAAAGACCGGGAGGCTCTGGGACAACTAAGATTCCGTCTGAATTCACAAAAAATTGCCGGAAAAGCCAGCGTTCTCCCCGCGCGGTTACGGCCCAACTTCTGGAACTTGGGGGGGTACTAAATCTGATCGCTCACATCATCCGGCGAATGCTTTTCGACGACGTACGAATCAACCACGGAGCCATTGCCGCTGTCCGGTTGGGAGACGGAGTCGGTGGCGAGCGTTTGAACTTTGAACGTCTTGTGAAACCAGGCCACGAGCTGACGGCGGTAGAACGCGCGAATCGGCGGGATGAAGACCGTGATGCCGAACAAGTCAGTCAGCACGCCCGGCGTGATCAGTAGCAGGCCGGCAATAAAGATCATCACGCCGTCGATCATCGCGTCGGTCGGCGCCCGCCCGGCGTCGAGTTCCTGCTGAATCCGCTGGTATACCTTCGCCCCTTGCCGCCGGGCCAGCCAGGCTCCGAAAACGCCGGTCGTGATGACAAACAGCAGCGGTATCCACCACGAATCGGTGTAATCCGCCATCATCAAGAGCAACGTCATCTCGATGAACGGCAGGAGCGTAAACAGCAGAATGAGGCGCAGAATCAAGCGAGTCGAACCGTTGCAAGGGGATGCTGGGGGCAGAGTGGAAATCCGCGGACGAATCCTGCTAACAACATACCATTTCCCAAGGCCCCGCCCGCTACCTACTTCTTCATCATCTTCGCCGAGATCGCATTCGTCAGCGGCTCGCCCCGTTCAAATTCCGTGATGTTTTGCATCGTAACCCGCGCGATTTCCTCGAGCGCGTCCTTCGTAAAGAACCCTTGGTGGGATGTGATGAGGACGTTGGGAAACGTGAGCAAGCGAGAAAAGACGTCGTCTTGAATCACCAGGTTCGACAAGTCTTCGAAGAACAAGTCCGCTTCTTCTTCGTACACGTCGAGCCCCACGTAGCCAATCTGGCCGGACTTTAGCCCGCGAATGAGCGCCGGCGTATCGACCAGCGCGCCGCGACTGGTATTGATCAGCATCGCACCGCGCTTCATCAGCGCCACGGCTTCATCGTCAATCAAATGCCGCGTTGTCGGGAGCAGTGGGCAGTGCAAGGTGACGATATCGGAGTTCGCGAGTAAGTCCGCGACCGAGACATACTCGCCCAGCGCCGCGAGTTCGGGACTTTCGTAAACGTCGTGCAGCAATACCTGGCAGCCAAAACCATGCAGGATGCGGGCGACGATCGCTCCGATCTTTCCCGTCCCGACAATGCCCACCGTCCGGCCGTGCATATCGAAACCGAGCAGCCCATCCAGCGAGAAGTTCCCTTCGCGCACGCGGCTGTGCGCGCGGTGAAACTTGCGATTAAGGGCCAGCATCATGCCGACCGTATGCTCCGCCACGGCGTGCGGGGAATAAGCAGGCACGCGCGCCAACTGGAGGTTCAAGCCCTCCGCGGCTGCGAGATCGACATTGTTGAACCCGGCACAACGCAAGGCGATGAATCGCGTCCCTTGCGCGGCGAGTTGCTCCAGCACGATGCTATGCAACTCGTCGTTCACAAACACGCAAACCGCTGGCGAGTCCTTCGCAAGCAAGCAGGTCTCGGTCATCAGGCGGGCCTCGAAGAATCGCAGTTCATGCCCCGCGCGCTCCGCCGCCGGGGTTAAGAACTGCCGATCAAAAGGCTTTGTGCTAAAGACGGAAACGTGCATAAAATCAGCTATCCTCAGGTTCCCACAGGCCGGCAAAACGACCGCCTCCCCTTTCGCAATCTATTTTAGCGCCGCCTTTGCTTCGGCCACGACATGCTCCGGCGTGATGCCGAAATGCTCGTAAAGTGTGGTGGACGGCGCCGAGGCGCCGAAGCTCTTCATGCCGACGAAGCGACCGCTTTCGCCGATCCAGCGTTCCCAGCCTTGCTTGATGCCGGCTTCCACCGCGACGCGCGCGGTCACACCCGGCGGCAGGACGCTGTCGCGATACGCCTGACTTTGGTCAGCGAATAGTTCCCAACTCGGCATGCTCACCAGGCGCGCTTCCACACCCTCAGCAACGAGCTTCTCATAGGCCGCCAGGGCGATAGCCAGTTCGCTGCCGGTGGCAATCAGAATCACTTGCGGCTTGCCGCTGGGTGCGTCGGCTAGGACATAGGCTCCCTGGGCGGTTCCGGCGGCCGAACGGTACTTCGAGCGGTCGAGCGTCGGCACGTTCTGGCGCGAGAGGACGAGCGAGACTGGCCGATCCTGGATGTGCAGAATCGCGCGATAGGCTTCCGCGACTTCATTCGCATCACCGGGACGCAACACAATCATCCGTGGAATCGCTCGCATGGCGCACAAGTGCTCGACAGGTTGATGGGTTGGTCCGTCTTCGCCGAGGCCGATCGAGTCGTGCGTGAGCACATAGAGCACCGGTTGGTGCATGATGGACGCCAGTCGCATGGACGGACGCATATAGTCGGTAAAGACGAAGAACGTCGCCCCATAGGGACGGATGCCAGAGAGGGACATGCCATTACAGGCGGCCGCCATGGCGTGTTCGCGAATGCCAAAGTGCAAGTTGCGCCCGCCGTAATTGTTGCTGCCGAAGCTGCCCATGTCGGCCGCGCCGAGATTGGTCATCGTGGAGGGGGCGAGGTCCGCCGCGCCGCCAACGAGCCAGGGGAATTTCGGCGCAATGGCGTTCAGCACCTGGCCGGACGAGACGCGCGTCGCAAGCCCCTTGGCATCGGCGGGAAACGTGGGAATCGCTTGTTCCCAGCCTTCGGGCAGTTCGCGCGACCAGATCGCTTCGAGTTCAGCGGCTTCTTGTTCAAACTGCTGCTTATAGGCGGTGAACTTCTCGTTCCAGGCACTGCAGAGTTGCGCGCCGCGCGCTCCAATTCCGCTGGCGAAATGCTCCTTCACTTCCGGCGGCACGAGGAACTTGGCGTCTTCTGGCCAGCCGTAATACTTCTTGGTGAGCTTGATCTCTTCTTCGCCCAACGGAGAGCCGTGGGCGCCGTGCGTGTTTTGCTTATGAGGAGCGCCGTAGCCGATGATGCTCCGGACGATGATCAGCGTCGGCTTGTAGTTGGTGTTTTGAAAAGCGTCGAGCGCCTCGCCGATCGCGCAGCAATCGTTGGCATCAGCCACTTTGATCACGTTCCAGCCGAGACCTTCAAACCGCCGGCCGACGTCTTCACTAAAGGCCAGATCGGTATCCCCTTCGATGGTGATGTGGTTGTCGTCATAAATCCAGCAGAGGTTGTCGAGCTTCAAGTGCCCCGCTAGCGACGCCGCTTCAGACGAGACCCCTTCCATCAAATCGCCATCGCTGCAGATCGCGTAGACGTTGTAGCCGAACAGATCGAAGCCGGGTTTGTTATAGCGGGCAGAGAACCACTTGGCCGCCAGCGCCATGCCGACGCTGTTGCCGACCCCTTGGCCCAAAGGACCGGTCGTTGTTTCAATGCCGGGGGCGTCGCCATATTCAGGATGGCCAGCGCAGGGACTACCCAGCTGGCGAAAGTTCTTGAGATTGTCGAGCGTGATCGCTTCGCTGCCGTCTTCGCGCTGGACGCCTGTGAGATGCAGGATCGAATACAGCAGGATCGACGCATGACCGCAGGAAAGAATGAAACGATCGCGGGCCGGCCAATGGGGGCGCGAAGGGTCATAGCGCAGCGTATCTTGCCACAAGGTATAAGCCACCGGCGCGAGGGCCATCGGCGTGCCAGGATGACCACTGTTGGCCTTCTGGACGCCGTCCATCGAGAGGGTGCGAATCGTGTTGATGGCAAGCTGCTGGATATTGGTTGTGATAACGGACATGCGAATCTCGATGAAACTTTCCCAAGGATACGGAATCTTGCCGTTGGACGCGTCTCCCTCTCACGACGGGGAGTCCAAATGCAACCCGGCCAGTTTAACGCTCGCGCGGCGAAGACGTCAACGCACGGTAGATCAGGAGATTCGGCAGCGCAAGGTGCAAGCGCACTCCGGTATGCCGTACACGAGAACGGCAATGAGCGCACCCGTCCCGCTACGGTTTTCGCAAGCGGCATTTGGAAACGGCCTGTGACGTTGAGTCAACCTGGAAGCGTGGCCTACCCCGTTGCCAGTACGGGTTGTGGCCTTATACTACCGAGGTTAGCGGTTCGTGGGCCCAATCACCGTGCGGCGGGCTCCCGGCTCCGCACCTAAGTGCTTGCTACAGAAAGGTCTGCGGTGGATAACGCATCCCCGACTTCCTCCTTCTTGGCGCGAAATGAGTTTCTGCTGCGCCGCCTACATTCCCTCAGTGGTTTGATTCCTGTGGGCGCGTACATGGTGATCCACCTGATCACCAATGCGAGCGTGCTCAACAGTGTGGCCACGTTTCAGAATGCGGTCTTCAACATCCACAGCCTGGGGCGGATACTCCCGCTGGTCGAATGGGTGTTCATCTTCATCCCGATCTTGTTTCACGCGATTTTCGGCGTGGTCATCATTCGTGGGGGGCTCCCGAACCACGGGACATACCGCTATGGCGGCAATTTTCGGTACTCGATGCAGCGCGCGACCGGCATGATCGCGTTCGTTTTCATTCTGTACCACGTGGGGCACATGCACGGTTGGTTCCACTTTGAACCGTGGCTCGACATGATCAAGAGTATCGGCGGCGCGCGATTTTCCCCCTACAACGCCGCTTCGACGGCCGCGGCCGCATTGCAAGGTTCGATCGTGGTGCAACTCGCCTACGCGATTGGTGTTTTGGCCTGCGTCTTTCACCTGGCCAACGGCATCTGGACCATGGGAATCACTTGGGGCGCGTGGGTCACGCCGCCGGCCCAACGGTGGGCTGGTTACGTCTGTTTGGCGTTTGGGCTCGGCTTAGGCGTGGTGGGCCTGTCGTCGCTGGGGGGGATGTTGGCGGTCGATATTCCTCAAGCTCGCGCTATCGAAGATCGCATGTATGAAGCCCGCGTCGAGACCGGCGAAGTCTTGCCGGACGAGCACAAGCGGTTCCATTCCGACCAGCACGACGTCGCCCAAGGGGACACGGACGAAGGGGCTGATAATCAAGAAGCCGCTGATCCAGTTGCTGCTGACCAGAACTAAACACACCTCATAATCCGCGCAACACACTGCCGGCTGGCGATAGGTAATACAACATGGCAAAGAAACGGGTAATGATTGTCGGTGGCGGTTTGGCAGGCCTGGCTGCGGCCATGAAATTGGCCGAAGTCGGCATCGAAGTCGACTTGATGAGCCTCACACCCGTCAAACGTTCGCATAGCGTATGCGCTCAAGGTGGGATCAACTCGTGCAACGACTTGACGCGCCAGCAAGGCGATACCGAGTGGAAGCACTTTGACGACACCGTCTATGGCGGCGACTTCCTGCAGCATCAGCCGCCGGTCAAGGAAATGGCCTACTGGGGGCCAAAAATCATCGACCTGATGGATCGCCTCGGCGTCACGTTCAACCGCACGCCTGAAGGATTCCTCGATCGTCGCCGCTTCGGCGGCACGCTCTACAAACGGACCGCCTTCGCCGGCGCAACGACCGGGCAGCAGCTGCTCTACGCGCTGGACGAACAAGTCCGGCGGTGGGAAACGGCCGGGATGATTAAGAAGTATGAGTTCTGGGATTTCCTGGGACCGATCGTCGACGACCAAGGAATTTGTCGCGGCTGTGTGGGGCAGGATCTCGTTTCGATGGAGATTCGCTCCTTTCCGGCTGACGGGGTGATTGTCGCCTCCGGTGGCGCTGGCTTGATTTACGGCCGCTCGACGATGTCGATGGCTTGCACAGGCAGTGCCGCGAGTCGCTGCTACCAGGCCGGCGTGAAGTATGGCAACCCCGAGTTCATTCAAGTCCATCCAACCGCCGTTCCCGGCGCTGATAAACTCCGCTTGATGAGCGAGAGCGCGCGGGGCGAAGGGGGGCGCGTGTGGGTGCCGCGGACACCGCACGACCCACGCAATCCAATGTCGATTCCCGAGACCGAACGTTATTATTTCCTCGAAGAGCGTTATCCCAAGTATGGCAATCTCGTGCCACGCGATATCGCCACGCGGGAAATCTTTGACATTTGCGTCAACGAAGGGCTGAGCGTCGATAAGGACCGCCAGTGCGTGTATCTCGACTTGACGCACATCGAGCGCTCGGAACTCAACCGCAAGCTCGGCGGCATTCTCGAAATTTACGAGAAATTCCAAGGGGTCGATCCGCGCGATACGCCGATGAAGATCTTCCCCGCCGTTCATTATTTTATGGGCGGATTGTGGTGCGATTATCAAAAGTCGGCCGATGGAGGGTTGGTCGTCGGATCGCCCAAGAATCAGGTCACGAATATTCCGAACCTGTACGCCATCGGCGAGTGCGACTATCAATACCACGGCGGCAATCGCCTGGGGGCGAACTCGCTGCTATCGTGCATTTTCAGCGGTCTGATTGTCGCCCCCGGTGTCGAGGCGTTGTTGCAAAATAGCCAGGGGGCCGCCGCCGACTTGCCTGCCTCCCTCTTTGCCCAAGCGAAGAAGCAACACCAGGAGCGGCATAATCAATTGCTCAAGAACGCAGGGGGCGAGAATCCTTATCTCGTCCACCAAGAACTTGGCGAAGTAATGACCAAGGCCGCCACCGTGGTGCGCCGCAATGCGCAACTCGAAGCCGCCTACGAGACGGTGAGCGCTTTGCAAGAGCGCGCGAGGAACTGCTCTCTCAGCGACACTGGCTCGTGGACCAATCAAAACGTGGTCTTCACCAAGGCACTGCAGGACATGTTCCCCATGGCCAAGGCGATTCTGCGCGGCGCGATTTTGCGAGACGAATGCCGCGGGGCGCATTACAAACCTGATTTTGGCATGCCAGCGCTGGCATCGACCGACGACGCAGCTCGCCATCAGGAAGCGCAGGAGTGGTGTGACCGGTTCGAGGTTAACAACCAAAAGTTCCTCAAGTCGACCATCGCCACGTACACGCCCAGTGGCCCTGAGATCACGTATGAAGATATCGATACGTCACTGATTCCGCCTCGTCCCCGATTGTATGGCCTGGTCGGCGCGGAAGTCATCGAGCAAGTTTGGAAAGAACGCCAGGCGGCCAAGGATTCGAAAAGCGGCAACGGCGCTGGTGTCGGCGGCGCCGGCAAGGTCGCCGCGACGCCGTAGGTCGCGCAAAGCACCAGCAGCAGCCCACTCCCACGTGCCGCCCGCCAGGCACTCCAGACACCATCGAACTCCAACTCGCTTCCGCCAACCGCCGTCGCCGACTGCCTGCTACGTTACCGCACCACGGTACTGCCACAACTCGCAACACCCTTAACGCACGTTTCGAAGAGACACAACGGATGTCCGATCACTCGCACAACGACAACGCTTCTCATACCAGCCACGGCGGCGGCCATGCACCTCCTGATTCGTTCGAGGTTCGCGTGCTGCGCCAGGATAGCCCCGGGCAAGCCAGTTACTGGGAGCGTCATCGCGTCAAGTACGAGCCAGAAATGAACGTGATCAGCGTGCTGCAACAGATCGCCGCTCACGCGACCGATGTGGACGGCAAGCGGGTCGCCCCTGTCGTGTGGGACTGCAATTGCCTGGAAGAGGTCTGCGGCGCGTGCACCATGCTGATCAACGGCCGCGTACGGCAATCGTGCTCCGCTTTGGTCGATAACCTGCTGGCCGAACACCCCGGCGAGATTGAATTGTCGCCGATGTCCAAGTTCCCGGTTGTGCGCGACTTGATGGTCGATCGTGGACGGCTGTTCCGCGCGTTGCAAAAAGTGGAAGCCTGGATTCCGGTCGATGGTTACTACGACATGGGCCCCGGCCCGCGGCAATCGCAATCCACCCAGGAGCAAACCTATCCGCTCTCCGAATGCATGAGCTGCGGTTGCTGTTTGGACGCTTGCCCGCAATACCTGAAAGTTGAACTCACGCGCGAGGAAGGGGAAAGCGAAGCGGACTTCGAAGCCCGCAAGAGAGCGGCCTATGACGAAGGCTTCATCGGCGCTCACGCTATCAGTCAGGTGGTGCTTTTCAACATGAACCCCACCGGCAAGATGCAAGCCGGCGAGCGACTGGACGCGATGATGGAAGAAGGGGGCCTGATGGTGTGCGGCAATGCTCAGAACTGCGTCGCCGTTTGCCCCAAGCGGATTCCGCTCACGACTAGCATCGCCCGCGCCGGCCGCGCCACAACCGTCCGCATGGTGCAAAAATGGTTCGGGAAGTAGGCTTTGCCCTCGCTCTCCACCTGGCTTATCATCCGCAT
The DNA here is from genome assembly GCA_963205385.1 of Planctomycetota bacterium. Classification (GTDB taxonomy): domain Bacteria; phylum Planctomycetota; class Planctomycetia; order Pirellulales; family Pirellulaceae; genus JAEZGD01. Next base: position 14,186 of record CAUJKE010000173.1, on the reverse strand, counting down.
AAGGCGCATGGGGGCGTGTTGTTGTGCGCGGCGTGAAAATCGGAAGCTTATGGATCGCTTGCTCGTTAGTGCGCGCGTAAGCTGATGACCAGTTCGACGTCACCCAGCGGCAAGCCTGTTTCATGGGCGATGCTCGCGGCGGAGTAGCCTTGATCGGCGAGGACATAAATCGCGTTGGACTGGGGCGGGGCCAACTCCGCTGGAGGACTAGGGGGCGCATCCGCATCGTCTTCCCTCCAAGCGTCGATCGCGGCGAGGGGGTCGAGCGCGGTGCGAATTCCCTTCTGTTCCGCAATCGCGATGGCTTGCTCGAGACGCTCCGCGGCGGAATTGGACTGCTGAATCAGAATCTGCAGCAACGCGAGTTTCGTATCGACCTCCGCCTTGAGATCGCGGGCCGTCTCGTGCATCTCCACCTGCCACCGCGTGACCTCCGGCGGGGCATCACAGAGCGCGAGGTCACGACCTTTCTCCAGGGCGGACACGCGCCGCTGCGGTCGATAAGCCGTGCCCCCCTTGCCGAAGTGACGATTCGACCGCCGCCACAAAATATAGATCATCAGCCCCATGCCGATGAGCATGAAGAGTTGCGGCAGCGATGGAATGAACCTAGCCATACGCGTATCCAGCAGCACGGATTACAAATCACCGGCCGACTTGTACGCTTTTCGGGCGGCTTCGTAAACATCCTTCAATGAAATCCCTTGCTGCGTCGCCACAATACAGCACGCTTCGTACTCCGGCGAAAAGCTAGCACTGCCATCAGTCAGGATCGCCAGCTTGCCCAGCACCGGCCCCCACTGTGTTTCGACCGTGTGGGGGCGACGCTCCAGCTTGTGCCGACACACCGGCCACCGCCGAATGCCGAGCGTGGTCGTCTCGCGAAAGAGAATTTTTTCCAGTTTAGCCACCAGGCCCGCCGGGGCGAGCACGCTGAGGAGTACGCCGGGGCGATTCTTTTTCATTTGAATGGCCGTGGTGTACACGTCGAGCGCGCCGGCTTCGGCGAGCAAAGTCGCGCAGTGTCCGATCATCTCGCCGCTGACGTCGTCGAGATTCGTTTCGAGCACCCAAATCTGATCGGCCAGAGGACTCTCGCCGCTGTCACCCACCACCAGTCGCACAAGGTTTGGCTGCTCTTTGAAGTCTTTGGTTCCCGCACCATAGCCAATCGCTTGAATGCTCATCGGGGGGAGCGGGCCGTATTCGTCGGCAATGGTTGACACAATGGCGGCGCCGGTGGGGGTCGTGAGTTCGGACGCCACCGGCGAACTCCCCAGCGGCACATTGATGAGCAGCTCCGCCGTGGCCGGCGCGGGAACGCTTACTCGCCCGTGGGCGATGGTGACGTAACCGGATCCGGTAACGATGGGGGAGCTAACAATGCGATCGACGCCGAGCAGGTCGAGGCCGATCGCACACCCCACGATATCGGCGATGGAATCGACCGCGCCGACTTCGTGGAAATGGACCTTCCGAATCGTCGTGCCGTGAACTTTCGCTTCGGCCTCGCCTAAGCGGGTGAAGATCCGCTTGGCGAGTTCCTTTTGCGGCACGGTGATCGCGGCCGCTTGATCGATCATCTCTGTAATGTGATGCAAGTGGCGATGGGCGTGCTCAGGCTCATGCTGAACATGGATCTTGGCTGCCCGAAACCCGCACCTCTGCACCTCTTCGCGCACGAGTTGCACTTGGATGCCGAGCGAATCGATGCCTGTTTGGATGACGGTCAAGTCGACGCCTGCATCAACGAGCGCGCCCAGCAGCATGTCGCCGGCCAGGCCGCTATTACAATCGAGATAGGCTATTTTCATGGCAGTCTTCAAGGTAAGAGAACGTTGCAAGCGTAGTATATCACTCGCCGCGCGAGGTTTGTGAGAGGCGTTTGCACAAGGCAGCGCTGGCCAGCCTGCCGACGCTTGCAATCTGCGCGTGCTGGGGCGATAACCAAGCCCAGGAGTTGACCTATGAATCGCCTAATCGCCGTTCTGTTACTTGCCTTCTGCGCCGCGCCTGTGGTGCAGGCCGCATCGCCACGGTTGCCGATTGTCGCGGCGGCGAAAGCGGGGCTGGATGCGGAGAGGTTGTCGGGGATCGACGACATCGTTGCTACCGGCATAAAAAACAAACAAATGCCAGGCTGCGTCGTGCTGGTGGCGCGGCACGGCCAGATCGCGTTCTTGAAAGCCTACGGCGACAAGCAGGTGGCGCCCCAGCGCGTGGCGATGACGACCGACACCGTGTTCGATCTGGCGTCGCTGACCAAGCCGCTCGCCACGGCCACATCGATCATGAAGCTCGTCGAAGAGGGCCAGGTGAAGCTCGCCGCGCCGGTCGCGCAGTACATTCCCGAGTTTTCGGCGGCCGGCAAGGAGGAAATCACGATCGAGCACCTGCTCACGCACCAAGGAGGGCTAATTGCTGATAACGCACTCGCCGACTACAGTGACGGGCCAGCCAAAGCGTGGGAGCGGGTCTTTGCGTTGAAGCCGATCGCCCCTCCCGGCGAGCGTTTCGTCTACAGCGATGTCGGCTTCGAAGTGCTCGGCCAGGTGGTCGAACGTGTGAGCCAGCAGCCGCTCAACGAATTCGCCAGCGCGAAGATCTTTCAGCCACTAGGCCTGACCGCGACCGGATACTTGCCGGATGCAGCGCTCCGCGCGCGAGCCGCGCCCACCGAGCGGCGGAATGGGACGTGGATGCAAGGGGAAGTTCACGACCCGCGGGCGTATCGTCTGGGGGGCGTCGCGGGTCATGCAGGTTTGTTTTCCACGGCCGAGGACTTGGCGGTCTACGCGCAAATGCTCTTGGACGAAGGGACGCACGGCGACGTGCAAGTCTTGAAACCGGCAACCGTGCGCGAGATGTTCCGCGCGCGTCAAGTTCCCGGCGAGAATTGGCGGGCGCTGGGCTGGGACGCGCGGAGCGGCTATTCCTCCAATCGCGGCCAGGGACTGAGCAGCCAGGCGGTCGGCCACGGCGGCTTCACCGGCACGGTGCTGTGGATCGATCCCGAGCTCGACCTGTTCTACATTTTTCTTTCCAACCGTGTGCATCCCGACGGCCAGGGAAGCGTCAATCGCCTCGCAGGCGCCATCGGCACGCTCGTTGTCGAGAGCGTGCTGCCGCAGAACTAGCCGCGAGGCCTGACCGAATCGTCCGTGATGTCGCCGCTGCCCGGTGGATTTCCCGCGCGAAATCAGAAAATCACTCAACGCGGGCCCGCGTAAAGGCTTGCCCTGGCCCCAGCGGCGTTTTACACTGCTGCCAACTGTTTACCAACCTGACAGGTCGCGTTTGAGCCCCACATCAGGTTCGGCCCCGCCCCCGTTCCTTCTCGCAGCGCTCGGCAGCGCGCCTGCGGTTCCCTTCGACAGCGCTCGAAGCCGGTCCCGCGCCAGGCGGCATTGCTATTGCGCAGGGAATTTCGCATGCACGACGCTCACGACTTTGGCTCGAAGAACTTAGAGGACAAAGGCAGCGGCCCCTGGTACTCCGAGATGACGCGCTACCATTGGTTCGTCTTTCTGGTCGCGGCGCTGGGCTGGCTGTTCGATTGCTTGGATCAGCAACTGTTCACGCTCGCGCGGCCGACGGCCATGCGCGATCTGCTCGGCGTCGCCGAGGGAAGTCCGCTGATCGGCGAATGGGGCGGCTATGTAACGAGCGTTTTCATTCTTGGCTGGGCGACCGGCGGTTTGATCTTCGGCGCCTTGGGCGATCGCATCGGTCGCGCCAAGACGATGCTGATCACGATCGTCGTGTACTCGTTATGCACCGGCTTGAGTTCGCTCTCGGTGACGGTGTGGGACTTCGCCATTTATCGCTTTCTCACAGGATTGGGGGTCGGCGGTGAATTTGCCGTCGGCGTGGCGCTCGTCGCGGAGGTCATGCCAGACCGCGCTCGTCCCCGCGCGCTGAGCCTGTTGCAAGCGCTCTCGGCAGGCGGCAACATTTCGGCCGCGCTCATCGGTTGGGGACTCTCGCCGCTGGAACAAGCCGGGATTAGCGCTTGGCGCGTGATGTTCCTGATTGGCGCTTTGCCGGCGCTGCTCGCGCTGTTTATCCGCCGCCGCCTGAAAGAACCCGAACGGTTTCAAGCGGTTTCTCAGGATAAGACGGTGCAACAGAAACGGGGTTCCTACGCGGCGATGTTTGGCGACCCACGCTGGCGGCATAGCGCGATTGTAGGGTTGTTTCTCGCCATCCCCGGCGTGATCGGCTTGTGGGGGATTGGCTTCTTCAGCGGTGATCTGACCCGCGTGGTGTTCCGTAAAGCGGTGGCCGAAGAGAAATACGACGCTGCGATTGTCGCCGCCCAAGGGGATTCCGCAAAGATCGCAATCCTCGAGAAGCTCTTTCAATGGGAGCGGGAGTTCACGCCGCTCAATGAGCGTGAAAAGCTGACCGCCGCGGAAGAGGCCGTCTCGCAGGAAATGAACAGTCAAATCAGCGGCACGCTCACGTTCTGGCAAAGCATGACCTTGCTCTGCCAGCAATTGGGCGCCTTTACAGGCATGTATGCGTTTGGCTGGATGGCCCAACGTGTGGGCCGCAAACCCACGTTTCTGCTCGCCTTCATCGCCGCGATGTTGATGACCGCGCTGGTGTTTTGGAAGCTCTCAGGCCCTTACGACCTGTGGATGCTGTTCATCATGGGCTTCTTCCAGCTCTCGCTGTTCGCGGGCTACGCCATCTACTTGCCCGAGATTTTCCCCACGTACCTGCGGAGCACCGGGATATCGTTTTGCTACAATGTGGGGCGTTATGTCGCGGCGTTTGGACCGGTCATTTTCGGGCTCTTGACCTCGCGTGTGTTCAGTGCGGAGGCCGGATACACAGTCCCCGATAACTGGCGTTACGCTGGTATGTCGATGAGCTGCGTGTTTCTCATTGGCATCTTCACGTTGTTATTCGCCAAGGAAACCAAAGGCCAGCCGCTGCCTGAGTAAAGCTTAACGGTGCAAGTGAAGGGTTGCCAAAGTCGCGCGCGAGCCGCAGAGCTTCCGCGCAACTTCGAATCCGGGTAAATGCCCCCGCGGCAGGCACTGCGAAAAAAGCTTCGCTCGTGTCGCTGGTAGTACAAATGCCTCTCTGCTTCACAGGGCCACATGGCAAAATCGCAACTGCCGCAAACGTGGGATGTCCCTCTCATCTTCCGCCAGCGCCTGGGCGACGCGGTCGGCCGGCAGCGGCTGATGAAGGCGGATGGGCATTTGCTCTTGGTGCTGCATAAACCACCCTCAGGGGGTGCATCGCTGCGCATCGGGCGATATTTCTGGAAAAGCCCCGAAGGCGTCTGGCAGGGACATGAACCAGGGGGCCGGTCGATCACGCTCGCCAATCATCTGGCGGAATACGGCGAGGCCATCGATCAACTCGACAAACTGGAAGGCCAGGCCTCCACGGCCAGCCAGTTCTTTGATTTGATGAGCGAACTGGAGCCCTTGCGGCGTGCCACCCGTAATCTCCACCGAGTGCTGCAGGAGGCCCGCGAGGCTGCGCCGGAAGATCGGGACTTGCTTAACTTCCGGGATCGCGCGTATGAACTGGAGCGTTCCGCGGAACTGACCTATGGCGACGTCAAGAATGGACTCGACTTCGCGATGGCCAAACAGGCGGAAGCCCAAGCGGCATCCAGTCACCGCATGGCCGTCTCCGCCCATCGCTTGAACCTCTTGGCCGCGTTCTTCTTCCCGCTGGCGACGATCTCCGCGGTGCTGGGAGCGAATGTGCAGCACGGTTGGGAAGGGATTCCGCCGCCGGTTCCGTTCTTTGTGATGCTCGCAACTGGCTTCGTAGGGGGTGCGCTATTGGCCGGTTTTGTGTCGGCGACACGGAAGTAGGCATTGCAACAGTCCACAAAAAACGCCTCCCAAATTGGAAGGCGTCTGGTGAATCGGGTGGCTGAATCGCTCACCGGCGGTCATTGCCGCGAACAATTATTCGCGGGGACGGACCGCGCCGGTCAAACCGCTATAGTCGAAGCGGTCGTCTTCGTGCCACAGAGGCAGGCCGAGTTCCACGCGACGGCGGAGGATTTCGATCTTCTCTGGTGAACCGGCAGGGGCGTCGGTCGCCGAGAAGTTATTGCTCGCTTCAGGAGCAAAATCTTCATCGTGACCGTACTTCAAAATGGCATCGAACACGTTGCGAACACTGGACATTGCAACTACCTCTACTAAAAAATCTCGCGAGCCGTTTGCTAGGCAGTCTGGCGGCGACCTGCTGCCAACGCTTTACGGGGTCGTGGCCTCGCTTAAGTGCGAGAGGGCCCGCGCGGAAAAATCATCTGGGGACGCTGTTCAAGTTTCGCGTACTTAGTTTACGTACTTGGCTTGAGCAGGGGAAACTTCTGGCCCGCTGCCAAGTCACAGGCGGGAAGTACGTTCAGCGACTGGCCCTATTATTGACACTAAACATCGTATGTCAAGTTTTTCGCCACTAACGGATCGCGGAATTTCGGAAATTCTGTCCCCTTGACGTCGTTTTGCGCCTCCGGCGAAAAGGAAACCGGTTACGTAACCTAATCCGGGGGAACTCCACTGCTTAGCTATACAAAGGTTTCAGCCTTTTGAGCGACGAACCCTTGTTTCGCCCGTGTTTTACATGGTTTATCGAATCGGGAGCCGGAAACTGCACAAACCACCCGAGCTAGCGACTCCGCCTGATTCCAAACCGTTATCGATTTGCACCAACGCCAAACGGGGCGAAAATGCTTGTGAACATCGCATCTACATAAAGCTGCCGTTACAGGCGTGTTTTTTACCGCAACGCCCCGCGGTCGCCCGTCGATCCATGCTAGCAGTCGCTGGCTGCGGACCTCTCGCGGCATTCGCCCCAAGGGGGTTCGACCTTGGCGACGGCATCGCATACCTTCAAGTGCTGGCGAGGTGTAATCGAGACACTTAGTTCAATTTCAGGGTTCGCGGACAAGGCAGAAGACATGGCCTGGCATCGACGACATTTTTCCCTCCCCGCATACCGTCGGGGCTTTCACTTGATCACGGAAGCCATTGTAGAAGCGTTGCCGGAATTGGACCAAATTCAGGTCGGCATGCTGCACGTTTTCATCCAGCACACGTCCGCTTCCCTGACGATCAACGAAAACGCGGACGCCGACGTACGCACCGACTTGGAGGCGAGCTTCAACGCCCTCGCGCCGGAGAGCTTCCCCTACGTGCATACCTGCGAAGGCCCCGATGATATGCCTGCTCACGTGAAGGCGGCCATGCTGGGGAGCAGCGTTACGATTCCGGTCGCCAATGGCCGCCTGCTCTTGGGCGTCTGGCAGGGAATCTATCTGTGCGAACATCGCAATCATGGGGGGAGCCGGCGATTGGTGCTGACCCTGTGGGGCGAAGCAGCTTAGCCGTGTGCGATGTGCGATGATTTGGCCGTTTGGGCCCGTTCTGCTTGCTCCCGAGCGTCGCTCGGCGTATCTTACACAGTACTACCGTCGCGCCTTGCCCGCCTGGCTTTATCCCACCTTTCCTCTCGAGCCGACGCATGAGACACAAACTATTGCTGGTTTTGGGTTCGATTCTCTCCTTAACAATCGTTGGTATCCTGCCCGCAGGTGCATTAGCCGCCGAAGCCGATCCGCTGGATTGGAACTATTGGCGCGGACCTGAGCAAAATGGCATCTCGCGCCAAACGGGACTGATCGATGACTGGGATCCCAACGGCGGCGAGGGGAGTAACGTCCTTTGGATGCGCGCGGATCTCGGCGGCCGGAGCACCCCGGTCACGATGAACGGCAAACTCTACACGATCGTGGGCGAAGCTGATCCTGCGAGCAAAGAAATCCTGCGAGTGCTGCAAGAGAAAGTCGTCTGCGTCGATGCGGAGACCGGAAAGACGATTTGGGAGTCGAAACATAACGCCTATAACACGGACGTGCCGGACGTGCGCATCGGCTGGTCAAGTGTCGTGGCCGATCCGGACAGCGGGAATGTCTACGCCCAAGGGGCCAATGGCATCTTCCAGTGTCTCAACGCCGAGACCGGCAAGATCGTGTGGCAGATTCCGATGAGCGAGCGGTTTGGCTTGCTCACGACCTATGGCGGGCGCACCAACTTCCCCATTGTGCACGAAGACCTCGTCATCATCGGCGGCGTCATCATTGGCTGGGGCGAAACGGCCAAGCCAACGTTCCGCATGTTCGGGTTCAACAAGAACACCGGGGATCAGGTATGGACCGCAGGCACGCGCCCCTTGCCGGAAGACACGACCTACAGTTCGCCAGTCATTGGCGTCTTCAACGGACAAAAGCTGTTGGTTATCGGCGGCGGGGACGGCGCACTATGGGCTTTTCAGCCGCGCACGGGCAAACCGGTGTGGCATTATGATCTTTCAAAGCGCGGCCTGAACACCACGCCGGTCATCGACGGCGATACGGTTTACATGGGGCATAGCGAAGAGAACATCACCGGCACGACGATGGGAGCGATGGTCGCGGTGGACGGCACGAAGTCCGGTGATGTGACCAAGACCGCCGAACTTTGGAAGGTTGACGAACTCGGCGTAGGCAAAAGCTCGCCAATCCTCGTGGATGGCCGATTATATTGCTTCACCGATGCCGCCAAACTGCAAGTCCTCGATGCCAAGACCGGCGAGCCGATCGGCCGCGCCATTGGCCTGGGGACGATCATGCGTTCCAGCCCACTGTATGCGGACGGCAAGATTTATGCGTTCGAAGCCAACGGTCGCTGGTACATTCTCGAACCCGACGCCAAAGCTGGCGCGAAGATCGTCAAGCGTGGCCGCTTGGCAAGCGGCGTGGAAGTGAATGCTTCGCCGATCGTTTCACACGGCAAGCTCTACGTGCAATCGTCGCAAGCGCTGTACTGCCTGGCCGACCCGGACAAGAAGCCGGGGGCGGATGCGATTCCCGCGCCCAAGAACATCGAAGCGCCGGTGGCCGACGATCAAACGCCTGCATGGCTGCAAGTTTCACCCTGCGACGTGCTACTTAAGCCGGGCGAGAAGCAGAAGTTCGCGGTGAACCTATTCAACGCGCACGGGCAGTTCTTGAAAGCGGCCGATAATGCTGCGTTTGAACTCAGCGGCGCCGGCGAGATTGCGGCCGACGGCACGTTCATGGCGTCTGCCGAGTTGAAACATCAAGCGACGCAACTCACAGTCAAAGCCGGTGACTTGAAGGGGTCCGCCCGCATTCGCACTGTGCCGCCGCTGCCCTGGGCGTGGGACTTTGAAGGCGTCTCCGATTTGCCAGTTACCTGGGTCGGGATGCGTTATCGCCACATTTTGCGGAAATTACCGGATGGCAACACCGTGGCGGTCAAGATCACGACAATTCCCAAGGGGACGCGCAGCCGCGGCTGGCTCGGTCATAGCGACCTCTCGGACTATACGATTCAAGCGGACGTCCTCGGCGCCAAAGTCGATGACCGCATGCCGGATGTCGGGCTATCCGCGCAGGGTTACACGTTCGATATGCGCGGCGATAAGCAGGAATTGCAGCTTCGTCTGTGGGATTCGCAACTGGACCGCTTTTCCAAGACCATCAACTTCTCGTGGGAGCCGAACACGTGGTACACGATGAAGCTCCAAGTGGCGAACGAAGACGGCAAAGCGGTCATCCGCGGCAAGGTTTGGCCTCGAGACGAGGCTGAACCGGAAGACTGGACTATCGAGGCGGTGGATGACCTCCCCACCACACAAGCGGCGCCTGGCCTCTACGGCAATGCTGGGAATGCGGAAATTTGGTTGGACAATATCAAGGTCTACGCGAATAAATAAGACATGCACACTGTGGCGCGTGATGCACGGCGAGCGACGTTCGATGTCGCGGGTCCGTTGGCGCGCCACCCATCTGTTACGGAGATTTGACGGTTATGAAGCGCACGCTACACGCATTCACATGGGCCTGGGTCGCCCTCGCTGGTTTGATGGCCACGCCCTTGTTCGTCGGCTGTCAGCCCCCCACGCCTCCAGGCAAGAAGAACTCGACGACCACCTCCGGCCAGCCCGCGGCGACGGACGCCACGAAACCTGCGGTCGAGGAAGCGCCGGCCCCGGCGCCTGAAGTCACGCCGGCCGAGCCTGCTCCGGCGGAACCGATGGAGGAAGTGAAGCCGGCCGTCGAGACGCCGCCGGAGGTAAAGCCGATGGAACCGACGCTCGAGCCGCCGGCGAACAAGACGGAAGACGCGCCGGCCGCTGAACCCAAGCCGGAAGCACCCAAAACAGAAGCGCCAATGCCCGATGAAGCTAAGCCGGATGAAGCTAAGCCGGATGAAGCGGCCACGACCGATCTGCCCAAGGATCAAGTTGCGATTGGGCCGAAATTCGCTCCGGCCATTGATAAGAATGCCAACGCGCCCGTTAAGGCAGGGGATTGGAGCCAGTGGGGAGGCACGTCCTACCGCAACAATACGCCGATCGCCCAGCATATTCCCACCCATTGGGATCCAGGCACGTTCGATCGCAAGACCGACAAGTGGAACCACGATGGCGAGAACATTAAGTGGGTGGCGCAGACCGGCAGCCAAACCTATGGCAACGTCGTGGTTGCTGACGGCAAGGTTCTGGTCGGCACCAACAACAACGCCGCCTATCTCAAGCGTTATCCGGCCGATATCGACTTGGGCGTGCTACTCTGTTTTGACGAACAGACCGGAAACTTCCTCTGGCAGCACTCGTGCGAAAAGCTCCCCTCGGGGCGCACGAACGATTGGCCGCAGCAAGGCATCTGCTCCACGGCCTACACGGAAGGGGATCGTGCTTGGATCACCACCAGCCGGGGTGAAATCGTCTGCGTGGATCTCAACGGCTTTTATGATGGCGAGGACGACGGCGAGCAGAATCTGCCTGCCAAGATGTTCGAAATCATGAAGAATGAAGACCCCACGGCGGACGAAGTCGCGCCCGCCATTGCGCAGCTCAATACTGGGAAGCTGCCGGAAGGCCTGGCTAAGCATTTCACGGACAGCGGCCTGGAAGTCGCCGCCGACACGAAGGTCGAAGTCGCTGACGCTGGCAAGAAGTGGACGCTGAAGGCGCCGGCCGAAGGCGGGGATCGCGACCTGTTCATCGTGGCCCAAGGCCCCAAGCTGCTGGGCTACAAGGTGCTTACGCCAGCGGATAAGCACGAATCGGATGTGATCTGGACGTTCAACATGATGGAGGAGCTCGGCTCGTCGCAGCACAACATGTGCAGCACGTCGATTACCTGCCTGGGGGACATTCTGTTCTGCTGCACCGGCAACGGCGTGGACGAAACGCACGTCAACATTCCCGCCGTCAAGGCGCCGAGCTTCTTCGCCATCGACAAGAACACCAAGGAAGTCTATTGGACCGACAACTCGCCAGGCGAGAATATCATTCATGGCCAATGGAGTAGCCCCGCGGTCGCCAAACTCGGTGGCGTGTGGCAAGTGATCTACGGCGGGGGCGATGGCTGGCTCTATAGCTTCAAAGCCGACAAAGGAACCAACGGCAAGCCAGAACTGCTGTGGCGGTTTGACCTCAATCCCAAGGAAGCCAAGTGGGTGCTTGGCGGTCGCGGCACGCGCAACGAACCGATCGCCACGCCGGTCGTCTATGACGGGCTCGTCTACATCGCCGTCGGGCAAGATCCCGAGCATGGCGAAGGGGTGGGGCATATCTACTGCATCGATCCTACCAAGAGCGGCGACGTCAGTGAGTTTCTCGCGGTGAAACGCGCCGATCCCAAGCAGATCGTTCCCCCCCGTCGCCTGATTGGCGTGTTGGAAGAGGAAGGTGAAATTGCGATCCCCAACCCCAACAGCGCCTGCGTCTGGCACTACAGCCAACACGACCGCAATGGTGATGGCAAGATTGACTTCGAAGAGGAAATCCACCGCAGCATCGGCACCGTGGCGATTAAAGACGACCTGCTGTTCATCGCGGATTTCAGCGGCCTGTTCCTCTGCATGGATGCCAAGACCGGCCAGGTGAACTGGGTGTACGACATGCTCGCCGCAAGCTGGGGCTCGCCGCTGATCGCCGACGGCCACGTCTACATGGGCGATGAAGATGGTGATGTCGTGATCTTCAATCTCAGCAAAGAGCCGCACGAGCCGATTGCCGAGATCAACATGGGCAACTCCATCTACAGCACCCCGATTGTCGCCAACGGCGTATTGTTCATCGGCAATAAGACACACGTCTTCGCGATTCAAGACTCGACCGCGAAGGTGGGGGCGGAGTAGCCGCACCCGCGTACGGAATATCGAAATCCGAATCTCGAAACAAAATTCGGATTTCGAATTTCGGATGTGAACCAATGCGTCTTGCTTTTGCTTGCGATCGTTTTCAATGGCCAAACACGTCCTCTCCGTCGGCAACTGCGGCTTCGATCACCGCGCGCTCGCGCAGCTCCTGAAACGCGAATTCGGTGCGGAGGTGACGCCCGCACATTCAGCGGCCGACGCGCTCGCAGCGGCGCAGGACGGAGACTACGCGCTGGTGTTAGTCAATCGAATCTTCGACGCCGATGGCTATGAAGGCTTGAAGTTCATCAGAGCGCTAAAGCAAGACGCGCAGACGCAGACGCTCCCCGTGATGCTGATCACCAACTATGACGACCATCAGGCCGCGGCCGTGGCCGCTGGCGCGGAACCTGGGTTTGGCAAGTCTTCGCTCCACGAGCCGGAAACACACACCCGGTTAGCGAAGTTCTTGAGGTAATACCCAGGAGCCTCTGCGAATAAGATCTTACCGGACTTGGCGCAGGTAGGACTTGCGTTGCGGGGGGAAGCGCCGTCCTACAGTCGTGCCGCACTGCGGGCCAAAAGCTCATCGTGCCGCTTCTGCAATGCTGCCACTTCATTCGCCGCAAGCTCTTCCAGCGGTGTTACCGGTTCCTGCAAGAGTTGCTCGAATATCTGAATTTGCTGAATCAGCATTTGCTTTTGACCTTTCTCCAGGCCAATCGCCTCGCCAATTTCCTCGGCATCCTGGATATACGCGCGAACATCCCGTTCGGCCTTCAGGCGGGACTCGTAACGCATGCGTTCTTCGGGCGTCTTGGCAATCATTTCTACAACTCCTGTGGCTTTGATGAACTCGGGCTCGGGGAGTAACCGCTTTAGTTCATCGGCTTCCAGTTTAGCAGCGCGGCTCAGAAAGAAGGCCCACTGGCTCAGGTCATCGGCCTCCGGCAACCCAACCTTACCAAAATTATACTTCGGCAACTCGATCGTGTGAACTTGCAGCAGGTCGGTCAGGATTTGGCGGTGACGTGCGTCGCACAATAAAAACCGTAGATGTGGCTCTCTGACGCCTCGAAATTGCACGTTGTTGAGAAAGCAAATCGTAAACGCTGGTTTCAATGTCGCGTAACCGTCGCCTGCTCCCATCTGATCGACGTATAGGCTAGCGCTGTAATACGCCAGTCGGGCCGGAAGCGACCGCATGGCCCTGCTTTGCATTTCTACATTGTACCAGCGTCCTTCCTGGCACTTCGCCTTGAGGTCTAGGATGGAGGTCTTGTCCTCGTCGAACTCCTGCTCGTTAAACGGGTTCAGGATGGTCACGTCCACAATCGGCTGCGGCAAGTCCAGCACGGCGTTGAGGACGTGAATCAGAAGATCGCTATTGGCCGGATCGCCAAACAGCTTTTTGAAGACATAATCCACCGTCGGATCGATTCCCAGCGGCATGGACTGGCTCCTGAAGAAAAGCCTCTATAACAACGACCGCAAATGCGCCCGCGCCAGTTTTGCGAGCGCCGAGGAGCCCATGCCTTCAGCAACCGCCGCCATCCGCTCCAGCAAGGGGCCATATTCATCGAGCGCTGGCAGTCCCATGTCCCAACCAGCGTGGTAGAGATACTGGTAGCAGCCCTCAGCGTTGCCTTCACGTTCCGCGGCATCCGCCAAAGAAAGCCAATAGTCGCGAATGGCGGTGCGCGGCGCGTCGTGCGGGGCGGTGAACTCGATTCGCCGCGGCAACGTGACGCTCTTCGGGTTGACCACCTCCCTGGAGGTGAACTCGAGCGTGACGTCCGGCTTCTTGTCTTTCGCATCGGCACTGGCGGCGGGGCTCTTGGCGCCCGACAGCAGCACGAAGGCAGCGCCCGCGGCGATGACCGCGGTGGCGCCTCCAATCAGCCACAGCTTTCGCATGGGCCTTCCTTTCCTGTTTCAGGTCAAGGCGGCAAGTGTAAGCAGTTGGTATCTCGCGGCAAGCGCGCT
>CAUJKE010000172.1 GCA_963205385.1 Planctomycetota bacterium | reverse complement strand
GTAAGTTGGAAGCGGTTTGCGCGGCATCGGCGCCGATTTGGACCGCGAAACTTCCCCCCGTCTCACCGTTGCCTGTATCAAACTCGAAGCGCACGTTCTGCTGCGGGAAGCCGACCGCCACGGTGAAGAAGTCACCGTCGTTAATCAGAGCGTTGTCTTGGATATGGATGATCGGCGCGGCGCCGCGATCGCCGGTGACGAGCACCTGCGTGACCGGGGTGGCCGGCGGCAGGTTTATCGCAACTGTGGTTTCGTTGACCAGGTTGACGCGCGAGCCAACCGTGGCGGCGGCTACATTGATCCCCATCGCCGCGTTGATGGCATCCGCAAGCAAACCCGCGAGTTGCACCGACGTCGTGCCGGGACCGAAGCGGATCGGTGTCGCGTTGGGATCGCGCTGCGGTACGTCCGGGATCGGATTCGGCATCGCGTTCGGATCGCCAGGAGGACTGTTATCGAATTCGAAACTAGCCGCGGTGCCATTGCCATTGACCGTGACCACGATGCCATCAGTCAATTGCCCCCCATCCACGCCGATGCTAATCACCGGGCCGGTGTCGAATTGGAACACCTGGTCATCCAGGATGAAGAAGTTGCCGTCCCGGATGGTGTTGCCGGTGACCACATTGATGTTCTGCTGGAAATCGAACCCCGCGTCGAACTCGAACGCGGTGGTGATGTCGCGGTCGGTGACGGTGAACGTATTGCCATCGTTAAGGACGAAATTCGTGATCAGGTTGCCGTTGATATTGGACTGCGTGGTCGGATCAATGGCCGTGATGCGCGGCGCGGTAAGCACTTCGCCTACTTCCACGGCGTCGGTCGCCGCGTTGCTGCTGTACGGCGCCCGATCCCCGTCGATTAGCGTGGGCGAGTTGGGATCGAAGATGGCGGCCCCGGTTTGGGTATTGAACTCATAGAGGATGTTCTCCTTGAGCGCCACAAAGTTGTTGCGCGCGTTCCCTTCGGCGGCGCTATCGCCGCGATTACCAACCGCGTAGAGTCGCTCGACATTATCATTGGTAACATGGAACGTCAGGGCGTTGAACTGCACGCCGTAGCCGTAACGAACGTTGCCAGGCCCGAGGTTACCAACGACCGGCTGAAAGACTGGCGGATTCTGCGCCAGGCCCGCGGGATCGGCTTCGTACGTCACAATGCCGTCATCGCCGACATTCACCACCGTGCCATCCGCCGTGCTGATTTGCAGGTAGTTGCCGGAGCCTGCATCTGACCGAATAACCGGATTCTGGGTATCGATCGAGAACGCGAACAGTTCATTGTCGGAACGGAACGCAATATCGCCGATGTCACGACTGAACGAATTGTCTGAATTGGCGAGATTGTTGTTGACGACCGTTTCGATGGCGCCTGTAAACGGATCGACGGTGAGCAGGCGCGTGGCTTGCGGGCCAACGCCGGGCGCTAGGGGCGTTTGTTGCGTGAAGAACAGGGTCACGTCACCGAGGAAGAACGGCACAACGCTATTTTGATCCAGCAGCACCGGCACGACGGGATCCGCCGCGGTTCCGCCGCCAGCCGCGCCAATGTGATCTTCGGCGATGCGAATGACCGAATTGATCGGCTCCAAGCGCAACAGCGAGTTGGCCGCGAGTTCCGTCGGCACGACGCCATCGCGCGAGACCGCGATATAGTACACCCCTTCAGGCAGGATTTGCGTGCCGATGAGCGGATCGCCGCCGTTGAGTGTGCCGCGCGAAAGATCGGCGGTGTCGTCCCCTTTATTGATGCGCGGCAAATCATCGCTGATGTTGGAACTGATGTTCCGCATCACCAGGCGGCCGCCGGCGTCAAAGAGCCACAACGACATATTGCCACTGGTGACGCGGTCGCCGTAGTCGAGATCGAAGATCGTGGAGAGTACGGCCGGGGCGGTCACGCCAGGAATTTGCTGCGTGGAGTCGTAGCTGACCTGGAACCGATAGAAATCGACATCCGACAAGTTGAACAGTGGATCCGTCTTCCCCAGCGAACCGGCGATGCTGAGCGCAGAGCGGTCCGAATTGAGCAGGTTCCCCAAATCGGTCGCAGTCGCCAGCGTATCGTTGGACTCTAGCGTTTCCGAAGCTTCGCCCAAGAGGGCCGAATGGGTCGGCTGACCAAGCACCTCGATGCCGTTGGTCGCATACGCGATGTTCGCGTACTGAATGATCGAACCCGGCTGCTCATCGATTTCGCGCAACCGAATTTGCAACTGGTACGCGCCGGAAGTCAACCCGCCGCCGAGATTCGCATCCAGATTCGGGCTGTTGCTGCGCACGCGGACGTGATAGGTGTTGGTCGTCCCCTTCGGACCCGGCAGGATAACGCGCAGGCCGGGGTCTTTGGGATTGGTGGTGTAGTAGTCCGCGCCATTGAACGGCGGGGTCTTCTGGAGTTTCATCCCCAGGCCGGTCAGCGTCGGAGCGCCGGCCGTTTCGGCGGTCGAGTTGACGGACCTCGCCAGCACGTCCCCTTGGTTATTGACCAGTTCCAGGACCGCATCGAGCGCGAAGGATGTGCGGTCGATATCGAGCCAGACCTCGGTCAGGGCAGGCGCCGTGAAGCTGTACACATCGATGTCGTTGGACGCATTCAAAAAGCCATGCACTTCAAAGCCCAAGCGACGATTCTCATCGGCGTTCTTTTCCGCCGGCGCAAGGCCACCGAGTTGCTGGCCCACCGCGGGAGTGGAGTTGTTGCCGGGAGCATCGCCTCCGGCGCTTTCCGCCTCCATGATGACTTGCACGTTCCGATCGTGCGCATACTGATCGATAAGCAGGCTGCGCCAATCGCCGGGGCTGGGGCCGGTGGCCGTGCCGTTGTTGTTAGTGTCGAATTGTGGGCGACCATCCGGACGCTTGCCAGCGCCGACGGTGTCGTCGTTAAGGGACGTGAAGATGACGGGCCGCCCAGGCTGACCCACGACGTGCAACATGCCACCGATGCGATCATCAATATCGAGCGGGCGACCGGTCGCAGTGATGCCGGCGTTTTGTCCCAGCAGTTTTACAACCAGACTCTCCGCCTGGCTGCTTTGAATGCGCAAGCCGCCGAAGGTGTGGAAGTCGGGAATGTAGACCGTTTCCTGCAGCACATGGGTGATGTCCGTATCGTCCCACACGCCTTGCGTTTGGAGCGTTTCGCCCCGGATGTTCATTCCGTTGATGCCGTTGTTGGCCAACCGGTTAAGGCGAACAAGTGGACCTTGATTGTCCAGGAACTGATCGAGACGATCGAGTTCGCCTGTGGAGCGTCCCCAATCCGTCACTTGATAATGGTTGAGCGAGTTGGTGTTGATGCTAATCGCAACGGCGGCGTTGTTGCGGATGATGTTGTTAATGATGACCGGTTGCGCGCCGCGGACGAAGATCGTCGCCGGCTCGTTGAACCCGTCGCCAAAACGCGAGTCCGGCGCTTGGCCGCCGCGGCCGGTGGCGCTCTGTTCGATGATGCTATTGGCGATGCGCACGTCCGCCTGATAGATTTCCAGCGCGTTGTACCCGGTAAACGTGCCGTCGATGGTGACCGCGCCGCCGCCATAGGCGATCACGGCGTGATCGATGCTGCCGCTGCTGATCGGCCCAAAGAACAAGCCGCCCCAGTCGCCGCGCGCAGGCGTGTTGGGCGTGTTGAGGCCGGTCTGATCGAAAGTGCCGCCGGCGCCGTAGCGATCGTCGCGAATGGACGTAATCACAACCGGCAATTCGTTCGTCCCTTCGACGAGCAATTGCGAGCTGATGGTGGCTTCGATCCGCGCGCCGTCCATCTTGAGGACGATGCCTCCGTCGATCGCCAAGCGCGCATCGGTGCGCGCGAGAATTCCGCTGTCATTGGTTTTCAACTCGCCGCCAGCCGTCGTTCCGTTATCGGTGTACGAGGCGCTATTGGGGTTGATCTGCGCGACCAGTTCGTACGCGCCGCCATTGCTGCGATAGATGCGTCGCGCGACATAGCCGGCCGAGGCTGGCGGCAGATTATCGAGCCGAATTGTTCGCACGCCAATGCCGTCGATCGTCAGCGGCGAAGTCGGCGCCGAAGCGGCCCCTTCGTTGCCTGAGGAATCGACGTAGGTAATGCGGTAGGTATACGTTCCCGCCGGTAACGTGCCGCCACTGCGCGGCGTCAAGGTCACGGTCTCGACCGGGGGAACTTCGAGCGACTGAATCCCGCCGCCGGGCGTCCCTTCGATCAGCAAGTTTTCCTTGAGAATGTGGACGATATCCAAGTCGTCAAAGCGACCGGGAACGGTCAGTTGGTGCAACGCGTCCCCCGCAGGCGTCTTAATCCGGACAAACAAGCCGTTGATCGAATTGGCGCGCGAGACCGGCACACCGTTGACGATCTCGGTGACCTGGAGTTGGTTGCCGTAGATGTCCGGCCCAACGCGGTCGTAATCCGAAGTGAAAGCCGCCGCCAATTGATAGGGAGGAGACTGGAAATTCGTTTCCTCGAAGCTGTTGGGGTCCGCCGCCATCGCGGCGTCAGCGGAGAGCGTGATCTGGTTGAACGTGATCGTGGGCCGCGACTCCACCATCTGGATCGGCATCACCACCACTTCGCCGCCGCTGATCTCCGCACTGCCGCCGCCGTAGCGAATATCGGCATGGTTGACGTAATTCAGGAAGATGCCTTCGCGATCGTAGTCAAACCGCTGATCGGCGCGGTCGATATCCGCTTGAAAGAGGATGCCGCCCCAATTGCCGGCAGCCGGTTGCGTCGGCGAACGGTTGGTATCGCCGCCGAACTTGTCGTCATCGTACGAAGTGAACACCACGCTGTTGGTCGGCGTCCCCAAGATCTGCAACGCGCCGCCGCTACGGTCGATCGTCGCGGTGTCGGAGCCGACGCTAATACGGCTGCGGCGCATTTTGAAAATGGCGCCGGCGTCAATCATCAAAGTGACGTCCTTGGGCACTTCCAGTCCGCGACCATCGGGCAACGGACCGCTATTGCCGGGAGGGCCAACGCCGATTTGATACGGGATGTTATCAGCGACCGTGGCCAGGTTGCCGTCCGCGCCGCCGTTGCCCAGGACGCGCACGATGGAACCGGGATTCTGGCCGGCGATCGCGAGTGCGGCTTGTAGACTGCCAAACGGACTAGCGACCGTGCCATCACCAGCGCCGGTGGCCGCCTTATCGACGAAAAAGGTATTGGCTGTGGTCGCGGTGCGGAACCAGAAGTTGTAAACGCCGCCGGGGGCTCCATCGAGATCGCCATCGAAGGCCGTCCCAGTGGCGTCCTTCAGGGTGTCCGTCACGTCGGCGCGGAAGTCGAGCCGGAGCTGATAGGGGCCGTTGCTCGTGCCGCCGATACCGGAGTTTACAATCGTGGGATCGTAATTGGTATTGCCGGTCGACGAAACGCCGATGTAGTAAGTGCCAGCTTCAAGTTGCAGCTTGAGGAACGAATCGTCGCTGTAGTAGTTATCGTTCCGCGCGATTACTTCGCGCACGCCGCTGACTTCGCGATACAAGGTCAGCACGGTGTCGAGTCGGCTCGATTCCGGCAGTCGCTCGGCGAACGTCTCGGCGCTCAGCGTTCCGCTTTGGGGGACCGTGAACTTGTAGAGGTCGATGTCGGTGCTGTCCGGACGGAACAAATATTGCCCATGCACGATGTCCTGCGCGCCGGGAAAGATGGGCTCTAGCCGGTTATCGAATCCCAGCAGCGGCTGGCTTCCCATGTTCGTGCCTGGCGGCAAGTCGTAAGTATGGCCCAGGCCCAAACCGTGGCCAATCTCGTGCATGGCGACATCGAACCAACTGCCGCCGTAATCGTCGTTCCAATTCAACTCCGCAACATCCATCACCGCTGCGAACGCACTGCCCAAACCGGCGACGCCCCCCGGCGCGGATGCTCCCCCGACGGATGCCAGGTCCGCCGTGGCGATAATGGTTCCCTGGGTTTCGGATTCCACGAAATCGATGCCCAAATAATGACCATAAATTTCAAAGATTTCCCGCGCCCGCTGCTTTTGTGGTTCCGTAATGAAGTTGAAAAAGCCGTTGATCGTCGGGGAGAAATTGTAGAACCGTACCGGGGTTCCGCCGGCAATATCCGCATCGCCGTTGAGGTGCGTTTCCGCTTGAGGAATATCTCGATGCCCCGGTTCGTCGATCCCGCCTGGCCAAACGAGCGAGTAATCCTCGGCCTCGATGGCCGCCGTGAAAATCCTCCCGGTGGCGCTCAAGGCGCCGATGTTGTTCGCCGTCGCGAAACTCGAGCCAGGATCGTTGACGAGATTCGTCGAGATCGGCGGCGGCGGCGTGGTTTCGTTAGTGCCGATGCGGAGGCGATACGTCCCCGGACCGGTCGTTAGCAAAGCCAGGTCTTTCGCAAACGTGAGCGTCACTTTGTCCGCCGCCGCATCGTAAACAGCGGAAGTGGGCAGGACGGTCGCATCGTCGGTATTGCTAACGGTATTGTTGGTGAAGATCAGCTTGTAGTATTTCACATTGGAAGCGAGTGCCGGATCAAGGTTGTCGTCGTTGAAGTACACCTCGATCTGGTCGCGCCTCTGCTGCCACGCGGAACCGACGCGCACGACCGGTTGCGGCACCACCGCAATCACCTGGGCGCCCAAATCCAATTCAAACCCAACCTGCCGATCCGCCCCGCTATTGAACGCCTCGTTGCCTGTGTTGCGCAACGGCGTCGCGCCGCTGCCAACCAACGTCACGCGGTACAAATCGTCCGGTAAATTTTCCTTGAAACGGACAACAATTTCGTTCGGCGCTTCGCCAATGCCGATGTAGCCCGGCGTGATGACCACGTCGTTGGCTTGACCAAAAGTTCCATCCAATCCCGAACGGATGATCTGCACGTTTGCGTTGGTCACGCTCGCGGGATCGATGACTTGACCATCGTCAAAACGAATCGTCAATTCGCGCGGTGCGATGTTCCGAACGTTGGTTCCGTTCAGATCGAACACGTCACCAACATTCGGATTGATCGAGGCCAATTGTGGCGCCGCAAACATCTGCCGAGCCTCTAAATGCTCGAGATGCATCCGCCGACGCGTGGCCTTGCGAGCGCGCTCACGACGACGATTGGTAAAAGTATGCAACGCTTTATCACGCCCAGTGGCCATGATCCAACCCTTGGTTAAACGAACGATTTCTGAAGTCCGAATGCCAAACCGCGCCTGACATCCGAAAACTAAAAGACTCTCAAAAGTGGGAGGGCGAACGCGCGAAAATAGCGCGTCTAGGAAACCTAGGAAAGACTGGCTGCCTTCACCTACTCCACTAAGCTGGAATTATAATTGGGCCTACATTCATTGCAACGAAAAAGTAAGTTGTGTCAAATTCAGGATATACGTCGAGACACCCACGGCGCAACGCGCATTGCAATGACAGCGCAGCGCGCACCACACCCCTGCTTCGGCGAAAAGCTGGCCACCTCTCTTTAACTACCACCACAGTTCCTCTCAGCCTCGCATAGTTCCGTTGCACAAGCGCCGTCGAATCGTTGCAATCACTGGCCCGTGACCGCCCCCAAAGGGGCGTTTTCGCTCGTTTTGTGCAATTAGACTAAGTTTGTCGATTCTGACGGCCGAAAAGTTCCCAAAGACGCGCTAAACCGCACTTTTTGGACTCTCGCAACCTTCAGGGCAAGGAACGCCCCGTGTTCAACCCGTTAGCGCTCACTCGTTCGTGCCATTACCTGGAGAGCGCTTGGCGGCTCGCTGTACTCGCGGAAATTGCCTATCGCGACGATCCTGCGGCTAGTTTGCTCCCCTTCGCCGAACACTACCGGAGGCTGGAGGTTTTTCGCGAGGCAGGCGCGTTTGGCTTTGTCGTGGCGGATGACCGCAATCTGGTCGTGGCCTTGCGCGGAACGGATGAAGCGATCGATTGGGTCACCAATCTCAAGACGGCTCAAACGCGCGGTTTTGGCGGGGCGGTGCATCGCGGCTTTCTCGATGCCCTCGCGCTCATTTGGCCGCAGGTCTGGGCGAAGGTGATAGAGGCGCGCGATAACGAGCAAACCCTCTGGCTCACCGGCCACAGTCTCGGCGGCGCGCTCGCGACGATTCTGGCGGCCAGGTTCGCCGAAGAAGGGCTCGAACCATACCTGACCTGCACGTTCGGCTCGCCACGTGTTTTCAGCCCCAAGGCCGCCAGTGCTTATCTCCCGCGGTTGTACCGGTTCGTCAACAAAGGGGATCTCGTCCCTACCGTGCCGCCCCCGTTTACACTCCCGTGGTATCGCTATTCGCATACCGGCAGTTTGTCCATCGTGCTCGATAAGCATCGCCGGCAGGCGGTGCAACTCAAGGGACACGACCAGGATCGCTTCAGTTGGTGGCGGTGGCTGTTTACGCCGACGAGTGAATTACTTGTGAATCTGACGCAGTGCATTGCGGATCACGCAATGTCATCTTACATCGAACTCTTGAAAGTCGAGTTGGGCGAGGAAACGGTCCACCGCCTCGAGCACGCGAGCGTGCGCATCACGCCCCATCGCGCTCGGATCACGCCTCGTCGTGCGCAGGCAGCTTGATGCGGGGATCGACGAAGCACCACAACACAAACGCGATCAGGAACGCCGCGGCGGAGACGATAAATACGCCTGCCCAACTCTTGGAATCGACTAAGAGCCCGATCACTGGGGGAAAAACCGCCGCGCCCAGGTTGCCGGACATGTTGATGAAGCCGAACATCGCGCCGGAGTTCCGCCCACCAACATCTTGCACCGTCGACCAGAGCGAACCGAGCAAGAAGTCGTTCCAAAAATAAACGCTGGCGAAAGCGATCACCACCGACTCCGGTGTCTGGAGCACGAGCGCCAGGAGATACATCAGCGCCGCGCCGCCGCAGGAGACCAATCCCGGCAGCCGCCGGCCCCACACTTCGCCCATGGAGCGCATCAGCCAGTCGGTTGCAAAGCCACCGCTGATGCAGCCTGCCATGCCTCCCAGCGCGGTGAGCGCCGTATACGCCCCCGCCTGGACCAAGGAGGAACCGAAGACTTCCTTCAGATAGGTTGTTTGCGAAGTCGCCAGAAAAATCCACCCCACGTTCACGCAAAACATGATCGCGCTGAGCAGCCACAGGTTGCGGTTCTTCATCACCACCCACCACGGCGGCACCGGCGTGTGAGGAGCGATCGGCTGGAAAGGCTTTGCCTGGCCTTGGATAATCATTAACTCGGCATCGTTTACGCCTTGGTGCTGCTGCGGCCGATCGCGGAACCACCACCAAAAAATGCCTGCCCACAACAAGCCCAGTGCCGCGTAGATCAAAAAGATCCAGCGCCATGGTTTCGGGTCAGGATTGTCCGTCCATTGCATGCGGACGAGCAGGGCGGCCAGCGCTGCCATCAAGAGGGGAGTGGCGAAGTTCGTGAGCACTCCGCCGCCGCGGCCTCCCATCGAAACGGCGCTATTCGCGCGGCCGCGCCGCGAGGGCTCGATCCAGTACTTGAGAAAGCCGGCGGTCGTGGCGTAGGCGCCGGCTTGCGCAATGCCTTGCAAGACGCGAAAGACGATCAGCAGCGCGAAGGTGGTCGCGAGCGCTTGCAGGCCAAAAGCAATCGACCACGCAGCCACGAAAAGCGTCAAGGCGATCCGTCCGCCCCAGCGATCGCCGAGCGTCCCCGCCGGTACTTGCGCCAACGCATAGGCCCAAAAGAAAGCGCTCGTCACCCAGCCCATTTGCGTCAGGTTCAGGCCCAACTCGTCCATCACGACCGGTTGCACAACGTTCAGCGCGAACCGATCAAGATAGAGCAATACGGCCATCATCACGGAGAGCGCGAGCACCAGGTAGCGGGCATGCGTGGGACGGTTGGCCGAGGCAAATTCAGCGCTCGGATCGACGAACGTGGGCTCGTAAGGGTTGCTTTGCTTCATCGCGCGTGGCCCATCGTTTCGAGTCACTTCGTGCTAGCAGTGATATCACGTGAAAGAGGAGTGTATCCCATCGTTCGCCAATAAATCTATGCCGATCGGCGCGCGGCATGCCGATAAGTACGATAATCCCGCCTTCGCTCCCCAGCCCCCCGCCGCCATGCTTCGCACTTGCTACCTGCTGCTGCTTTTGTTCGTTGCCGCGCTCGGTTGCCACGGACCGGGATTGCGCATGAACGCCACGGTCACCGCGCGGCCCGATTTTCCCACGCCTAGCAATTCCGGGCCCGTCGTCGCGCAACCGGTGGCGGAGCCGACGCTCCAGGACGAAGGCCCGCTGATTGCGATCATCGATGTCGACGGACTGCTGCTCAACAACAACTTCACCGGCTACGGTTCGCAAGGGGAAAACCCCGTGTCGCTCTTCCGCGAGCGGTTGGATGCGGCGGCGAGCGATCCTTGTGTGCGCGCGGTCGTGCTCCGCATCAACAGCCACGGCGGCGGCGTGACCGCCAGCGACATCATGTGGCATGATATGCAGCGATTCAAGCAGCGCACCGGAATTCCCGTGGTCGCGTGCTTGATGGACGTCGGGGCAGGGGGGGCTTATTACCTGGCGCTCGGCGCCGATCAAATCGTGGCCCATCCCACGACCGTGACAGGCGGCGTCGGCGTGATCCTGAATCTATACAACCTGCAAGACGCCATGGCGCAGTTCAATGTGATTGGCGTCCCGGTGAAGTCGGGACCGAACATCGACATGGGAACGCCGATTCGCGCCATGGACCCAGAAGGCCGCGCGCTATTGGAAGCGATGGCGACGGAATTCCATCAGCGGTTCCGCGATGTCGTGATCTCCGCGCGGCCCCAAGTGAATCGCGATGATCCGACGAATTTCGATGGCCGCGTCTTTACCGCCTACCAGGCCCAGGAGCGGCATTTGATCGATGCGGTCGGCTACCTTGATGACGCGGTCGCGATCGGCCGTCAGATGGGTGGCGCGCCGGACGCGCGGGTCGTGCTCTATCACCGCTGCGCCGATCGCCCCCGAACCCCCTACGCCATTACGCCCAATACGCCGCTGCAAAACGGGTTGATGCCAGTCAGCTTGCCGGGGCTGGATCGTACCCGCTTGCCGAGTTTCCTCTACCTCTGGCAGCCTGAGCCGACCATGGAAAAACTGGGCGGCAAGTAAACTGCGCAATTGCCCGGCAGGGCAATTTTGATCCTAGCAATTTTGTTCCTAGCGTTGTCGCGCCCGTGCGTCTCACGGTACACTCGAAGGCTGTGCTTTCGAGACTTTACCTGCGCGAGGGAGAAAATCTTCATGCTGCGCCGCTTTGCATTTTTCGTTGCTTGCCTGCTGCTCACAACTTCGCTCCAGGCTGCAGAGAATCCGATTTTGCGCGAATTGCAAGCCAAAGGCGTCACGACGCCGCGCGGTTCGTTGAAGTTGCCCAGCGCGCTGTTGGCCGATGGACTCAGCGCCGCCAAACAACGCGCGGCGATTGAGACCGTCACGGATGGCACGCGCACCTTTGACGCGCTGACGCGCAAATCGGTGGTCGCGCCGTTTATTCTGAAGCTTGAGAACGCTCCCGATCCGAAATCGACGCTCCGCTCCGTGGACTTATATTTCGTGGCCTATGGGCAGCTTAAGAACATCAGCGAAGAAGGGCTCCGCAAGGCGGGAGAGGAACAGAGCCCTGCTGAAGATCCCAACCTCGCTTCGGAAGCTCGCGAACTGACCGCCGACGAACTGGCCACACGCAAGATCACGCTCGCAGGCGACCAAGAGCGTTACGTCCATTCGGTGTTTCCTTTATTTGATCGCGTGCGCATCGCCACGACGTTGCGGACTTATGAAACGCGGTCGAACGATTCGATCGTGCTCGCCGGCAACGTCGACGATCGCTTTGCGAAAGACGCTGAATTCCCCAACCAGTGGCAGTCGCTGGTCCGCGACGATGCCGGCAAACTGACGCTGGAACCCACCGCCCACACCTATGGCGGCGCGGGGTTCTACGCCAAGGCGACGGAACTTCAGGAACCGGCCGGCGCCATCTTTGTCGAATATCACATCGTCTTCGACGAACCGATCGGCTGGTTCAACGGCGCGAACTTGCTGCGTTCGAAGTTGCCGCTAGCCGCGCAAGACCAGATTCGCAATTTGCGCCGGCGGATTGAAAAAGCGGAGCGGGAGTGAACGCTTATTTCTTGAGCAAGGCCTCACGGGGCACGAGATTCGCGCTCCACCACGCCGGGTAAGCAGCGCCGCCAACGCCAACGAAGAGGGCGATCAAAAACCCTTGTAGCAAAACGTGCGGCGCGATCTTGCCTTGCACCAGGTTCGCGGTGAGGGGATAGGAGCCGAGAAAGCGAATCAAAAGCACGGCGCAGATGATCCCCACCACCGCGCCGCCGATGCTAAGGACCAACGATTCCAGCAGCACCATGGCGACCACGCGACTCTTGCGCCAGCCGATCGCGCGCAGCACGCCGATTTCCTTGATCCGCTCGTAGACCGACATCACCATCGTGTTGAGCATGCCCACCGAGCCGATCATCAGTGCGATGCCCGACACGACCCAAGCCATCGCCCGACTGAGTTGAATCTGCTGCACGCTTTCAATGAACTCTTTGGTGCGTTTGGCGGACACGTCGGGCGCCATCGCTTCAATCTGCCTGGCCAGGCTCTGCAACTGCGCGTCGTCGCTCCCCGGTTGGGCATGAATCAAGAATCCCGTCACTTTGCCGGGGCGATCCGTAAGCCGCTGCAGTTCCTCCAGCAACACGATTACCGAGCCGTTCTCATAAACATTGAAACTCTCGAAGATGCCGATGACTTCGAACTCCTCCGCATACAATTCGACTTTGTCGCCGACCTTTTTATCGATGTTAGCCGCCAGCACATGCCCCAGCATGGCCTTGTGATTGTCCCCCTCGTGCAGGCGATCGCCTGAGCGGACTTTGATTTCGTTGAACATCGCCGCATCCGGCGCCCAGCCGTTGATGAGCACGGTAAACTGCCCATATTCTGGGAAAGAAATGACATCCATCAGGCCGCCGTCCACACGTTCGACGCCGGGGAGTTTGACTAATTCCTTGCCGAACGAGGCATCGATGCCGCTGTTGACGCGCTGACTGCCGCCGCTGCGTTGCACGACGATGTCCACGCCCCGCTGATTGTAAAGTTCAGACAGTGAGTTCTCGAAACCGTGCGAGACTCCGACCAAGGCCACCACCGCGGTCACGGCGACGCCGAGTCCCAACACGGTCAGCA
>CAUJKE010000171.1 GCA_963205385.1 Planctomycetota bacterium | reverse complement strand
GCGATCAGAGCCAGTCTCTTTCTCGCAGCCATATACGTATATCAGGTGCCTTCGGGGCAGTAGGACTACTGCTTGCGCAGGTCATGGGCGCTAGCGTTGCGCTGGCCGCGGTCGCACCGCCGCCGAAGGCCATGTCTGTGATTCAGATCTTCTTATGGGGCGGCATGTCGCACATCGATACTTGGGATCCCAAGCCAGAGCTCGGCCGCGACTATGCAGGCGACTGCGGACAGGCTATCTCCACGAACGTGCCGGGCACGCAACTGTGTGAACTGTTCCCCGAAATGGCGAAACAAGCGGATAAGTTCTCGCTGATTCGCGGCATGACGCACGGCAACAACGGCCACGAAACCGCTGCCTACTTGATGCAAACGGGACACGCCCCCGGCGAGCGCCTGGCTTACCCGAGCATCGGGGCGGTGTTTTCGTTGTTCAAGCGGCGCGACTATCAAGGCATTATTCCGCCTTACGTGGTGCTCACTCGGCCGCAGGGAAGATTTTCCGAAGAAGGTTTTCTCGGGCCGTTATACAAGCCATTTGCCACTGGAGGCGACCCGAACGATTCGCGGTTCGTGGTCGAAGGCGTCGTCTCCGCGAGCATCAGCGATGACCGTCAAGCCGCGCGCCGCGACCTGCGTGAAAGCCTTGACACCATGAGCCAGCAACTGGCCACCCATCCGCAAATTGTCGATGCCATGCAGGCGAAGCAACAGGCGTATGATCTGGTTTTGGGTCGCGGGAAGGAAGTGTTCGAACTTTCCAAGGAAAATTCGGCGCTGCGCGACCGCTATGGTCGGCATACGTTTGGCCAAGAGTGTTTGTGTGCGCGGCGCATGGTCGAGGCCGGCGTGCCTTACGTCGTGATCAACTTCCCCGGCGGCTGGGATACGCACAAAGACCATTTCCAACGCATGCGCCGCCAGGTGCCGCAATTGGATCAGGGGCTCGCGGCGCTGCTCAGCGATTTGAGCGATCGCGGATTGCTCGACAGCACCCTCGTGTGGTGTTGTGGGGAATTTGGACGCGGTCCCAAGGTGGATTGGCAACCACCCTGGAACGGCGGACGCAATCACTATGGCAAGGTGTTTTCAGTCGTCGTGGCCGGCGGTGGTTTCAAGGGGGGCCAGATCGTAGGCTCTTCGGACAAAAAAGCCGAAGAGGTCGCCGATCGGCCTGTCTATCCGGTCGACCTGTTGGGCAGCATCTACACGCTCGCTGGCATCGATCCGCACGCTCCGCTGCCGCATCCCATGGGGGATGAAGCGCAAGTGCTGCCAACTCCGTCGGAGCGCGTTAAATCCGGCGGATTGTTAACCGAAATCATGTAAACCAATGAGACCTCCGATGCGCACTCTGTTTGCAACCCTTAAGTCCACGCGCCCCGCGCAGTGGCTAACGTCGTGCGTCTGCCTGGCCGCGATACTCTGCGGCGGAGCGCTGTGTGGCTCCTCGGCGCTCGGTCAATCCACGGCCTACATTGGCTATGCCTATCCCGCAGGCGGACAGCAGGGGACGACGTTCCGCGTGAAACTTGGTGGCCAACGTCTGAGCGGCGCCCACCAGGTACTCGTCTCTGGCAGCGGCGTCTCCGCCACGGTCGCCAAGGCTTATCCCAGGTTAAGCAATCAAGAAATGGTGGTACTGCGTGAGCAGTTAAATGCGTTGAGGCCCAAGTTCAAGGGTAAGGGCAAGAGTAACGCCAAGGCCACACCAGGGATGTCCGCTGTCGAGCTGAGGATTCGCGATAACATTGAAGGTCGCCTCGCGGAGTATTGCAATCGCCCCGCGAGCACCTCCATTGCCGATTTGGTGTTCGTCGATATCACGATCGCCGCCGATGCGGAACCGGGGCCGCGCGAACTGCGCGTGGTCGCCGAGCAAGGCATCTCGAATCCGCTCGTGTTCGTGGTCGGCCAATTGCCGGAGGTCGCTCGCAAGCCGATGCTAACCAGCTCGATGCAAGTGCTGGGAAAAGAAGAACTCGCCTTGCGCAAGCGACCCACGGACGAAGCCGAGGTCGCCATTGATTTGCCCCGCACCGTGAACGGCCAAATCGCCTCCGGGGAAGTGAATGTGTATCGCTTTCAAGCTCGCAAAGGCCAACGCCTGGTGATTTCCTGCGCCGCGCGCGAGTTGATTCCCTTCATTGCCGACGCGGTCCCCGGTTGGTTTCAGCCGGTCATCTCCGTTTCGAGCGCCCAAGGCGAGGAACTGAGCTACAACGACGACTTCGGCTTCAAGCCGGACCCAACACTGCTGTTCGAGGTTCCCGCGGACGGCGAATATCGCCTCCGCGTCTTCGACGCCCTCTATCGCGGTCGAGAAGACTTCGTCTATCGCATTTCGATCGGCGAATTGCCGCTATTGACAGGCATTTTTCCCTTGGGGGGCAACGAGCAGACGTTGGCCAGGCTTCAGTGGCAAGGCTGGAACGTCAAGGGAGCGCAGCTCAAACTCGGCGCTCGCGACGAGGCCCAAGGGATTCAGTGGGTTTCCGTTGTCCAGGACGGACTAGTTTCCAACTGCTTGCCGTTTTTGCTTTCGGAGCAAGCGGCAACGTCCGATACGGAACCGAATAACTCGCCTGAAAACGCGCAACAAGTCGCGCTCCCTGCGATCATCAATGGACGCATCGATTCGCCCGGCGATTGGGACGTGTTCGAGGTGGCCGGCGTCGCAGGTCAGCCGCTCGTGGCCGAAGTTCTGGCGCGACGTCTTGATTCACCGCTGGACTCGATCCTCAAAGTCACCGACCGCACCGGCCAGGTGTTGTTCGTGAACGACGATCACGCGGACGTTGCCTCGGGGTTGAACACGCATCACGCGGATTCATATCTGATGTTCACGCCTGCGGTGGACGGACCAATCTACGTTCACTTGGGAGACACCTCGCGGAGTGGCGGAGAAGCGTTTGCGTATCGTTTGCGGATCAGCCGTCCGCAACCCGATTTCGAATTGCGCGTCACGCCGTCGAATGTTGGCATTCGTCCCAAGAACAGCGTGGCCTTGAGCGTCTATGCGATTCGTAAAGATGGCTATGACGGCGACATTAAAATTCAACTCGGCGGCCCTAAAGATTCCTTCAGCATGTCGAGCGTCACGCTCACGCCTGAGAAAGACACGGCCAAACTGTACCTCAAGACGACGCTCCGGCAGACCGCGAAGCCTGTCCCGTTTTCCATCCAAGGGCAAGCGGTAGCATTCAAGGACCGCGCGCCGCACGAGGCGGTTCCCGCGGACGATCGGATGCAAGCCTTTCTCTGGCGGCATCTTGTCCCCGCGCAAGATCTAGCGGCGGTAGTGCTTCTTCCCAGGTCTGCGGATTCTTTCACGCGCCCAGTTCCTCCGGCGCCCCGGCCCAGCGAAGTTGCCGCGGTGAATGCCGCTTCCGCCAATTTCACGAAGAAGCAAGCCGCCGGACGATTGAAACAACTGAGAAGCCTCTTTGAAGAGTGGTTTCTTACTGACGAGTTCTACAACCTGAAAGTCGCCGAGTGCGAAGCCGTACAGTAGTCGGTCGCTCCCAACCGGAGTGGCGCATTGCTGATCCCCACGACCAAGGAGAACGAGAATGCCTTCCCAATCCTCACCGCGAGA
>CAUJKE010000170.1 GCA_963205385.1 Planctomycetota bacterium | reverse complement strand
GTCATGGTCGCAGCGCTTTCGCTTCTTGCTGGTCCGCACGCGCAGCAAGCAGCAGCGCAAGGGACCGGTGCAGTTGGATCTGTTCACGCCTCATAGCTTCGGTTACGAGTTCAAGGTGATCGTGACGAACAAGACGTTGGGCGCCGCCGCGACGGTTGACTATCACAGCGGTCGCGGATCGCAAGAGAACACGTTCGGCGAATTGAAATCGCATTGCCAGATGGATTACATCCCCGTCCGCACACGGGCTGGTAACGAGACCTACTTATTGGCAAGCTTGTTCGCGTTCAATCTGATGCGCGAATTGCAGATGCAGGCGTCGCCGCCTCAGCGGTCAACGAATCCAAAGCGCGCGGCGCTGTGGGTGTTTGAACGGGTCGACACGATCCGTCGCATCTGGCTACAACGCGCCGGTCGCCTAACCACGCCTGCGGGAAAACTCACGCTGACCCTTTGTGCAGGAAAGCAACTTAAGGAACGCATCCTGCAACTGGTTCAAGCCTTGGCTGCATAAATGAAAGCAGACTTTTTGCAACGCTGGGGTAAACTCAGATCCCCACATCTCCTCTTCAATAACTTTCACCTTTTTGCCGCCTTGAAGCCTGGAATCAAACTATGCATCACCAAACAGCTCGTTGATCGCCTGGGCGGATAAAATCTGGCGCGTGCCTGCGGCCAACGTTGGGGAAAGCAGGCCGGCGCGATCATCATGCTCGGCGCCCAACAAATGCGCGAGCTCGTGAGCCAGCACGGTCAGTAGGTCCATGTTTCCCGTAGCTTTCGGGTTGGGAACGGACGCCAGAAGGCCATCATCAGCAGACTCGAAGAACTCGTCGTGAGCGAAAGGCGTGTCATCGACAAACCAATTGTGCCCCGCGGCATCGTCATCGATGTAAATCGCACCGCCGCCGGCCAATGCGAGACGGTCGTCACTGAGGCTGGCGATCTCCAGTTGAACATCGCCAATGCGACTCGCCGCTGATGCGGAGAGACCACTTGCGACAAGCCATTGCAAAAGTCCGTCCAACAACCCTGCGGCGGCCTGGAGTGAAAGCTTTGCGGCGTCGACTGGCGAGGCTCCGATCGCGGCGGCGCGCAATGGCTGGGTGGCCACAAGGACGAACGCCCCTGGATCAAACCGAGGTTGGAGCACGATGCCGCCCGACAGGTCGAGGCCATCTTTGGTGGTGAAATCGCCGGGAACACCCTCGAACGTGAGGATCGAGAATTCGTCGCTAGCGACGGGTGAATAGCTATCGAGCAGTGCTATGTTCAAACTCCCCGCGAGCGACGTGAACTGCGTTCCAGCGGCGGTGTTGACGAGCAAGCGGTCGAATTGGCCCAGAGCCGTTCCCCCCAATTCCAGGTTGAGCTCGCCGCTCGCCGATTGGGTGTAATTCCGTGTGATGGTGAGCGTGCCAGCCTGACCGCCGCCCCCGACGGTTATGACGCCTCCATTGCTGACGTTGCCCGTGATCGTACCGCTGCCGACTAACGATCCGCCTTGTAGCGCCACGGTCAGCGTGTTGACGGACAGATCGCCGCCAATCAGGTTCGTTGTGCCGGCGGTCTGCGTGTAACCGCGTGAAAAGGTCGTTGTGCCAGTTTGCAGATTGACAGTGCCGGCATTGACAAAGTCGGTGGCGAGCGTGGTGGCGCCCGCGCCGCTCTTGCGGAGCTCGCCGCCGCTGTTGTGGAACAGATGCGTGGCACTGCTGAACCCCAGGGCAAATCCACCGATGGATTGGAGGTCATAAACACCGCCGGTCTCGTTGATGAGCGCGCCGTTGGTGAAAGTGAGGTTGCGTGTCGAAAGGTGGTTGAGCATACCGCGGTTGGTCAACGTGCCGCTGAGGATGCCGTTAAAACTTGTGTTCGAGAATAATTCCAGCAGCCCCGTGTTTACCAGGCCATCGCCGACAATCGTTCCATTGATCCAACGCAGAGTTCCGGAGCTCGTTAGGGTGCCGGCGGCATTCAAGCGACCGCGCGAGAGTGTGACGAGGCCGTTGTTGGTGGCCGTTCCTAGGACCGCATACGCATCCGTGCCTCCGGTCGGCGCGATATTAAAGCCCCCTGTCGCGAGGTTCAGGTCTAAATGCGCTCCGGCGTCGACGATCAAATTGCCGCTGGTCAACTCGATGAGCCCGTCGCCATTGAAGGTGGAATCGGCGAGGACATGGTAATCGCCTCCACTGAAACGGAGCGTGGCGCCGCTGGCGACGGTGGCGGTGGTGTCGGCAAGTTCGCCGCCGCGCGTGACGAGCAGCGTGCCGATTTGCACATCGACCGTAGCGCCGCTCATGTGGTGCAGCGGCACGTCCAGCGTGAGGACGCCGGCGTCGTTGGTCCTGCGCAGCGCGCCGGCGTTGTTAAAGACACTACTTGTGACGGCTTGATCGTCGAGCACTGCGCGGCCACGAAACTCCCAGACGGCAGACGCCTGGTTGTCGATGGTCGCGCCGCTGAGCGTGAGGATGCCCGCATCACTATGCTGCACACTGCCACGATTGGTGAATTGTCCCTCCAGACGACGCCCGACGTTGCTCTTGATTTCCAACAGGCCTTCGTTGATGAAAGCGGCAGGCGCTGGCCCGACAAGGATATCGATGTTTTGCCAGATGGCGTGTCCCAGGTTCGTGAGCGTGCCGTCCACGATGAGGTCGAACGCGTTGCCGCCTCCAGTCGTGCCCAGTTCAAGCGTGTCGCCGGCCAGGTTCACGGTCGTTGCCGATCCTGCGGGAATCGTCAGCGTGCCGCGCTGTGCGGAAAGCACGCCGTTTCCGCTCACGGTCGTATTGCCGGAGTAAACAAAGTCGCCGTCGCCAAGACTCAGTTTGGCGCCTTGGGCGATTTCGATGAGAGTATCGGTCCATGTGCCACCGCCTGTCAGTCGCAATTCGCCGTAAGGCACACGAAGGGGTTGCGACGTTGAGTTGAAAACGGCGGCGATCGTCGCCGTCGAAAGCGCGCCCGATTTGAGGATTTCACCGAAATTATGAAACACACCGCCGCTGATGCCGTCGACAAGTGCACCGCCGCGCAACTCATAGGTTCCTCCCGCTTGATTGTTGAAGACGCCGCGAAGTTCAAGAGTCGCCCCATCGTGCTCAAACGTGCCATAATTGTGCAAGGTCGTGTTGAGGGCGGCGAGCGCGCCGTCAGGGAGATTGATGCGGCCGAAATTGGTCAAAGCGCCCGCGCCTGCGATAGCGCCGTCCAAGCTGCTATCACCCGCTAAGATGACATCGTCGCCCATGATCAGCGTGGAATTATCGGCGCCAAACAGGAGGTTCAGCCCTCCCAGCAATTGCGAGGCGACGGTGAGCGACAAATCGCCGGAGACGGTGATTGTTTCTTCGCTGCGCAGACTGCGAGCGCTGACGTTGCTAGCGGTGATCGTAACCTGACCATCCACGCCGATCACCACGTCGTCTTCAGGACCGGGAATCTGGTTATTACTCCAATTGCCGGGCGTATTCCAGTCGCCGCCTGCGGGATTGACCCAGAATACCGCGGAGGAGAGTACATGAAACGACGTCATCGAGAGGCCGCTCGCGAAGGGATTGCCCGCGAGGTCGGTCACTTGTTGGCCGTTGATCGCAAGATCGTAGTCGCCGGCGGCGAGCGCAGCGAAATGCAGCGTAATGCCGCGGGCGTCGGCGTCGATCGTGATGGCAGTGGGAATTGCGATCGCCCCGAGGCTGTCGCGGACGATGAAGTTACCGGCGGCAAACGATGCCGCAGCAAGTTGCTCATTGAAGCGCACCGCGACATTAACCGCGCCTTCGCGGCGAAAGCCGCCGTCGATTGGATCCAGCAGGATGATCTGTGGCGGCACGTTTTCTGGGACGACTTCCAGGGAAATCGGCTGACTTAGACCGACGTTGCCCCCGGTATCGATTGCGCGGGCTGCGAGGACGAACGTTGTGAGCGGGTCTGCCGCCGGTGTCTGGAAGGCGAACTCAAACGGCGCGCCGAAATCGCTGGCAACAACTTGCCCATTGGCCAACAATTCGACGCGGCGGATTTGCACGTCGTCGGAGACGGTGGCCACATGCACGCGCGTCACTCCCTCAATGATCTGGAGCCCCTCGCGGCCGGCGTCCACGTCGACGGGTGAAACGAGCGTAACATTTGGCGGCTGACCCTGATTGTCGAATGCTGGGAAATTGTAAACTCGCAGGGCTCCCGCCGTACCGCCAGAAATTGGACGTCCGGTGACGACAAATGCCTTACCTGCCCCATAGGCGATGGCGCGTGGCTCCTCAGGCAACGTGAAGATCGTGGTGACAGCGCCAGTATCGACCGGATTGGTGACGTCCAGCACGACCAACTCGTAATTAAACGGCGCGGGCGCTTCTCGCCCCACCAGAAACCCGCGTCCGGTACCGTCGGTAGCGATGGCCGTGCGCGGCAGGCCGGTTTGCGCCTCCTCGCCGGTGATCAGCACGGGATGGTCTGGATTCGAAACATCAACGGTGGCATAGCCTCCGGCGCCGCCACCTGTGGGCAATGTGGCATAGGCGATGCCGCCGTCGACGAACAGGCCGCCGGCACTCCCTTGGACCGTGACCGCGCCTCGTTCCATCATTTGTCCCTGGCGTGAATCCACGATTTCGATGATCCGAAGCACGTGAAGTTCGAGTGGAGAATCAACCTCGTTCATCACGTAGAGCATAGCGCCGACGCGGACCATGTCGGTGAAGCGACCTCCAAAACCGCGCGGGAGAGTGTCAAGCGTGGCTCCTGTTTCCAGGTCGATGGCAGCTAGAAACGTGTCACGAGCGACGTAGGCGACACCGTCGTACAACTCCAAGGCGCCGCCACCGCCGCCGATCGTGCGGATCAGTTGCGGCGCGGTCGGATTCGAGATATTGACGACGTGCAAGTCACCCGCCGAGACGACCGCCAGGTTCCTCGCCGAATCGACCGCCACATGCGTCGCCAGTCCAGGGAGTGCTAGTTGCGAAAGCACCACGGGTCTTGTCGGATCGGCAACATCCGCGATCGCCAGCCCGCCTGCCAGATCCCCGGTGGCCACGAAGGCGAGCGGCCGATCCGGTTGCCGGGGATCGGAAGCAATCGTCACATCGACGGCGAAGTGGTCGAAGGTAGCGACGCCGACCTGGCCCGTTGCCGCGGAAAACCCGCTCAAAGGGTCGATACCGGCGCGGAGGGCGGCGAAATCACTGACGCCGTCGCCGTTTGTATCGACGTTGTCGTCCGAGGTTCCGATGGCCAGTTCGATGTCGCCCGGCAAACCGTCGCCGTCGTTGTCAGGGGCGGTGCTGGCCACGAACCTCATCGCCGGCAGCAGCGTATCCTGACCACTGAGCGCCGACTTGTCGAAGCTGTGCGCTACCAAACCAGCGGTTGGATCGAAAACGATCGTTTGCAGCAGTTGCTCGGCGGGAACGAAGAACGAGAAATTCCCCGCATCGTCGCTGATCGCCCGCAGCACTTGCGCGTCGCTGCGCCCTGGCTGCAGCATGGCTACGTAGTCATTGCCCAGCGTGCGATAACCGTCGCCGCCATTGATGCCCGTGCCGACGACCGGCTGTCGCAACGTCAGCGTCTCTGGATCACTGGTGGCAATGATGATTTCGCCAGGAATGAGGCCGGTTTCGTTGGGATCGAAGACGAGGTTGAACGCATACGACGCGCCGGACGCGAGAATCAGCGGGTTTTGCGGACCGAGGTTGTCCGGCAGGCCCGTCAGGCTGAACTGCCCGCGACTGGCAGCGGACATGTTGATTTCGGTAATCGTCAGGTCGGCGGCACCGATATTCTTGAGGACGGCAAAATCGGTAAACGACCGCGGACCGCCCGCGACCACGACTCCTCCAACGTTATTGTTGGGTAATTCCAGGCGCACATCGCCGACGGGACTAACGCCGAATCCGCGCAGGGCGATTTCGGCTGGCGCGTCGGGGTCGCTGGTCTTCATCAGCAGCCGCGCGTGGCTGGCGCCGCTGTTAGCGGGAGTAAACGTTAAATCCAGCGTGAGCCGCTCACCGGACGCTAGGCTAGCGCCGGGCGTGAAGCCGCTCAGCGTGTAGGAATTTGTCTCGTCGGCCAGCGAAAGGCTTTGGAGGACGACCGGATCGGCGCCGAGATTGACGAGGCTCAATCTGCCTGGCTGTTCGGCATTCAACAAGACCTCGCCGAAATCCAGCCGGTCGAAGACCAGTAAACCTGCGGCATCGAAGAGGGCCAGCTTTGGCCCCAGGATGGGATCGCCCAGTGCGTGATCGAGTTCCCCGATGGCGTTAAATCCAGCAAAGCCCGTGATCCTGGAAAGCGCGCGTTGGGCTGCCAGGAAGCTCAGCGCCGCTTGGCCTTCCCCCGGCGTCCAGGTCGTCTTGAGGCCGATTTTTAGTAGTTCGGCGGCCAGGCCAGGTTGAAACTTGTTGTCGCCGACAAAATCGAGATTGCCGCCGTACATGATGTCCCGGCAGCCTGCAACGTTGCAGTCCGCGAGCGCCGGGTTCTTGATCTCCAGCCGCTGTCCGACGTCGTTGGTTGCGATAATCGAAAAACCTGCCGAATTGGCTCCCTGCGCCGTGTGGTTCAACCCCAGCGTATGACCTCCTTCGTGGGCGGCAGTGTACGCCAGCGAGTTGATGAAGTCGTTTCGGCTCAAATCTCCCTTGCCGTCCAACATCCATTCCAGATGGGAACCGGGAAACACGAGGACATCTGTCGTCGGCAGCTTGTTCGTATCGCGCGCCAACAGAAACGTATTGAGCGTCGTACTGTGCTTGCTAGCGTTTTGAACAATGGCCGTCTGATTGTTGAAGTTATCGACGCCATTGCCGTTGGGCGCCACAGGCGCTCCCGATTCTCCAAAGGAAAGGCCTGGCGCCGCGCCCCACAAGTAACTGACGGACGGACCCGAACCAGATGGCAACGCGCTCGTGAGCTCGACGCCGTCGTGAAACCCCGTGAACAAAGTAAACAGCGCCTGCTCGACCGCGTCGGCCAGGTCGCTCCGCTCGGATGGTTTCGGCGTTACGCCGTCATCTTCCAGATTATCGAACAGCTTGCGTTCGTTGGCCGAGATCAGCGAGTCATCGACGCTGCGCGTAACGGTGTAATCAGTCGTTGTGTTG
Organism: Planctomycetota bacterium; assembly: GCA_963205385.1. GTDB lineage: Bacteria > Planctomycetota > Planctomycetia > Pirellulales > Pirellulaceae > JAEZGD01. The sequence continues at coordinate 1,293 of CAUJKE010000170.1, read as the reverse complement.
AGATACGCATATTGCGCAGTGAGGGCATGCGGTGTTTGATTCAGGGGGCCAAGGAACTCGATGTTGAAAATCACGCTCTCAGCCGGCAAGCCCTCTACGGTTGTATAGGGCCTCGAAAACCGCTCCACGGCAACCGAGCCCGGCGGAATTGGCGGTAACGCCTCGAGCGCGGCAACGACCTGTTCGGCTGATGCGCTGACGGGAACGACGGCAATATTTAAGTCGAACTGCAGCGCCATCGTATCGTCATACGAGGTCGATGTCGGGTGCGTTACATTCAGGTACTCAACCTTGAGCTGATAACGATCGTTCGGCCCCGCTAGCTTTGCCAGCTCGGCAATAAGCTTCGGTTTGTTAACGTAAAGCTGTGTTTTGGCGATTCCATTTCCCTGGAGCAGCAAAATGCCCGACAACTCGTCGGTGACGCGGTTGCGGAATTCGAGGGTCCGGGACTGCTGCCCCAGTCCACTTGGCCCCACGGGATCGAACGCCAGGTCGTATCGGCCATTCGTCATGCTCACGGAAAAATCGGCCAGGCCCACATCGAGCGACGCCGTCACTTCGGCCGCCGGATGGACTCGCAATTCCACGGGCCGGCTGCGCACGACGTTTGCTGGTCCATCGGCCACGGTATCAGAGAATTCCAATACACCGTCGTCATGTTTGTCGTCGGCAGCGTCTAGATAGCGATAGACGTTAAAGGTGTCCTGAAACAGCGATGTACCTGGGTTGTCGGAGCGATAAACGTTAATCTCGACATTAGCGCCGAATAGCACGTCTTGCTCGAACTGCTTGATAAACGGGAACAGGTCCGTCATCTCGACCTCGATCTCTTTGCTCTGCTGGGGAAGCAATGTGATCGTCTGCGTGACGAAGTTCGGCGAAGTGAACTGAAGATTTTGCGGCGGATGGTTGACCGTCAGTTCCACGACCATCGGCGTCGCCTGCTTATTCGTCGCGTTGCAGGCGTTGCTGAACGGATTGAGCGAGATCTTCGAGGCGTCGTTCTCGAACGACAACGTGAAGGCTCCCAGATCATCCTTGAAAAACAGATCGCCTGTGGGAATATTGATATCGGGAACTGGATCAACGATGACCGTCGGCGTGGCCGGGAGCGTGCAAACCGAAGCACTCGTGCCGCGTGGCGTACCGCCGTGCCAGCCGGGATGGGTCACGCCCTGGCCCGGATCGGTGGTGGCCGACTTGCCATCAGCCGAGACCGTCATTGTTCCCTCGATGACCAGTCGCCCCGTCGTGTGGTCGAAAGACAGCAAGTTGAGCTGGCTGCCCGGC
>CAUJKE010000169.1 GCA_963205385.1 Planctomycetota bacterium | reverse complement strand
GATGTCGATCTGCTCCACCAGAGCAAGCTGGCTGGCGAGCAAGTGACCATTAGCGACCTGACCAACGACTACAGCGTGCTGATCGTTGCTGGTCCCCGTTCGCGCGAACTGCTCGCCCAATTGACCGAGCAGGAGTTGAGCAACCCCGCTTTCCGCTGGCTCACTGGTAAAGAGATCACAGTGGCGGGGATTCCAGTGCGGGCGTTGCGGGTCAACTATGTGGGCGAGTTGGGCTGGGAGTTGCATGTGCCAATGGCGCAGGTAGCAACGCTCTATGCGGCGATCTGGGCGGCGGGCGAGCGAATGGGCATTGCCGATTTTGGCCTCTATGCCATGAACAGTCTGCGCCTGGAAAAAGCCTACGCTGGCTGGGGCGTGGAGCTGACCAACGAGATCACACCGGTGGAGGCTGGCATCCACCGCTTTGTCAGGCTGGACAAGGAGTTTGTGGGCAAGGCGGGCGTGATCAAGGCGCAGCAGGAAGGGATTACCACGCAGATCGCCTATGTCGAACTTTCGGCGGCGGACACAGCCGAAGTCAATGCCGATGTCTATGGCGGCGAGCCGGTGTGGGCTGGCGACAACGTAATCGGCGTGACCACTTCCGGCGGCTATGGGCACACGGTGCAGAAGAGTCTGGCATTTGTCTATGTTGCACCAGAGTATGCCAAACCGGGAACACGTTTTGAGATTGAGATTCTGGGCAAACGCTGCGCCGCCCAGGTGCTGAGCGCCGCGGTCTACGATGCCCAGAATGAGCGGTTGCGGGCTTGATGTGGTTGCCCATTTCCTGATCTTACCTGTATCAGGACCGCACAAATGCAGATTAGACATCCATGCAAACGTGCATAACTCATGTTACGCGGCGAGCATTGTAGGGGTACGAGTCGGGCGCGAATTGCACACGATTATTCGCCGCAAGACGGGCACGGAATCGATGGCGAGTATCAAGCTCTGGAAAAATTCAGAGTTTTCCGCCGTCGAATCCATGCCCCTACCTTCTTGCGTAACATGAGATGCACAACAATTAATGAAAATGGCAGGTTGCAAGTGGCAGGCGGCAGACTACCTCGCAATTCGCCATTCGTAACTCGCTATTTTCAAGTTAAAAGTGGGAAACCTTCAAAGTTTCTGTCAGATACCTACAGTTGATCCCGATCTTGTCGTCGACCGAACCTTCGCCTTCATTCGGGCGCGGCGGATCGAGATCCAGCGTGATCCATCCAGTATAGCCGCGCTGCTTGAGCATTGCCCAGATTGCTGGGTGGTCAACACCGCCAGCCCCTAAATCCTTGTATAAAATTTCCGCAGCGTGCATCTCTTGTGTCGGTGTGGGACCTGTATAGCCGCGATACGATGCCTTCGAGTCCTTCCAGTGGATGGCGGCCAGCCGGCTGTAATAATCGTCGATCAGTTGCACGGGATCGCCGACGCCGAGGTTGAGTTGGGCGGTGTCGGGAATCCAGGAGACAATCGCTGGATCGGTCTGATCCAGCAGTGCGCGCACTTCTTCTGGGCGCTCGATTGGCCCCCAGATATGTGGGTGAGGAGCGATTGTTACACCCATCTCCAGCGTCCGCTTGCCAATTTCTGTCACCGTCTCGGCGATTGCTTTGATATCCTCGGCGCTGGTGCCTCTTTTCAGGCGGCTCCCCATGTTAATCTTGAAATGCGTGCAACCAAAAACCTTCAGGAAATCACGGCAGAAGGCAACGTGGTCAGCAACGGTTTCCTGGCGTTTTGAGCGATCGATGAACTCCATCGACTGACCTGGTCCACCATTGGAGGCAGTGATCAGCCGGATGTTGTGCGCGTCGAGGAGATCCTTCAGTGCCTGTGGTTTGTCGAGCCAGGCGGTCAGGTGGCCACGGTACGGTTCGACACCCGGTAGACCGTATTTGGCGATCAGGCGGACGGATTCGGCGGTGAAGTCACCAAAAATGGCACCGCCCATAGCAAAATGGATGTTTGTTGACACGATGATCTCCCGTTTCAGTTAAAGGTAGGCTTTTAAAGAGAGGCTGTGGAAATTATGCAACAAAGAGTGCAGGGTATGTTCTGACATGACGTATTTTGACATCACAATTGCTGTTATGTCAAGCATGAAAAATGCTTCCTTTTTAAGCAGCCTGATAAACCGATGCTAATCCATAGACTGGCGTGACGATCCCTGCCATGCGCGCTTTGATCTGTAGCCCCAGGTAGAGCGAATAGAAGCGCGACCAGGCCAGGTTGCTGCCGTGAACCCAAAGAGAGGGTTGTTGGGGCGTCTTCCACAGGTTGCGCGAAGAAAGTAAAAGAAACTATTGGTCGAACTCATTTTTGACAGCCACTCCCGGCTGATATATCGTTAGGGTACTAATGATTAGGGTGAACCTAAAATGATTGATGAAACACAACGAGTCAAAGATTGGGAACTGCTGGCGCAGTTCTCCCAGGCGTACCGAACCTTGTCTGATGCATTTATGGAGCAAATCACGATGCATCGGGCACAGGCAACGGTTTTGTGTAAGTTGTTCATGCAAGATGGCCTGACCCAATCCGAGATCGCGCAACAGCTTGCGGTTCAAGGGGCGACCGTCACGGACATGTTGCAACGGATGGAAGAGAACAAGTTGGTAACGCGTCGTCGCGACCCTGAGGATAACCGCCTTGTCCGCGTTTACCTGACGGAGGAAGGACGCAAAAGAGAACGTGCCATTACCGAACAGTTCTTAAAACTGGAAAGTCACATCTTTGAGGCTTTTGATGAGCATGAGCGAGCGCAACTCCGCCACTTGCTCACGCGCATGCTTCACAATATGACTAGCGAACGCTAAAAATTTTTAGTTATTTAATTAGCACCCTAATGGTATGGGTGCGAACGGTTTGAAATTCAGTCATAAAGGAGAGATGACTATGGAACCCCAGAAAACGTTCGAACTCGGCGTCTACACATTTGGCAACACACCGCGCACCGCTGATGGCGGCTACGGCCCCACCGCCCAAGCAATCCGCGACGCCCTCGAAGCGGTGCATGTTGCCGAAGCGGTGGGGCTCGACTTCTTCGGCTTCGGAGAGCATCACACTCGCTCGATGCCGGTGTCTTCACCGACATCGCTTGTCACCGCCGCCGCAGCGTCGACGCGCACGATCAAGCTCGGTGCGACGGTCTCGGTGCTCTCCACCGACGAGCCCATCCGGGTCTTCCAACAGCTTGCCACTGCTGCGGCGATTGCGCCCGGTCGCATCGACATCGTCGCCGGGCGCGGATCGTCAGCGATCACCTTTCCGATCTTCGATCTCAATGAGCGCGACTACGACATGCTCTTCAGATCCAAGCTCGAGTTACTCCGCGAACTCAATCGCCACGAGCAAGTCACGTGGAACGGTCCCCATCGGCGCCGCCCGCTCAACGATATACTCATCGTCCCACGCCCGGAGCAGCCACTGCGGCTCTGGCTCGGCACCGGTGGCAGCCCGGAGTCGGTGCTACGCGCTGTCGAGTTCGGGATGCCGATGTTTCTCGGCATCCTCGGTGGAACGCCAGAACATTGGGCACAGTACGGCCACGTCTACCGCGCCGCCTGGGAGCAGGCCGGTCACCCTGCCGACGCCGCCGATATCGCCGTGGCTGTACACGGTTTCGTCGCTGAGGATGATCATGAAGCGAAGATGACCTATCTCGATCACGAAGCACGGATGTTCCAGACCGGCTCAGCCGAGATCGGCCGCCCGATGCGGGCACCTTCTAACCGAGCAGCCGAACTTGAGCCAGGCGGGATGGTTTTCGCTGGCGGACCTGACGAGATCGCTGACCGCATCCTTCACCTGCACAAGCTCCTCGGTCACTCGCGGCAGATCTTGCAAATGGACGTTGGGGGCATGCCGCATGCCACCTTCCTCAAGAGCATCGAGCTACTTGGGACCAAGGTACTCCCTCAGATCCGCAAGGAGCTCGAAAAGCGATAAGGTCCAACGTGGTTGCCGCAAAGCGTGGCACCACATCGAATTGTTCACGATAAGAGTCGCACCGGTGGTGCGCAAAACAACAGAAAGGAATCCATCATGAAAATCGGAATCAGTGGGGCTAGCGGGAAGCTCGGAGCGGCGACAGTCGCGGCATTGAAGTTACATGCACCGGACGCGCAACTCGTCGGCATCTCGCGTTCACCGGACAAGGTGAGCGCGCTCGGCATTGAAGCGCGCTTTGGCGACTTTGATCAGCCCGACTCGCTCACCACGGCGTTCGCCGGTCTTGAGCGACTGCTCATCATTCCCTCGGGTGACATGCGTCCCGGCGTTCGGGCAACACAGGGACACGACGCCATTCAACGCGCCGTTGATGCGGGCGTTGGACACGTGGTCTTCACGTCGGCGCTCGGCACGCGAGCTGCTGAGATTCCGCACTTGTGGCAGAGCTATTTCGTTCCCGAACAGACGTTGATGCGCCTGGCGAAGAAGTGGACGATCCTGCGCATGGCATACTACGCCGAGGCGTTTATCGATGAGGTTCGCATGTCGCTGCCCGGCGGAGTTCACGCGGCCACGTCGAATACGCCTGTCAACTTTGTGGCCCGTGATGACGTGGCTGCTGCGGCAGCAGGCATTCTTGTGGGTGAGGGTCACCACGGCGCCATCTACCAGGCGACCGGCCCGTCGGCGCTCGACGGCGTGGCGCGTGCAGCGTTGGTCGCACAGGTCACGGGCAAGCGCTTCGCATTTGCCGCTATAAGCGACGCCCAGTACCGTGATGGGCTTGCGGCAGCGGGCTTGCCTCCGTTCCTCGTGGACGCAGTCCTCGGCATCCAGGATATGTGGTCGGTCGGCGGCTTTGATGTGACGACCGGTGACGTCGAACGACTCGCGGGTCGCCCACCGCAGTCACTCGAGGATGCACTTCGAAGCGCGCAGCTATAGTTTTCTATATTTCGAAGTTGGCGATCTGCCTTAGCTCGGTACTGGGAAGCCGTGCTGATC
>CAUJKE010000168.1 GCA_963205385.1 Planctomycetota bacterium | reverse complement strand
CGTGCAGAAGCTAGGCAACGTCCCCGGCGAGATGATCGACAGCGGCGCCAAGATGCTCAAGCCGATCGAGAATTATTTCGGCAGCTACACCATGCTCTGGGATAACATCGACAACCCCGGCGCCGTCGAAGCCTGGCACACGATGAATACCTGGGTCCGCGACATCATCCCGATGGCCGGCGGCGCCTATCAGCAACTCATCAACGAGTTCTATAAAGAGAACCGGCTGATCGAAGGCACGCTGAAACTGCGCGGCGAACCAGTCGATTTGAAGCGGCTGAAAGCCAACGTTCTGAACGTCATTGCCGAGTCCGACCACATCACGCCCCCTTGCCAGTCGGAGCGCGTGATGGACCTCATCGGCAGCGAGGATAAAGAAGTCTTTCGCGTCCGCGGCGGCCACATCGGCATCATGGCTGGCCGGGGCGCGGAGAAGAACACCTGGCCGCAAATCGAGTCCTGGCTCGCGGCCCGTTCGGATTGATCAAGACCATGTTGCCTCACTGGGATCACTTACTCGACGAAGCCTCGCTCGCGTCCCTCTTGCCTGCGGAGTACGTTCACTTCGCTCGCCCGATCCGCGACGGCTTGGCCATTTTTCTCAGTGGGCTTCCGGCCCCGCAACAAGCGAAAATCCTCCAGGCGCAAGCCAGACTGCCTCCAGATTCTGGCTTCGCCCGGCGGATCGGACTGCTCGCGCAGAGCTCCCCCGTGCTGCAGAAGTTAGGCCAGGTGTTGGCTCGTGATGAGCGCCTGGCCGGCGAACTGCGGTATTATCTGCGCGAGCTGGAGTCCCTCCCGCCGACGGTTCCGCTCGCCACCATCGAAGCCACGCTGCGCGAGGAACTCGGCCCGTTGGAAACGCGCGGCATCACACTCCTGCCGCCTGCAATTGCGGAAGCGAGCGTCGCGGTGGTGATTCCGTTTTCGCAGGCCGCCGGCGTTCATGGCCCAACTGCGGTCGAAGGGGTGTTCAAAGTACTCAAGCCAGGCATTGAGCAGCAGCTCGAGCAGGAGTTGCGTTTGCTGGCGCAAGTCGGCGAGCATTTGGATGCGCGCTGCGATGAGTTGCAGATTCCACAGCTCGATTATGAGGAGTCGTTCCGGCAGGTTCACGGCAAACTGTGGGACGAAGTGCAACTTGACATGGAACAGCGCCATCTGGTGCAAGCCAAGACGTTTTTCGCGGACGAGCCGCAGGTGCATATTCCCGCGCTTCTCGCGCATTGCACGTCCCGCGTGACCGCGATGGAGCGCATCTTCGGCGGCAAAGTCACGCGCCATGGCCTGAACCAGCCGGGCCAGAAACGCAAATTGGCCAGTTTGATTGCGAAAGCGTTGGTCGCGAAATCCGTCTTCTCGAAGTCCGAGCTGGCTTTATTTCACGGCGATCCTCATGCCGGCAATTTATTCTTCACCAACGATGGCCGCCTGGCGATCCTCGATTGGAGTCTCGTCGGCGCGCTCGGCGTTCGCGAACGGGTTGCGATTGTGCAAGTCTTGCTCGCCGCGCTCACGCTCGACGCGCAGCGCATCGCCCGCGTGCTCGCGCCGCTAGCCGACCCGCAACGCCTTGATGAACCCGCGCTCCATGCCGTCGCCGAGCGAGGGGTGCAGCGGGTGCGCGGCGGTCAGCTTCCCGGCTTAACGTGGCTAGTGGGCCTGTTGGACGACGCCGTGCAACATGCGCAACTGCGCGTCTCCACCGATTTGATGCTGTTTCGTAAATCGCTCCACACCCTGCAAGGCGTCGTCGCCGACGTCGGCGAAAGCAGCCGGCAACTCGATCAGACGCTCAGCCGCGAGTTCCTCCGCCACTTCCTCGCCGAGTGGCCGCAGCGTTGGCTTCTGCCGCCCCATGCGCGCAACTTCGCCACGCGGCTCTCCAACTTCGACGTCACCCAAACCTTATTCAGTGGTTCTTTAACGTTAGCCCGCTTTTGGACCGGGCGCGCACTCGATACCTTAGAGGCGAACGTGTCGCGCGTCGCGCCAAGTGCTCCGTGTGCGGATGCGACCAGAGCGTAACAAACGCCGCAAAACCCGAGACTCGGCCTATCTATTTGTGCGGAGTGATCATGTCAGTCAAAAGTCTCAACCATATCGGCATCGCGGTCCGCTCGATCGACGAACAACGGGCCTTTTACGAAAGCGCGCTCGGTCTGGAGTTTGAAGGCTTCGAGGACGTCCCTAGTCAAAAGGTGCGCGTGGCATTCTTCCGCGCCGGCAACGTGCGGATTGAACTACTCGAACCGACCGAGCCGGAGAGCACCGTGGCCAAATTCATCGAAAAGCGCGGCGAAGGCTTACATCACCTGGCTTACACGGTCGAAGATCTCCAAACGCGCATCGACGAGTTGAAGCAATCGGGCCTGAAGATGATCGACGACCAGCCGCGCACCGGCGCGCATCACATGCAAATTGCCTTTGTGCACCCCAAAAGCTCGTTCGGCGTGCTCACCGAACTGTGCGAACCCAGCCCCCAGAAATAAGTTCCGAACAAGGAGTTGGACACGATGTCGCGTATTATCGAAGTCACCGAGCTAGCGCTCCGCGATGGCCACCAAAGCCTGCTAGCCACCCGCATGGCGCTGGAAGACATGGTCGCGATCTGTGAGGACATCGATCAGGCCGGGTATTGGAGCGTCGAGTGCTGGGGCGGGGCCACCTACGATTCGTGCATTCGCTTTCTGAACGAAGACCCGTGGGAGCGCTTGCGCACCTTCCGCAAATTGCTCCCCAACAGCCGCTTGCAAATGCTGTTGCGCGGCCAGAACCTGCTCGGCTACCGGCATTACGAAGATTCCGTCGTGGACCGCTTCGTCGATAAGTCGGCGGAGAACGGGATGGACGTCTTCCGCGTATTCGACGCGCTCAACGATGTCCGTAACCTCCGTCAAGCACTCGCCGCCGTGCGCCGCACCGGCAAGCACGCCCAAGGAACCATCTGCTATACGTTGTCGCCGCTGCACACCATCGGCGCGTTCGTCGACATGGCAGCGCGGCTTCGCGATTTGGGTTGCGACTCGATCTGCATCAAGGACATGGCCGCGCTTCTCAAGCCGCAACCAGCCTTCGACCTGGTGCGTGGCATCAAGGAGAAATGCGGTGCAGACACGATCGTGCATGTCCATGTCCATTCCACGACCGGCGTCACGCTCGTGAGCTTGATGAAAGCGATTGAAGCCGGGGCGGATATTGTCGATACGTCCATTTCCTCGCTCAGCTTGGGCCCCGGACACAATCCGACGGAAGCGTTGGTCGAGATGCTCGAGGGGACCGGCTACGAAACGCGGCTGGATAAAGAGCGGCTCGTGAAGATCAAGGAGCATTTTGCCGCCGTGCGTCCGCGCTATGCCGAATTCGAATCGAAGTTCATCGGCGTCGAATCGCAAATCTTCGAAAGCCAGATTCCCGGCGGTATGATCTCCAACATGGAGAGCCAACTCAAACAGCAAGGCGCCGGCGATCGCGTGAAAGAAGTCCTGGAGGAAGTGCCGCGCGTCCGCAAGGATGCCGGCTATCCCCCGCTGGTCACGCCTTCGAGCCAGATTGTCGGCACGCAAGCGGTGTTCAACGTGTTGATGGGGCGGTATAAAGCGCTGACCGGCGAATTCGCGGACCTGATGCTCGGCTACTATGGCGAAACCATCGGCCCTCGCAATCCAGAGGTTATTAAGGCGGCGCTCGAGCACGCCAAGAAGGAACCCATCACCTGCCGCCCCGCCGATTTGCTTAAACCGGAATGGGAAGCGCTCCGCACGCAAGCGCTCGCGCAGCCTGGCTGCAACGGCTCCGATGAAGACGTTTTGACCTATGCCATGTTCCCACAGGTTGCGTCCAAGTTCTTCTCGCACCGAGCCGAAGGCCCCAAGAATCTAAGCAAGAGCGCGGCCGCTGCGTCCAAACCCGCCGCGCCCGCCGCCGACGGCAAGGCGCCGGTCACC
>CAUJKE010000167.1 GCA_963205385.1 Planctomycetota bacterium | reverse complement strand
TGTATACTACATGAGGGATAGCGTACAAATGTATCGTATGCGAGGAGCCGAGCGATGAAAATGGCGGAAATTGCGACGCCGTCGGAGCGAAATATTGCGATTCATCGGGACGTGTGCATTTTGGGGGCGACGGTGAGGGGGACGGCGGCGGCGGTGGGGTTGTCGCCGAGTCGGGTGGAGGCGATCTGCCAGCAAGTCGAACGCTGGCGGGCGTATATGTTGCCGGACTGGATCAACGAGCGGCCGCCGGAGGCGCGGTTGGTCGAGTCGTGCCGCAAGCAGTTGGAACGCCTGGACGTGCTGTTTTGCCGGGCCCAGCAAGCGTGGGAAGATTCGTGCGCGGTGAGCGTCCAGGAGACGAAATCGCCATCTGGGAAAACGACGCAGCCGCAACTGCGCTCCATGGCGCTGATGATGCGCGTGATGCGCGAGCAGATTCAAGTCGCCGCCGTGATCGCCAGGCTATCGAAAGAGACGTTTGAAAGCGCGAAGCAGCGGCCAGCGCTGACCTGCGCAGACGACCTTCAGGAAGTTGAGGCCGAGAGTGAGCGTGAGGTCGAGAGCCCGCCGGAAGCGGCTTGCGAACCCCCCGCTAGCGTGTTGGCGCGCGGCGCGGGGTCCACGGAGACGCGCGTCGATCCGCCTGCGCCGAGCAACGACGTAAACGTATTGGGGGACGTTGTTTACGGCGAAATGCTGAAGTGCAACGTGGTAGCAAATCCGCCGCCAGAACGAAATTCGCGCTATGAGCGCCTGACCCGCGCAGAGCGCCGCGCGCGTCAGAAACGGAAGCGCGCGATCGCCCAAGAAAGAACGAAATCGCGGGCCCAGGAGATCAAAGAGAAGCGAAACAGGTTAATAGCACAAGCTTAGCGCGAGGGTTGCCGAACCTGAAGATGCCGGCGATTTGCGCTTAGCGAAGATGTTTACAGCGGGTAGCGGATTCTCTGTTTACCACTTGACCACGCCGAGGGCCCAGCAGAGATAGGCGACGGGGGCGGCGAGGAGGACGGAGTCCATGAGGTCGAGGATGCCGCCGAGGCCGCGGAGCCAACTGCTGGAGTCTTTTTGCTGCATGTCGCGCTTCAGCAGCGACTCCGCCAAATCGCCGACCATGCCGGCCAGCGTGACGAGGACCGCGTAGGCCAGCCAGCCGCGCCATGTGCCGAGGGGACTGGCGCCGGTGATTTGCGGCACGATGAACTGAAAGTAAACATACGCCGCGGCGCAGGCGACGACGATGCCGCCGAGCGCGCCTTCGATGGTTTTGTTCGGCGAGAGCAGCGGCGTCAGCTTGTGGCGGCCGAGCAGCTTGCCAACGGTATAAGCGCCGGTATCCGAGAACTTCACGACCCAAATCACGGACACGACCGCAGCCATGCCGACGGCGTTACTCTCCCAAAACCGGAGCCAGATGAGGAACGAATAGTTGACGCCGAGATAGGCAATCGCGAACAGCGCGAGCGCGACATTGACGATCACGCCGCCGGGCTGTTGATAACGGAGCATCTCGCCAACAAAAGCGAGCGGAACGCAGAGGGCGAAGACGCTCAGCGTGAGGCCAAGTCGGCCGAGCGGACAATCCGGCGGATACTCGCGGCCCAGAAACGAATAGTAGAGCGGCGCACACGCGGCGAGCGCAAGGAGCAAGACGCCGGTGTAGATCGTCCAAGCGGCCGGCCGGTGATGTTGGTTCTTGAAGAGCGCGAGGACTTCTTCCGTGGCCAGCACAATCGCGGCGACCGCCGGCAGCAACAGCCAGATGCCGGGGTGGCCAAAGTTGTAGGCGAAGTCCGCATAGATCAGCGCAAGCAGCGGAATCAAAATCACAACCGCGCCAAGGAGTCGCCAGCGAAGCATAAGTCGAATCTAGGTGAGATGTCTCAAGGGGTGGAAAGGTCTGCGACTTTTTCAGGAGGGACTGAGCCCACCAAAGCGGCGATCTCGGGCGGCAAAGTCGCGGATGGCGTCGTGCAGCACGGTTTCCTCGAATTCCGGCCAACACAGTTCCGTCACCCACAACTCGGCATAACTGATTTGCCAAAGCAGGAAGTTGCTGATTCGCATCTCGCCGGCGGTGCGAATCAAGAGGTCTGGATCCGGCATGCCGCTGGTGTAGAGATGCCGGGCGATGCACTGCTCGTCGATGGCGCTTGCCGACAGTTCGCCGCGCTCCACTGCCTGGGCGATGCGTTGCACCGCGTCGACCATCTCCGCCCGCCCACCGTAGTTGATGGCCAGGCACAGCCGCGTGCCGCTGTTGGCGGCGCTCATGTCGATTGTTTTATCGACTTCGCGGAGCGTCGTCTCGGGGATGCCGTCGCGCCGGCCAATCATGCGGACGCGGATATTTTGCCCCATGATGATGGAGCGCTCCTCGATCATGTACTGCTCGAGGAGGTGCATCAGGAAATCGAGTTCGAGTTGCGGGCGTTTCCAATTCTCGCTGGAGAGACAATAGAGCGTGAGCTGTTCGATCCCCAGACGGGCACACTCTTCGACCGTTCGCCGCACGCTCGCGACGCCGCGGCGGTGCCCTTCGATGCGCGGCAGGTTCTGCCGCTGCGCCCAACGCCCGGTGCCGTCCATGATGATGGCGATATGGCGAGGGCGACGCTCAGGCGGGACTTCGAGTTGAGGAGGTGTGGCGGAAGTCACGACTGGCCAATTCAGTGCGTTGAATTTACTCGCCCGGCGCGCCAGCGAGGGAGACTGTTTGATCGGGAGTCCACATTGATACACTGGCTTGCGCTGCGGGCTAGTTAAGAACTACGTTCCGGCGAAAATCGTTTGCTCGCGTCCCGGTCCGACGCTCACGACGCCGACAGGGCGACCGACAAGCTCGCTGATCCTTTGGATATATTGAAGCGCCGCGCCGGGGAGATCGCTCATTTTGCGGGCCGTGGTGACATCGGTCATCCAGCCGGTCATCGTTTCATACACCGGCTGCACGCGGCGCAAGTCATCCACATGACTCGGGAAATGCGTGATGCGTTTCCCGTCGAGTTCATACGCGACGCAAACCTTGATCTCCGGCAGTTGGCTGACGACGTCCATCATCATCAGCGAGAGGGAATCGACGCCGCTGAGCCGCGCGGTGTAACGGACGGCGACCGCATCGAACCAACCGCAGCGCCGAGGGCGACCGGTGGTGGTGCCGTATTCGTGGCCGAGGTCGCGAATGCGTTGGCCTTGTTCGTTGTCTTGCTCGGTGGGGAACGGCCCGCCGCCGACACGCGTGCTGTACGCCTTGGCGACGCCGATCACCGTATTGAGCCACTTCGCGGGAACGCCGCTGCCGCTGGAAATGCCGACGCCGCTGGAATTGCTACTGGTCACAAACGGATAGGTGCCGTGATCGACATCGAGCAGCGCCCCTTGGGCCCCTTCGAAGAGCAGCCGCTGGTTCGCTTCGGCCGCATCCAGCAGGTAGGCGGTCGTATCCCCTACGAAAGGGCGCAGTCGCTCGGCGTAAGTTGCGTATTCATCATAGATCGCGGTCGCATCGAGATCGATGTTGGCGCCGTCGTGGGCGAGGCCGCTGAGGATGTTGCGTTTGGCGTCGACGATTCGCGCGATCTTCTGCTTGAAATCGGGGCGGAGCATGTCGCCAAGTCGCACGGCGTAACTGCGGCCGACTTTGTCGCGATAGCAGGGGCCGATGCCGCGGAGCGTGGTGCCGATGTTCTCGCCGTCGGCCGTCCCCTCGTTCATCGCCTTGTCCTCGGCCATGTGCCAGGGAAGCACGACGTGGGCCCGGTCGCTGAGCATGAGGTTGTCGGAAACCTTGATGCCACGCTCCACGAGCATGTCGATTTCCTTGAGGAGCGTCGGCGGGTTGAGCACGACGCCGGGGCCGACCACGTTCATCACCTGCGGATTGAGAATGCCGCTGGGAATGTGGTGGAGCTTGTAGGTTTGGTCGCTCACGACGACGGTATGCCCGGCATTCGCGCCCCCCTGATAGCGAATCACGATATCGAACTGGGCGGTGAGGAGGTCGACGAGTTTCCCCTTCGCCTCATCCCCCCATTGCAGACCAATAACGCACGTACCTGGCACGGGCAGGCCCTTTTCGACTAAACGAGTTGTATCCAAACGCACCAGTTTAACTGCGGAAGGAGGGGAGTTATAGGGTGCGATGCGGTTCGAGAGCGATTACCGGCCATCTCGTGTTTTGGCGGGAGAAGGGCGGGTCGCTTAAATGAACGCGGGGCAAGCTCTTTAACTGCTTATGTGTAAACGCTTTGCGTCCTAGCCGCGGGGCTCATTCACCATCCGCACAAGGCGGATGGGGTCTTAGGATTGGATAAGTCGCGTCCGTCGCTAGCTCGCCCACTCGCTCACCATCCGGACGAGCCGGATGGGGTCGTGAGAAGATCGGCGGTTGCTCACATCAAGTGCCGCTGGACTTGTTCACCGTGTGGGCGAGCGGGAGGAGGGGTCGTGGGAAGATCGGCGGTTGCTTTGCTTCTGTGTTCGGGCTGGTGGGATGCGCGCTATCGATTCTTCTTCGCATCCGGTCGATAGCCTTTACCTGGGGCGTTTCGGGATTCTTTCTTCTTCCCCTTTTTCGCGTTCTTGCCCTGGGCGGTGGGGATGGTGTGGACGTATTTGCCGCTGAAGCGCTGGTTGGCGTCGGCGCGGCGACGGTCGAGGGCTTCTTTCGGCGCTTTCGCGGGGATCAGGGCATCGCAGCCGCCGCCGATCAGATCCTGGCGGCCTGC
>CAUJKE010000166.1 GCA_963205385.1 Planctomycetota bacterium | reverse complement strand
GACATAAGCCCGCCGTCCATCCCGATGCACTGAAGACCCACCCTCCTCAAATAATAGCACCCAAGTCCTTACCCGATTATCCGATCATCGGAACAGCGAAACTTGGGGCAACACTCGAAGACGCTGGAGTGAGCGTGTATTTGCTGGCCTTGGGACTGAGGAAATGACGCCTCCGGCCGCAGCGCGGGGTGTTGCCCGCGCCGCTAAACGATTGTGCCGGACGATCGTGCGCTTACTTATTGAGCTTGATCGTGACCGTTTTCAATTCGGTGTAGTGGTCCAGAACCGCTTCGCCGTTTTCGCGCCCTTGGCCGGACATCTTGAAGCCGCCGAAGGGTGTCGTCGTATCGACCACGTGGTAGCAGTTGACCCAGACCGTGCCGGCCTTCACCTCGCGGGCGTAAGCGTGGGCTTTATCCAGGTTTTGCGTCCAGATCGCCGCGGCCAGGCCGTAGTAGGTGCTGTTCGCGCGGGCGACGACTTCATCCAAGTCATTGAACGCCAGGACGCTCACGACCGGGCCAAAGATTTCGTCGCGGGCGATGGCCATGTCGTCCTTGACGTTGTCGAAGATCGTCGGCGTGACGTAGTAGCCTTGGTCGCCAAAGCGAGCGCCACCGGCGACGAGCTTGGCGCCTTCCTGCTCGCCCAGCTTGATGTAGCCGAGGATTTTATCGAGTTGCTCCTGCGACACTTGTGGCCCCTGCTGCGTGGCGTCATCGAGCGGATCGCCAAGCTTGCGGTCTTTGGCCTTGGCGGCCAGGCGTTCGACGAATTCGCCGCGAATCTTGTCTTCCACAAACAAGCGACTGCCGGCAGTGCAGCATTGGCCGCCGTGGAAATAGATGGCATGGAACGCGCCTTCGACGGCCGCCTCGAGATCGCAGTCGGCGAAGATGACGTTGGGGCTCTTGCCACCGAGTTCAAATGTGCACCGTTTGAGCGTATCGGCGGCCGATTTTTGAATGAGCTTGGCCGTTTCATAGTGGCCGGTGAAGGCGATCTTGTTGACATCGGGATGGGCGACGAGCGCGGCGCCGGCCGTTTCTCCCAGGCCGTTAACGAGATTGATGACGCCATCGGGAAAGCCTGCTTCTTGCACGAGCGCGGCCATCTTCATGGCGGTGATCGGCGTTTGCTCGGCCGGCTTCATGACGATGGTGTTGCCGCACGCGAGTGCCGGGCCCCACTTCCACGCGAGCATCAGCAGCGGGAAGTTCCAGGGAATGATCTGCCCCACGACCCCCACCGGCTGCCGCAAGGTGTACGACAGGAAGTTGCCGCGAACCGGGACCGTGCGGCCTTCGATCTTGTCGGCCCACCCCGCGTAGTAGCGCAGCGTGTTGACCACGCCTTGCACGTCCCCTTGCGCGTCGCCGATGAGCTTGCCGCTATTGAGCGACTCCAGCACCGCGAGTTCTTCGGCGTTCTGCTCGACCAGATCGGCCAGGCGATTCATCAACAGGCCGCGATTAGGCGCGTCCATCCGCTTCCAATCGGGATTATCGAGTGCGCGCCGGGCGGCCTTCACGGCCTGGTCGATATCCGCTGCATCGCTCGCGGCGACCTGGCAGATTTCTTTACCGGTCGCCGGGTTAATGGCGGCGAAGGTCTTCCCCGAGGCGCTGGGAACAAACTGGCCGTTGATGAAGTTCTTCTGGTCGGGAACCTTGGGAGCGGCCGGGCGTTTGGGAGTGGTTGCAGTTGCCATCGTGTTCATCCTTCGAATTACGGGAGGCGGGATAACGAGGGTGGACCCGCATTTTAGCGTCTCGGAGTTCGTTGCGCAAGCAAGCGCTTCGCAGGCGGTGTTGCTAGGCTTTGAAAATCAGCCCATAAACTGAAATCTGGCAATTTCGGCCCTCTTCCTCCCCTGAAAGAGGCTGCCGCCCAGATTTTTTTTCAAAAATCTTCGCCGTTTTGACCTTCCGTGTCTCAGGTTTGGCGAAATGTGGGGTAGCAGGACTTGATCGCTGAAGGAAACATCAGTACAGTATTCAAGCGTTCAGTGAACTTCAGGGACGGTGGGTATCCGCCCCACACGCTTGAAACGCGGTCAATTCTTCTCCATAAAGGAGGCTTCATCCCATGGCCACAGCCGAAAAGAACGGACGTATGGCAAAGAAGGACAAACCCACCAAGGCGGACAAGAAACCGGTCGATCCCGTTGCCGCGGTCTTCGGCGGTAGTGAGAACGCCGACCTGCGCAGCGCGATCCAGTTGATCGAGAAGCAGTTCGGCGAAGGTGCGATTATGCCGCTAGGCGCAGAAAGCGATAAGCGGATCGAAGGGATCCCAACCGGTTCCCTCTCGCTCGATATCGCACTCGGCGGACAAGGAGTTCCGCGCGGACGGATCATCGAGGTCTTCGGCCCCGAGTCGAGCGGTAAAACGACGCTCGCGCTGCATGTGGCTGCGCAAGCGCAACAACTAGGTGGCATCGCTGCGATTATCGACGCCGAACACGCGTTCGATCCCAGTTGGGGCAAAAAACTCGGCGTCCAGCTCGAAACGTTGCTCGTTAGCCAGCCGACCAGCGGTGAGGAAGCGATGCAGATTACCGAGATGCTGGTCAAGTCCAACGCCGTCGATGTGATCATCATTGACTCGGTCGCCGCATTGATTCCCAAACAAGAATTAGAAGGGGAGATCGGCGATTCGCACGTCGGTTTGCAAGCCCGGCTGATGAGCCAATCGATGCGCAAGTTGACAGGCGCGATCGCCCGTAGCAAGACATCGGTGATCTTCATCAACCAGATTCGCGAGAAGATTGGCGTGATGTTTGGTAGCCCGGAAACCACCCCCGGCGGAAGGGCGTTGAAGTTCTATTCGTCGTGCCGGATCGATGTTCGCCGCATCGGCCAGATCAAGGACGGCGAAGAGGTGGTGGGCCAACGGGTTCGCGCCAAGGTGGTCAAGAACAAGGTCGCCCCTCCGTTTCGGGTCGCCGAGTTCGACATGATGCACACCAACGGCATCAGTTACGAAGGCGACATTCTCGATTTGGGCGTTACCCAGAAGGTCATCACGCGGAGCGGCGCCTGGTTCAAATATAACGATGCGTATATCGGCCAAGGCAAGGAAAAGGCGCGGAACTACTTGCTCGAAAACCCCGCGCTGACCGCTGAATTGCGCGAGAAGATTCTCGGCAGCGGAGAGGAACTGGTCCCGGTCGTGAAAGAGGAGGGGGACGCTGTCGAGGCGGAAGAAGCGAGCAGCGCCGACGAATAAACGCTATGTTGGAGTCATTCCGTGGGACGGGCAACCCTGCCCGTCCGACAGGCCCATCGCCGGAGTCCCTAGACTTTGGGGACTGGGAAAATGCTCCGAACTCTGGCGAGTTCGGCTACACGCGAAGTTGATGTCATTGCGGACAGGCGAAAAACCTGTCTAACAGGCGGTTATATGAACCTGCCACGCTGGACGAGTTTGTACTTGTGCTTGGCGCTCGTCGCCTGGGGGGCGACGGTGCGCGCTCAGGACGCGCCGGAGAAATCCCCGTTCGAGATCGCCGCCGCCATGGAAAAGGTCGTGGTGGACCTTATCGAGCAGAATGAGGGGTCCGTGGTCTCCATCGCCCGCGTGCGGACCGATGAGCGACCAAGCGCACTCGCGGACCGCTTCGATCAGGAGCCAGGCTTCTTTCCACGGGGCGGATTTCAGAATGTTGTTGAGCCGACCAGTCCGCAATTTGTTCCCCAGGAATATGCGACCGGAGTTGTACTCGACGCGAAGGGCCTGATCCTCACGACCTACCACGCCATCGGCGCGCGGGAAAAGTGCAAGTATTTCGTCTGGTCGAATCAACGTCCATTTGCCGCGGAAGTCATCGCCGCTGATCCTTGGCTGGACCTGGCGGTGCTCAAGATCGACGCCCCGAACCTCACGCCGATCAAACTTGGCGACGCGAAGACGTTGCGCAAAGGCCAGTTCGTCATCGCGCTGGGCAATCCGTTTGGCATCGCGCGCGACGGCCGGCCGAGCGCCGCGTGGGGGCTAGTTTCTAACCTGGATCGCAAAGCGCCAGCCATCGATAATCCCCAGGATCCGATCGCGCGGCCGACGCTCCACCACTACGGTAACCTGATCGAGACCGACGCGCGCCTCGAACAAGGCACAAGCGGCGGGCCGCTGCTCAATCTGCAAGGGGAAATGATCGGGCTTACCACGTCCCTCGCCGCCCCTGGAGAATCCGGCAGAAGTGCTGGACTGGCGATTCCAGTGGATCAAGCCCTCAAAGACGCCCTCGAAAAACTCACGCAAGGCCGCGAGGCGGAATATGGCTTCCTCGGCCTTGCGCCCGAAGTGCTTTCGGTCGAAGAGCGGCAGCGCGGAAAACATGGAGCCCGCGTCAGTCGCGTGGTGCCGGGCACGCCGGCGGCGGAACTCAATCTGGTGGAAACGTCGTACACGTCCGACAGTTCGGATGTGATCACGCACGTGGATGGGGAAGCGGTGCGCGATGCCGACCATCTCATCCTGCTGCTCAGCCGCGTTGCGGCCGGGCGGGAAGTGCGACTGACCGTGGAGCGGGCCACGCGGGGCGATGACAAAAGCCCCCGGATCACACAGAAGCGCGTCAAGCTCTCCAAGAAATACCTGGGGGACGTCGTCCGCCCGATCTACACCACCGTGAGCGATCCGCCCTGGCGCGGTTTGACGATCGACTACGCCACGGCGACGCCGAACTTCCAGGAGCGACTCAGCTATCTCGATCCTGATGGTTGCTTGGCGGTCGTCGAAGTTGCCCGGCCATCGCCTGCCTGGGATGCCGGGCTCCGCGGCGGCATGTTCATTTCGCACGTCGGCGACGAGCGTGTGACGACGCCGGAGCAATTCCGGCAACTCACTAGCAATCGCAAGGACGCGGTAAAGCTGCGCACCACCCAATCGATCAATGGTTCGTCGATGGTTTCCGTCGCCCCCTGAACGTTCGCTGCGCTGCTGGTGTCCTCGCTTTGACCCCCACCGCGCTCCGCTATGCGCATTTTGGCCGGGGCGTTATGATCCCTGTTACTGGGCCGCTTTGAACCTGCCGCTGACCCCACCATCGCTATGAAGACTGACGAAATTCGAGAAAAGTATCTCGCTTACTTCGAGACAAAAGGGCACAAGCGCGTCAAGAGCGATGTGCTCGTCCCCACGTGGGATAAGTCGGTCCTGTTCACGCCTGCCGGCATGAACCAATTCAAGGACCACTTTCTGGGCAAAGTGAAGCTGGAGTTCACCCGCGCCACCACCTGCCAGAAGTGTCTCCGCACCGGCGACATTGATAATGTCGGCCGGACGGCCTATCACCACACGTTCTTTGAGATGCTGGGGAATTTCAGCTTCGGCGATTATTTCAAGGCCGACGCGATCCACTGGGCGTGGGAGTTTCTCACCGCCAAAAAATGGCTCGGCATCGATCCCCAGCGATTGACGGTGACGGTCTATCTGGATGACGACGCCGCCGCGAACATCTGGCATGAGAAGATCGGCCTGGCCGCGTCGCGGATCGAGCGGATGGGGGAGGAAGACAACTTCTGGCCAGCCAGCGCTCCCAGCCAAGGGCCCGATGGCGTCTGCGGCCCGTGCAGCGAAATCTACTATCAGTTGGATAACGGCAAGTCGGTGGAAATCTGGAATCTCGTCTTCACGCAGTTCAACCGCGTTGGCGAACCGCCGGATAATCTTCGCCCACTGCCGAGCAAGAATATCGATACCGGCATGGGACTGGAGCGGATCGCCGCGGTGATGCAAAACGTCTCCACGAACTATCACATCGACATCCTGCGCCCCATCGTCGAAGCCGCTGGCGAGGTCTGCGGCGTGAAGTACAACCCGGACGACGACGACGGTCGCCGCCTGCGCCGCATCGCCGACCATGTCCGCGCTTGCGCGATGGCCATTCACGAGAACGTGATTCCCGGTCCGAACAAGCAACGGTATGTCGTCAAGCGGTTGCTGCGCCGGGCCGTGCTCGATGGGCACCAGATGGGACTTCGCGCTCCGTTTTTGCACCAACTCGTGCCGATCGTGGCGGAGATGTTCCGGCCAATTTATCCTGAACATTTGGAAACGGCCCAGCGCGTGGCCGACGTGATCAAAGCGGAAGAGGCGAACTTCTTTGGCACGATCGACGGTGGACTGGCCAAGATCGAGCGGATGTTCGCTGAGATGAAGGGGGCCAGTCGGGTGATTGTCTCCGGTGTGGATGCCGCCGATTTATATCAGACTTACGGCGTGCCGCCGGAACTGGTCGAGACGCTGGCCGCCGAGCAGAACTACACGTTCGATTGGGACGGTTACCGACGCGCGATGGAGGAGCATGGCGTGCGCTCCGGAGGAGGCGTGGTGGCGGACGTCTTCATCGAAGGCCCGATCGACGCGCTCAAGAAGGCGCTCCACAGCACCGAATTCCTCGGCTACGAAACGCTCGAATGCACCGCCGAAATCAAAGGCATTGTCGCCCAACACAAGCTGTGCGACAGCCTGACGGAAGTCGGCCACAAGGCGCCGATTGAAGTCGTCCTCGATCGCTCGCCGTTCTATGGCGAATCCGGCGGACAAGTCGGCGACGTCGGGGAAATCACCGGCCCCGGCTTCAGGTTTGAAGTGACCGATACGCAAAAAGACGGCGCCCTGATCGTGCATCTGGGCCACTTGCGCGAAGGCAGACTCGTCGCCGGCGCGAAGTGTACGGCCAGGGTCGATGCCGCGCATCGCGACGCCATTCGCCGCGCCCATTCCGCGACCCACATCCTGCACTACGCTTTGCAAAAAAACCTCGGCCAGCACGCCCAGCAACAAGGCTCCAAAGTGGACGCCGATTGGCTGCGGTTCGACTTCACCAACACGGCGCCGGTCGATGCCGAACAACTGGTCGCTATCGAGCACGACGTGGCCGAACGGGTCTCGGCGCGGGAGCCTGTCAGTTGGAAGCTTGTGCCCCTGGGGGAAGCGCGCGAAGCGGGCGCGATGATGCTGTTCGGCGAAAAGTACCCCGATCCGGTGCGGATGGTCAGCATGGGAACGTTCAGCCGCGAACTGTGCGGCGGCACGCATCTCGATAACACCGGTGAAGTCGGCGCGTTCGAAATTACCAGCGAAGAGAGCGTCTCCAGCGGCACGCGCCGCGTGGTCGCCATCACCGGAGAGAAGGCCAAGCAGCACGCCGCGCAAACAGAATCCGCATTAACAAAAGCCAGCGCGCTGCTCGGCGTGGGTCTGCTGGAAGTTCCCGAAGCCGCCAGGCAGCTAGTGCATGAGGTGCGCGAGCTGCGCAAGGCCCTCACCTCCGGCAGCAAGACCACGACGACCATGCCCAGCAAGCACGCCAGGTCGACGAAGGAGCCCAATTACGCGGAGATCAAAGCCGCGCTGCGGGACGCCGCGCGGATGCTCAACGTCGCCTTGTTCGATGTTCCGGCGCGGATCGAATCGCTGCAAAACGAACTCCAGTCGCTGGAAACGCAAGTCGCCACGCTGACACAAAGCGGCGGCCTTTCGGCGGATTCGCTGCTCGAACAAGCGACGAAAGTTGGCGATGTCACCGTGATCGCCGCGGAAGTGCCGGCCGCCAACGCCAATCTCATGCGGCAGGTGATCGATCAACTTCGCAAGAAGCCAGGCGCCACGGCCGTGCTGCTCGGGGGCAGCGATGGGCCCGACAAAGTGCTGCTTGTCGCGGGACTCAGCAAGGATCTCGTCGATCGCGGACTCAGCGCCGGCAACTGGGTGAAGGAGGTGGCCAAAGTCGTCGGCGGCTCCGGCGGAGGCAAGCCCGACCTGGCCCAAGCCGGCGGTAAAGAACCAGCCAGGCTCGGCGCAGCGATCGAGCAAGCGCTCGCCGTGATTAAGCAGATGCTGGGTTAACGGGCGAGTTCCGTGAACCGGGCTTCGCGGACGACGGTGACCTTGATCTCACCGGGATACGTCAATTGCTCTTCAAAGGCCTTGGCGATATCGCGCGCGAGCTTGGCGGCTTTAGCGTCATCGGTGTCTTTGGAACTGGCGATCACGCGCAACTCGCGGCCCGCCTGAATCGCAAACGCCTGTTCGACGCCCCCAAAACTGCTGGCGATCGATTCAAGCTCTTCCATTCGCTTGATGTACCGCTCCAGCGTCTCGCGGCGTGCTCCCGGGCGCGACGCGCTGCAGGCATCGGCGGTCGCAACGAGCATCGTGTAGGGATGTTCGACCACAATCTCGTCGTGATGACCGAGCGCCGCATGGACCACTTCCGGTCCTTCGTTGTGGCGTTTGAGCAAATCAGCGCCAATCTTGGGATGGCCCCCTTCCAGTTCGTGATCGGCCGCCTTGCCGATGTCGTGCAGCAGGCCCGCCCGACGACCGAGATCGCCGTCCAGGCCAATCATTTCCGCCAACAGGCCGGTGACAAACGCGACTTCAATGCTATGCCGCAGGACGTTCTGGCTGTAGCTGGTGCGGAAGTGCAATCGCCCGAGCATGTACAAGATTTTGGGATGCATTCCATGCACATCCACTTCTTGAGCCGCTTCCTCGCCTTTGCGCTGAATGAACGCCTCGATTTCCTGTTGCGTCTCGCCGACGAGTTCTTCAATGCGGGAGGGGTGAATTCGTCCATCGGCAATGAGTTTGTTGAGCGATTGGCGCGCGATCTCGCGGCGCACGGGATCGAACCCGCTGACGATCACCACTCCAGGCGTGTCGTCGATGATCACATCCACCCCGGTGGCCTTTTCGAAGGCGCGAATGTTGCGCCCTTCGCGACCGATGATCCGACCTTTCATCTCGTCGCTGGGGATATCGACGGTGCTGGTGGTTGATTCCGCGGTGTGCGCGGCGGCGAAGCGTTGCAACGCTGTGAGCAGCATTTCGCGCGACTTGCTCTCGCAAACTTCCTGCATCCGCTTCTCATGCTTGAGAATGATCGAACCGGTCTCCGCGGAGAGTTCGTCCTCGAGCAAAGTGAGCAATCGCCTGGTCGCCTCTTCACGGTTAAGCCCGCTCAGCGCGTGCAGCGTGTTGCGCTGGGTTTCCAGCAGCCTGGCCAGTTCTTCGTTCTTTTGGTTCAAATCCTCGATTTTTTCGGCCAGGCGGCGCTGGTTCGATTCGACGATCCGCTCCTGCTTGCGCAAGTCCTCCCCTTGCTGCTCGATGGTTTCGTGCCGCTTGTCGAGGATCCGTTCACGTTCGCGCAGTTCGTCGCGGGCTTTGCTGAGTTCGCGGTCGCTGGCCGCTTTTTCGGTCAACGACTTCTCTTTGATTTCGAGTTCAGCTTCCTTGATTCTGTTGACCGCGTCCCGTTCGGCGCGGCCCAAAATCTCCTTGGCCTGATTCTCGGCGTCCTTGAGGCGCAGGCGATCGTAAATCTTGAGGAGCGCCACGGTGGCGGCAAAGACGATGACGGCGGTAATGACGGAGGCCAAGACCGCGCTGGTTTCAGCTAAAAGGGGTGTCACGGAATGTACTGCTCCCTGTACGAGTCCCCATTGACCGTCCAGGAAGTGGACCACGGCGCGTGCGCCACGGTTTCGGCAAGCTGCCGTGAAGAGAAGTTGGGGATGTCAGCCGACGCCGGTTCGTTTTCAATGCGCGCGCACCGCGAGCGCCGAAAACTAACCTGTTGAATCCTGCCGCCCCTGCCGAGGCGGCGCGCGACCGGAGTCGTGCTGGACAGGACTGGAAGCGTCAGACCGCAAATCGCGGGGACTACAGGTCAGCCATCCCACCACCGAGAACCACCACGCACTGGACGAATGATCGAAATTTGTCTCGTAGCCTGGCCAGCCGGTGGCGCTCGCGATGCGTCGCGAGCGTGGGCGAACATCGGCCAGAACCGGCTGCCAGCGCAGCGGCTCACCGAAACCAAGCATGTTCAGCACGAGGAGGATCAGATTCATCGCCAGAGGGCCAAAGCGGTAAAATAGCTGCGTAGAATTGACAATCACGAACTTCCACAATCACGTGCACTGCGCTGCCGCGTCGTCCCAAGAACGACCACTGCCTGGGCAGTCAAATCATGTTTGTGATGTTCTACTGGGGCCGTCATCCGAGCCGAGTGGTCGGTTGACAGCCACACCGTAATGTAGCAGAGTCCGGCGAGTCCGCAACTAGCGAACCCCCCGCCGCGGATACCGCCGGACTTTGAATCAGGGTGGAATGCTCGCCACGTCCAAGCTCCGGCGGGTTTGTCTGCCGGAGCTGGGAGAATGGTATTTCGTGCATCGCTTCGAATCACAACTCGCCGCCACGCTTGCGCCACACGACTGGAACTCGGTGACAGCGCTCGTCGCCGTCAGCGGCGGAGCCGATAGCGTCGCCTTGCTGCGCGGGCTATGCGCGGTTCGCCAGGCGGACTCAGGCCGGCTGATTGTCGTTCACTACCAGCATGGCTTGCGGGGCGAGGAGGCGGAGCGCGATGCGGCGTTTGTCGAACAGTTAGCCGCCGCGCTTGCGCTGCCTGTGCAGTTGGGCCGCGCCCCTGCGGGCCAACTCGCAGTCGCAGGCGACAGCGTGGAACGGGCGGCGCGCGAGGCTCGATATCGCTATTTCGAGGAGGTCGCGAATCGGAACGGCGCGCGGTATCTCTTCCTGGCCCATACGTCTGACGATCAAGCCGAGACCGTGCTGCACCGCATTCTGCGCGGCACCGGTAACGCGGGGCTCGCTGGCATTCCAGCCGTTCGCCGGTTGAGCGACACGACGACGATTGTACGGCCGCTGTTGGAACGCCGCCGCGCCGCTGTCCTGGCGTATCTTAGTGATCTGGCGCAACCATATTGCGAAGACTCGACGAACAACGACCTGCACTACACACGCAATCGCCTGCGCCACGATCTGCTGCCCAAGCTGGCGGCCGAGTATAACCCGCAAGTCATGGACGCCTTGTTGCAACTCGCCACGCTCGCAGGTGAAGCGGAGAGCATCGTTGGCGAGCGGGCGGACGAAGTGCTTTGCGCTGCGCTCGTATCGCAATCCGCGCACGAAATCGTCCTCGATAAGACTGCACTCGCCCGACATTCTCCAGCCCTGGTTCGCGCCGCACTGCTACACTTGTGGCGCAAGCAAGATTGGCCCCTACAGCAAATGAGTTTCGCCAAATGGCGCCACCTGGCGACGCTGGCCGTGCAGGCTGGCGATGGTTCCCTCACCTTGCCCGGTGCGATCCGCGCGCAAAAACAGGGCGAGCAGTTGGTGCTGACTCGCCCTGAATGATCGAACTTTCGTGCGGCTAAAGCGTTAGCCTTGCATCGGCCCTTCTACGCCGCCGGTGAACTCCTCACCGCTGGGATGATGCCCGCGCAGTTCCACTGCCTGATAACCGCCGGTCATCATGAAGTAGACCATGAGTAAGGCGAAGCCGATGGCCATGGTCGCGGGGACGGCCGCTGTATAACGAAGGGCCATTTGTCCACCAAACAACCGCGCCGCCAAGACGTCCTTCTGGTCCGCTGTCAATTCATCGGCTTTGCCTTCCTTGTTGAGCCGCGTGACCGCGCCCACTTTCTCACCATCGAGGGCGCGAATCTCCGGGGTGACGCCGTACAACGAACTTGGTTCGGCTTTGGCGTATTCCTGGAACACGGTGGCGCTGGTCGCTTCGAGCTTTTGCGAGGCGAAATAATCTTGCATATAGCCGATCACAGGACCGCCGAGATAACCGGCCGACAACATGCCGATGCCCCCCATGGCGCCCATCACCAGCGCGCCGCCGCGGGGAAAGCGTTCGCCCACCACGCCGAGCATCGTCGGCCAGAGAAACGTTTTGCCGATGCCATAGACCGTAGCGGCGGCGACGACCATGAGGCCGCTAGCCGTGCTGAGCCATAGCAATCCGAGCATGCCTAGCACCGCGCTGATGAACAACAGCCCGACCGGATTGATACGTTCCACAATCGGCCCCGCGAAGAATCGCAGCACGAACATCAGCGAGGAGGTATACACGAACAGCAGCACCGCCTTGCCGATGATCACGTTCTCCATGATGTCGGTAATCCAGCTATCCGTACCGAGTTCAA
The DNA here is from genome assembly GCA_963205385.1 of Planctomycetota bacterium. Lineage (GTDB taxonomy): Bacteria > Planctomycetota > Planctomycetia > Pirellulales > Pirellulaceae > JAEZGD01. Next base: position 7,535 of record CAUJKE010000166.1, on the reverse strand, counting down.
CAAACCCGACGCACGCCTGGAGGAAGAGCAGAAACCACAGCATCGGCGACTTGAACACACTTAGCATATTGCCGAACGAAAGGCCGGCCGCTTCGGTCTCGGACTTGGGGAACTTCTCCATCAAGACCATCACGCCATAGGCCAGCGTGGGAATGAGGAACAACGACATGGAAACAACCCAGCCGAGTTGCGTCACGGCGGCCTTTTCACCGACAAACATGAACGCCAATAGACCGCCGAGAATCAAACCGCCTGGCCATCCCGCGTGCAGGATGTTGAGGTAGTGGGTCTTTTGTTTGGGATAGAGCGTGGCGACGAGCGGGTTAATGACCGCTTCGCACGTGCCATTGGCCAAGGAGAAGACAAACGCGCCGGCCATCAGCAGGAATTTCACCGTGCCTCGCGTCGCGGGATCGGCCGGGTCATAGAACGGAATCGCCAGGTAGGTGATGACCGCGGACGCGACGTGCAATAGAAACGCTAACACCAACAGCGGCTTGTAGCCGATTTTGTCGGCGAACAAGCTGAAGAACATGATCGTGAAGCCAAAGCCCGCGAGTCCCAGACCGGTAATCTGGCCGAGTTCCTGCTTCGTAAAGGCGAACTGCGTGCCCCACACGTCCAGGATGCCGCCGTTGCGAATGGCGAAGCCCATGCCGGCGGCGATGAGGGTCAGAAAGCTGGCCCAAAGAAGTTTTGTGCGATTTTCCATGCGCTCTAAATTCCAAAAGTGGTGAGGAAGTAAGGTGTTTGGGCGGCGCGCATAGCACCCCACTGCTAGCATTTCTAGCGAATCGAGCCTCCGAGTATAGCGACAGAAACTGGGAAGTAAATAAAATTAAGGCGGCTTGGGCGATTTTCGCCTCCCCCCCTGCCCCGTGGGTTTGACTACGCGGCATAGATTAACAACGCCTCGCTTGACCTTGACCCTGCCAACCCCTTGGACCTACGATGCCGCTGAATCTCCCTCGCTTTTCCGTTCGCCAACTCCTCATCTGGCTCGTCCTGATGCAGGCGGCGTTCGGCGTGCGGTTGGCGGCGGCGCAGTGGTGGGAAGGGAGATTGCCCCAGGGACAAAAGTTCGGCTTTGGCGATAGTGAAGGGTATTGGGAACTCGCCCGCACCATCGCCAAGGGAGAACCGTACAAGTATCAGGATTACCAGGTCTTTCGCACGCCGGGCTATCCGCTCTTACTCGCGCCGCTGTATTGGCTGGCGGGGAACGAAGAGCCGCCGGTGATGTGGGGACGGATTTTAGGCGCATTACTGGGCACATTGGCGGTAGCGCTGGTGGTGCTCTTGGCATGGAAGCTATTTGACGAGCGGACGGCATGGATCGCCGGACTCATTGCGACATTGTACCCAGGGCAAATCGCCTCGAGCGTGTTCATCCTCAGCGAAGCACCGTTCATGCCGCTGATGCTGGCGCAGCTCTATGCGTGGGTTTGCGCTGCGCAGAGCCAGACGCGCGCGAAGACGCTTGCCTGGAGCGCGCTGGCCGGCGTCTTGTGCGGGGCGGCGGTGCTGGTGCGGCCGAGTTGGCTGTTGTTCGTGCCGTTTTCGATTCCGCTCATCTTGCTGTTTACCCGCGAGCGCTGGAAGCACTTGCAGATCGTTGGCGTGATGATGCTGGCGCTCTGCCTCACGATGACGCCGTGGTGGGTGCGGAATTATCAGGTGACCGACACGTTTGTGCCGACGACGTTGCAAGTCGGAATCAGTCTGGCGGATGGGTGGAATCCGGAAGCGGATGGGGGGAGCGATTTGTCGGTTTTTCATGGAACAGTGCTCGATACTCAAATGAAGCACACAAGATATCGATCGCTTTGGGAAAGCGGAAGTCACACCCTTTATTTAGACGTCCAACCGGAATTCGAAACGGAACTCAACGAGAAATTTCGAATCAGAGCCGTAACCTGGGCCAAGAAAAATCCCACCCGTGTCCTCCAACTCGCCGGCATCAAGTTCCTCCGCATGTGGAACATCATTCCCAACGCCAGCGAGTTTGGGAGTTGGAAGATTCGCGCCATCTACGCCGCGACGTATACGCCGCTGTTGATCTGCTGCTTCCTCGGTCTTTGGAAATTCCGCCGCCGCGGCTTCGCCATCTGGCTCCTCGTCCTTCCGGCGATCTACTTCACGCTGCTGCACATGATCTTCGTCGCCTCGATCCGGTATCAACAACCGGCGATCCTCGCCTGGAGCCTGCTCGCCGCCGCGTGGCTCGGCTCGCTGCGGTTGACGGTGCGGCCGATGACCGGCGTTTCAGTGAACGTGCGAGTTTAGGAATATCGAATATCGAATATCGAAATCCGAAACAAATCCAAAACTCAAATCTCAAATGTTCCAAACGCGGAGGGGTGACGCTCCTCAAGAAGCGGCGTTCTGAGTCACACGTCACGTTTCGTTTCGAGCCTTTGAATTTTGGTTCTTTGAATTTGTTTCGGATTTCGATATTCGATATTCGGATTTCTGAGGTCCCGTCAGCGCACTCTGCAACGTAACGCCCATGCCCCCTCCTTCCCAACCCGCACCCTGCCCTGGCCTGATCGGCTGGCTCCTGGGGCACGTGCGCATGTTGGTGCTGCTCGCCATGGCGGGACTGGGGATCACTGGCGGACTGGTCTACTTCGGCGTCTTGGGCATTGACCAACTCGATGCTGAAATCCGCGCGCGGGTGCTGGCCAAATTCCGCGCGCATTATCCGCAACTGACGATCGAGATCGATTCGGCGCATCTGCTCAAAGGACGCGGCATTCAAGTTCGCGGCGTCACCATTCGCGATCCCCACGCGCCGCCGCGCGCCGCGGAGATGGTGTACATCGACGAAGTCCTCGCCGAGTGCAACACGAACCTGCAAGAGTTGCTGACGCACGAACCGCACATCACCGCGTTTACCGTGCGACGGCCGAAGCTGAGCGTCACGCGCCGCGAGGATGGCTTGTGGAACGCTCAAGCGATGTTGCCGCTGCCAAAGTCCAACAAGCCGTCGGTCCCCATCACCATTGAGGACGCACGCGTCGAAATTTGCGATCCCGCGTGCAACGCAGGGCGGCCGCTGGTGCTCAAGAATCTCGATCTCGTTATCGCTCCCGATCACTCGCCGGAGGCGCTCACGGTTCTGCCGGAAGCCGTCGGTCGCACGCCGCTCCGCATCACCGGCAAACTTGCCTGCGAACACTTTCGCTCCCTCTCGATCGACGGTTGGCTCGATCCGGTCGGCGGCAAGTGGGCGTTCAGCGGTGACGTGGCCAACATGCAAGTCTCGCCGGCGCTGGAAAGCTCGCTCCCCATCGACATCCCCACCCGCGTCCTCTCGCTGCACGACCTGCACGGCAAGCTCTCGCTCAACTACGAAATCACCAACCAAGGCCTGGCTCAAGCAGACGCGCTGGCCCCCCTCCCCTTCCGCTTCGCTATTGCGGGCGCGCTCGAGGAAGGCCGACTCGAAGATCCCAAACTTCCGCATCCCCTCACCGAACTCTCCGCCAAATTCTTCTGCGGCGATCATGGCGCTCGCCTGGAAAGTGTGACCGCGCGTTGCGGCGCCGCCAAGCTAAGCATGAGCATCGAGCGTGCAGGCTGGAGTAACGACGCGCCGCTACGACTGGCCGGCCGCGTCACGCAACTCGCCCTCGATACGTCGTTGGCCGATGTGCTCGATGACCAGCAGCGGGAAGCCTGGGACCGCTTTCTTCCTAGCGGCGCGATCAACGCCGACTTCAATCTCGCTTTTGATGGCCGTGCGTGGCACAAGGAGATCACCGCGGAACTGCTTAACGTCTCCGTCGCGTTCGATAAATTTCCGTACCGCGTCACCAATGCCGTGGGCTCCGTGAAACTCAAGGACCACGAGTTGACTTGCGACGCCACCGCGCTCGGGGGCAATCGGCAGGTCACTTGTCAAGCGCACATCTTCAATCCTGGTCCGGATTTCACCGGCTGGGTCGATCTGCAAGGCGCCGGGCTCGTGAGCATCGACGAACGGCTCCTCTTGGCGATTGAGGAAAAAACGCAGAAGATCGTTCGCGCGCTCGACCCGCGCGGCGAGATTTCCTTTCACTTTCGCTTAGATCGCCCCGATGCACGCTTTCCTCCCGAGCCGAACCTCGTCGTGGGTCTGCACGATTGCAAGATTCAATATGCGAAGTTTCCTTATCCGCTCGATGGCGTCCGTGGCCTGATTCGCTGGGATCACGGCAACTGGACGTTCGAGCAACTCAGCGGCGTCAACGACGGCGCCGCGATCACGGCCGCGGGAAGCCTGGTGCGCGATGACGCCGGCGCGCTGCGGCTTCACTTTGAGTTCAACGTCGCCGATCTGCCGCTCGAGGATGACCTGAAACGCGCGCTCCCCGAAAAGATGCAAACGCTGTGGAGCAACTTCAAGCCCAGCGGTTCGCTCGACCACGTGCAAGCGATAGTCGACTACCACTGCGAGCAGAAGCAACTCTCCCTGGAAATCGTCGGCAGCAAATACGTGCAGCCGAAACTGGCCGACACGCGCGGCATTACGATCGAGGCCGCCTCGTTGCCGTATCGCCTCGATCAAGTAACCGGCGCGTTTCGCTATCACAACGGCGACCTCACCCTCAGCGGCATCAAAGCCCAACATGGCAAAGCGAAACTCGCCCTGGATGCATTCTGCCAACTGCCGCCTGACGGCGGTTGGTCGGTGGAACTGAAACGCTTGCTGATCGATCGCCTGGAAGTTGATCGCGAATTGCTGACCGCGCTCCCCACGACCGTCAGCGATCTGCTGAGCAAGTCCGAACTCGCGGGACCGCTGCATATCTCCGGAAATGCGACCGTCCTCTCCCAAGGCCAGACCGCGCAGCCTACGTCGGCGACTTGGGATCTCTCGCTCGATTTGGAAAACGGTTCGCTCACCGCGGGGATGCCGCTGACGCACATTCATGGCGGCGTGCGGCTCGTGGGCGGCGCGGACGAGCGCGGCTTTGCTTGCAACGGCGAATTGGAAGTCGACTCCGTCATGGTCAGCGGCGTGCAACTCACGCAAGTGATTGGGCCCCTCTCCGTCGATGGCTCGCGGATGCTCTTTGGCGCTTGGGCGCAGCAAGCCAATCCGCAACAACTGCCGCGCCAGATCACCGCCAAGGTCTTCAACGGCAGCGTCGCAGGCGACGCGCAAGTCCTGTTCGACACCGAACAAAACTTTGAAGTTCAGGCAGCGCTCACCGGCGCCGATCTGGCAAGCATCGCCGCCGATAAAGCGCCGCAGCGGAAGGAGCTTTCCGGCAAAGCCGAAGGTTTCGTACGGTTGCTGGGAACGCGACAAGGCCGCCACACGTGGAACGGCGGCGGCGCGATTCGACTCCGCGACGCCGATATCTATGAAGTCCCCGTCATGGTCTCGCTGCTCAAACTCCTCAGCATTCGCCCGCCGGACAAAACCGCCTTCACCACCGCTGATCTCGATTACCGCATCCAAGGCGAACACATTTATCTTGATCGTTTGGATTTTCATGGCGACGCGATCACGCTCAAGGGAACCGGCGAAATGGACTGGCAACGCCATATCAATTTGCAGTTCTACACAATGGTCGGAAGGGACGAAGTGCAAGTTCCGATCCTGCGCCCGCTGCTGGGCGAAGCGAGCCGGCAACTAATGCTGATTCAAGTCGGCGGCACGCTCGACGCGCCCGAACCCACGCGCCAGGCCTTCCCCGGCTTGAACGAAACGTTGCAACAAATTTTTCCCGAGGCGAAACTTCGCTAATGCCTGAAGTCGCACGCCGGCGTCCGCGCAGTTCCCGCTGAAGTAGGGGCTGCGAGTAGCGGATGCTCAAGCGTGAGTTTCTGTACAGTGAAGCGCTGTCTATCCTTGACCTGACTCCCCTGCTCCTGGTAGGACACAGGTAATATTCTCCCCGGTAGAAGGATTCGCGGACCGCGCTTGTAGAGCGCCGGGTTCTTCTCTCAGTCACGAGAGACTGTTCGCGCATGCGTTCGCCGAAAGAATTGTTGCGAGCCACCAGGCCCTTTGCACGGGAAGTACGGTGGCAAAGTTGGTGGCATTTGCTCACAACAATCCTCGCTTTAGCCATTCCGCTAGCCATTTGTCGCTTGGACTGGCCGTGGTACGCGCGCCTCCCGTTCAGCATTCTGGCAGGCCTGGTGACGGTTCGTCTCTTCATTATTTTCCACGACCATCAGCACGGCGCGATTTTGCAGAACTCGCGGTTGGTCAACGGCCTCATGACCGTCTTCGGCCTCCTTTCGCTCAATCCGTCGAGCGTGTGGAAAGCCACGCACGACCACCATCACCACCACAATTCCAAGGATTTGTATCCAAATATCGGCTCATTTCCGGTATTGACCGTTGATCAATATCGCCAGGCGAGTTTCTGGAAGCGGTTGGGTTACCGCGTGGCGCGCCACCCGCTGACCGTGGTTTTCGGCTATGTCACCGTCTTTCTCGGAAGCATGACGACCCTGGCGTTCTTCAAGAACCCGCGCCGCCACTACGACGCCGTGTTCGCGGTGCTCTCTCACGTAAGCGCCATCTGGCTGCTGTTCGCGAGTTGGGACGACCGCATCCTCGGCGCCATCCTGCCGTTTGCGATTGCCTCCGGCCTGGGCGCTTATCTGTTCTACGCCCAGCACAATTTCCCAGGCGTCAAGCTGCATACCAAGGGAAACTGGGACTATGTCTCCGCCGCGCTCCGCTCCTCGAGCTTTTGCGACATGAGCCCCATGATGCACTGGTTCACCGGCAACATTGGCTACCATCATGTTCACCATTTGAACGCCAAAATTCCGTACTATCGCTTGCCCGAGGCGATGGCCGCGCTGCCGGAATTACAATCGCCGAACGTCACCTCGCTCGCCCCCTGGGATGTCCTGGCCTGCTTGCGGCTGAAACTGTGGGATCCCGCCTCGGAAACAATGGTTCCCTGGCCAAAACGTCCAGTTGAACAACCAGCAGTGCTGGAAAGCCTCGTCGAAGCGGTCGAGGCTCCCCGCCAGCGGGCAACAAGCTAACACTTTGCGCAAGAGTCCCCGCGCTTCAAACTCCCGCCATTCAAGCGCACTGTCGCAATGCAGATGGGGTCGAAGTTGGAAACCTATTAATCGGTTGTCCATAAACCTCGCGGAATCACCTGCAAGCGCGAATCGGCTCGCACCTCGCAACTGCACAAAAGTATACATTTTCGGCGAGACTTCGTCAATATGTCTTTACGACTTTACGTCAAGATTCCGCTTAGGCCGATGCAATCGCCACGGAGCGTCCAGCAATGAGCCCGCGCAGTCCGAAACCGAAAATCCACCCCTTTGAGGACAATTATTAGCGCGTATGCGCAAATGCAAATCCACGCAAATGGTTTACCGTAAACGCTTTACGAAATTCTGACGAAATTAAGTGCGAGCGATCATTAGCGGTGATTAACTATTGGTAGTGGTTAATATGAACTACGTCTTTTTTGGTTAAGTTACTCCCCGCCGTCGGAGTATTTAAGGCTAAAGCCACCCAGCGAGAAGGGCCATGAATGGCCCTCCGGCAACTTGCGCAC
>CAUJKE010000165.1 GCA_963205385.1 Planctomycetota bacterium | reverse complement strand
CATTGACCGGCAAGAACGCGAAGGGAAGGACGTCTTTGCCTACGTGCGTTATGTCGCGCTCCACGGCCGCCATGTTTACCTGGGGAGCGATGCCAAGAACGTGGCCGCGGCGCTGACAGCCAAGACTTTGCAGGCGACGCTGAGCGAAGAAGACCGCGCGTCACTCGCGGCGGATGATATCGTGTTCTACGTCCATCGCGAGCAACTGGCGGACGCTTGGAACGAACCACGTGACTTCTTGCAGCAGGAACTGGCGAAGCTCGATGCCCAAGACGCCGAGACTCTGCGAAAGTTGGCCGCTGCCGCTGACGATCTGCAATTCGCCCTCGTTGGAGGGCGTCTGGAGGCCGGCTTTGGTGCGACGCTGCTGATGCAATTCAAGGGTGAGAAGTCACGCGAAATCCTCACGCAACTGCAACGAAGCCAAGCCCAAGCAACGCTGGCGGGGCTTCCCCAGGGACGTGTCCTAGCCGCGCATGCCTCTTCAGGCGATGGAGATGCCAGTGCGGCGCTGGTGCGCTCGTTGCTGGGGACTCAACTATTTGCCGATCAGCCTGCGATCCTGTCGGTCGCGCATCGTCCCAACATTGCGGGCGTGTTTGGCGACGTTTGGCAACGCTTAGAAGGAAGTCGCAGCGCACTGTATGAAAACGAGCATCCGGAGCGCGACGGCCAGTTCAGTCTCGTCGCCATTTTGGAGACCGATCATGCGGAGCGATTCTTGGCTGATATGACCAGCCTGACGCGTTTCGTGAATGCCGCCACGCTCACTGCGGACGAAGTCGGCCAGGCGATCGACGCGGCAACGATTGCGGCGCTGATTGAGCGACTGGGGGACGACGAGTACCGCGAGCGCGAACTCGCGACCACGAAACTCGGCTTGATTGGCCCGCCGGCGCTGGCCGCTCTGCAGCACGCGGCGAAGTCACGTGATCCAGAAGTGCAGTACCGCGCGCAGGCGTTGTGCGAAAGAATCCAGCGGCTGGTCGCGCGGCAGAGCGAAGACCTACTCCAGCACGATTTGCTGAACAGAATCCAGCCCAACTTTGCGTATTTTCCCAAGCAAGAGACCCGCGCAGGCCAGTCCGTGGATATCGTGCAGATGAAGTTGCGCGCCGCGGAAGCGGAATACGCTCCGCAGTTACGGCGCTTGCTTGGTCCCGACTGGAGCAAACTGCGGTTGGCGATTGTTCAAGGGCGGATTGTATTGTTGCTCGGCTCCAACACGGCGCTTTTGGACCAAACCGTCAAGAACCTCCAGGCCGACGCGCGCGGCCTTCAAGCGGATCCGCGCTGGAGCGCATTTCAAAAGCGAAGCCCCGCGGTGCCCACCGCGACATTTCATCTGCAACTCGCGCGGTCACTGGGGCTGATGGCGGCGGCCCATGCGCCACCAGCGCCGGACCCCAGCGCCGGGATGACGTCGCTAGGGATCACAATCCAGCCGCAGCGCGTGCGGTTCGATCTGTTCGCCCCGGTTGATGAGGTCAAGAGCGTCGCGGCCCAGTTCCAGGGAAGCCCTTGAGCGTCAAGCGTTGCGCGCGGGGCGCGTGGCGGGCTCAGGCGTGCGGGCAAGCAGGAAGTTGTCGATCGGTTCGGCCAGTTCGCGGAATCTGGCGACCGGCATCGCGAGCGTGTCCCACTTGGGAGAAATGACGTGCGCGTAGGAAGTGTAATGGTGCAGGCGGATGCCGACGAATCCATACCACTGCCGCCGAAACATAAAGAGCTGCTCCGCGGCGACCGGCGCGAACTCGCCGACGATGTGATACGCGAAAATCAACAGTCCCGTGCACTGGCCGCCGAGCAATTCTTCCCACCGGGCCAGGCTCTGCAGTTGGTCCCCGGTGGACCAATTTTTCCAATACTGCCGGCGCCGCCCTGAAGGAAACTTACGCCCCTTGATATCGGCGAGCCAGGACGTTTTCGAGCGCGGAGGAACGATCAGGAAATCAAGGTTCTTCAGCGTGCCGCCTGAGAGCAGGCTCCGCTTGGCTTCGTCCACGGCCACGTAGGGAACTTGCCGCGCGCGGAGATAGGCTTCAAAAGCCGCTTCGTAATGGTTGTCGCGTTTGGCCATTTGTGCACCATGCACTCCCCGCGGCGCTGCACCCCTGCCGCACCGCGCTATCGCCGCTTTGCCGCCGCCGTTATGCCGCCGGTGGCTGCAACACTTGCCGCACGGCGCCGACGACTTCCGCGAGCGGAACGATAGTGCTCGTTTGGGTCGCCATATCCTTGACCTGCACGGTCTGTTCCGCGAACTCCTGGCTCCCGGCGATGAGGGCCACGCGGAAGCCGCGGCGATCCGCGTATTGTAACTGTTGCCCCAGCTTTTTGGGATCCGGATAAACCTCCACCCCCAGCCCCGCGCCGCGCAGCTGCGCGGCCAGCGCGAGGTAGGCGTTGCGCGAATTCTTGTCAAAAAACGGAATGAAGACCTCCGCCGGGGTGCGGACCTTGGCCAACATGCCGAGCTCTTCCATGGCTGCGAGCAGCCGGTCTAGCCCGAGCGACGCGCCGATCCCCGGCAGTTCCTGCTTCGTGAACAGCCCGGCCAGGTTGTCGTACCGCCCCCCGGAGCAGACGCTGCCAATCGTCGGCAGATCATCGAGAAACGTTTCAAAGATCGCGCCGGTATAATAGTCTAGCCCGCGAGCAATGGAAACATCGATCACGAGCTTGCGTTCATCGGCCCCGGCGCCACGATAGCCGTCGAGGATTTCGCCGATTCGGGCGACGCCTTGCTCGCCGAGCTCACTGCCGGCGACGAGCCGTTCGAGCTGCTGCAACATTTCGCCACTGCTGCCGCTGAGTTCCGCGAGTTGCAAGACCTGCTGGGCTTGCTCGGCCGAGGCGCCGGCGGCGGCTTGCATCTCGGCCGCCACTTTATCGCGGCCGACTTTGCCGAGCTTATCGAGCGCCCGCAGCAGCAACACCGATTTGTCCGCAAGGTCGAGCTTTTGCAATAGCCCGTTGAGTACCTGGCGGTTGTTGAACTTGATCGTGAACTTGCTGAAGCCAAGGGCGGTGAACAGGTCATGAATCACGAGCGCGGTTTCGATATCCGCGACGACCGACTTCGTGCCGACCGTGTCGAAGTCGCATTGCATGAACTCGCGATATCGCCCGCGCTGCGGATTCTCCCCCCGCCACACGGTCGCGACATGATACCGCTTAAACGGCGTCCCCAGTTCATGCACATGCTGGGCGACGTACCTGGCCAGCGGCACGGTGAGATCGAACCGCATGCCGACCTCGTCGCCCCCTTTGGTGACGAAATGATAGAGCTGGCGATCGGTCTCCTCGCTTCCCTTGCCGGTGAGCACTTCCAGCAGTTCCAGCGTCGGCGTGTCGATCGGCGAGAAGCCGTAACTGCGATAGACGCGCTTGGCCGTCTCGATCAGCGCCTCGCGCGGGATCATCGCCTCCGGGAGGAAATCGCGGAAGCCTTTGAGGGTGCGGGGTTGGATCACGCTGGAAGTTCCGAATGTCAGGCGAAATGGAAGACTGGATTTGGGGCTTGGAATTTGGGATTTGGAATCTGGCAATTCCCCTCCCGCTCCTCACAGCAGCGGCAACAGCGCCGGCTTCCGGCTCCGAATCGACTCGCCTTTTTTCCTCGGCAGCACGGCGTCCATGTAGTCTTCGACCTGCTCGGCCGTTTCGAAGTAGCGGTCGTAGACCCAGTCGTCGTGGTACTCGCAGTTGTCGGTCGAGTACTCGCGGCAGATTTGCGGGCGCGTCTCGTAAATGCCGCAGCGGTTATCCGGTTGCAAATGCTTGCACGTGGTATGAACCAGGATGTACCAGGTGTCGTCCTCGGTGAAGACGCTCGCGCGCTCGTGCAGCAAGAACCACCGCATGTACTCGAAGTCCCTGAGCGTCTCCGGCTTGTCCATCGGCAAGGCGAAATACTTGCAGCACTTGGCGGGGCAATACTCGCACAGGCATTCGCCCGGCTTGAGTTCTTCGCGGGTGGGATGAGTAGGCATGGGTCGCCGCTAGGGGGTTGGGAAGGAGCGCGTAGCAAGCCGTCCGCGGCCTCGCTGCTCACACCACCTACGGTAGCAAAAAAAGGCGCCGTTCACTAGGAGCATCTGCCGCCGGTCGCAAATCCGCAGGAGAGCGGCGATTCGCCGGCATTGCGGAACGGCGCTTGGAAACGACGCCAGAACGGTCGTTTGAGATCATGGAACAAGACGACGATCCTTTTCGGCAGTACATCCAGGGATCCTATGGCTATCAGAAGCACGCCTTGGACTTCATTGGCGACTTGGGAAAGGAAGGAAGGGTGTGTGCAAAGCGAGATTTGGGATATCCTTGAGAGAGTACCCTCGGAACGGATGTCCGACATTTGTAAGCAATTCACGATTGAACTGTTGCTGACAAACCAACGGCGACTGTTGGAGTAGCGTTTTGATGAATTCATTATTCGTCGCTTGGCGTCCCCCGATGCCTGATCAAACAGGTTGGCGGCCGGTCGGGCGATTGGAGCACGATGGCAATTTGTACCGCTTCTGGTACACGCGAGGAGCGCGCAAGCCCGGTTTTCGACCGTTTGCGCAAATGGAACAACTGGAACAAGTGTACGAGTCGGAAGAGTTATTTCCGCTGTTCGCCAATCGTCTCTTATCAAAGTCGCGGCCAGAATACGAGTCTTACTTGCGCTGGAGTGGGTTGGATGCTGACAGCGCCCCCGATCCGATTGTCATCTTGGGAGTTACGGAAGGAATTCGTCAGACCGATGCGGTTGAAGTTTTTCCTTGCCCCACTCCTGACTTTGAAGGGTGTTACTTCAACAAGTTTTTTTTGCATGGCATTCGATGGTTGTCGGAGGCGGCAGTAGATCGAATCGAACGGCTCGAAAACGACGAGCAGCTAAAGTTGATGCTCGATTTGCAGAATCAACACGATCCCCAAGCGGTCGCGGTGCGCACGGATACTGACCGAATGCTGATTGGCTACGTCCCTCGTTATTTTGCTCACGACGTTTGGCAACTTGTCCAGCGCTGCGATGTGAATTTCATTAAACTGTACGTTGCGCGCGTCAACCGCGATGCTCCTCTTCAGAATCGCTTGCTTTGTCAAATGCACGCCTGCTGGCCGGATGAGTTTCAACCATGCAGCGGCGAAGACTTTGCCCCCATCCCGATCGGTGTTCCCGCAAACGGTGGCGGCGCGTCGATCGTGACGTGATGCGACAACGAGGGCGTCGAACGACGGGTTGATTGTCGCCGATGGATCCGCGGCCGGTCAGACGCGGATGTCTTTCCAGTGCCCTGACCAGAAGCGATAGCCGATGAGCAGGCTCCGCACGAGCACGTCCAGGTTCATGGCCCACCAGGCTCCGTGGACTCCCCAATCCAGCCCCGCGATCGTCAGCCCGAGCCAGGGGAGCTCGATGGTTTTCCAGGCCAGCAAGGCGGCGAACGGGATGCGAATGCCGATCAGCCCGATGAACGTCACCGCGAGCGGCCAACGGGTGTCGCCAGCGCCGCGCAGCGCGCCGGAAAGGATCGAGAGGACGGCAAAGCAAGGCATCGCGAGAGCGACAATGGGCAGGAGCTGGCCGGCGAGTTGCGATGTGGGATTGGCGGCGTCGCCGGTGAAGATCGCGGCGAGTTGCGGCCCGGCAAAGTAGAACACCACGCCGACGCCACACATGAAGAGTCCCCCCATGCGCAGCGCCAAGAGCGCGCTGCGAGACGCCCGCGCCGGTTCGCGCGCCCCGAGCCACTGGCCCACAATCGTCGCCGCGGCGACCTGAAACGCCGAACCCGGCAAGTAGGACAAAGCTTCGATGTTGATCGCCAAACCATGCCCCGCGGCCGCAAGCGTCCCCAAGCGATTGATGATCGAGGCATACACCAGGTGGCATGCAATCACCGACAACACATCCACGCCGCCGGGAAGGCCGACGCGCAACAGACGCCGGATCAACTCGCGCTGCGGCCGAAATAGCTCCTTTTCCAGCTTCAGCCCCGCGCGCCCCCGCAGCAGCAGCGCCAAGACGATGATCCCCGCGAGACCATGCCCGGCCGCGGTTCCCACCGCGAGTCCGGCCCAACCGAGCTGGGGCAGCGGGCCCAGACCCAGCATCAGCCCCGCGCTCAAGCCGATGTTCACCACATTCACCAACACCTTGATCGCCAGGCCGGTGAACGTATCGCCGGCCCCGCGCAAGCAACTGATGCCGACCTGTTCGAGCATGATCAGCGGCAGGACGGGGACGAGAATCCAGAGGTAGAGCACCACATGCGAGGCGGCGGCGGCGTCGAGTTGCATCAGGCGGGCGAAGGTTGGCGCCAGGAGCGCGACCGTACTTGTGGCGACGACCGCGAGCACCGCGCCGATGATTAGCGACTGCGCCGCGACGGCGCGCGCTTCGCGCCACTGGCCCGCCCCGACAAACCGGGCGGTGAGCGCTAGCGCGCCGATCGCCACCGCGGAGAACAGGCTGGGAATCAACCACAGCGAGTAGGCCACCAGCCCCATCGCCGCGTGATACGACGTCCCTTCCAGATAATGCCCGGCCAGCCACCAATCGGTGTAGCCGACCAGCATGTTCAAGATTTCCTCAGCAAACACCGGCCACGCCAATCGCAACAACGGTCGCAGGTTGGACGGCGAGCCCGAAATCGAGGGGGACGCTGGCAAGTTTCGTTCTCGTGCGGAACAGGGCGCGGTGCGGAATAGTGGTAACTATAGTAGGAAACCGCGCGAAAGAAATCCGCATCTAGAATATCGCTACTCGCTTTCTCCGCCTACTTCACTGCCGCCACCGGCGGCGCGACAAAATCCTCACTCTTGGTCGTCACGCCTTCAACGGTCATCGCCCCTGCTTGCAACCACAGGCGATAGTTGAGTTCGAGCGGGGCGTCCTTGGTCAGGTCGTATTCGAAGTACGAACCGAAACGACCGTAATCGCGCTCGCTGAACCGTGACTGCTTGGGATTCTCTGGCCGATCGAGATAGCAGCAGGTGTAGCGCTGGTCGCCGAGCACAAACGAGAGGGCGTTCCAAGGCAAGTTGACGTGCTCTTTATTGGCTGGCCAATTGCGAAAGCTGCCTGGCTTGTCCTGGCCATCGGGACGCAGGTAATAGGTTTGCGAAGCCGTCTTATCGGGCACTTCTTGCGACGCCCGGAATTGAAAACCAGCATGTTGCGGATCGCCATCGAGTTTGACCGCGCCGTCGGTCGTGGCCAGCCGCGAAGCGAACTCGAGCAACGTCCCGCCTTGCGTGTTGTAGATCGTGATTTCCCGTTCTTCCTGGGCGAACACGCCATCGTCCCGGCCGTGCCAGGCAATCGCCAGGCGATGCCGCGCGAGCACGGGACCAGCTTCCTGGGCGAGAAACTTCTCATGCGTTTGCGATTCGCCGTGGTTGCAGTGCCAAACATCCGCGCTCTTACCGTCGTAGCTGATCCTGTTGAAGCCATAAAACACGCCGCGGTGATGCGGAAAGAGCCCGCCGGGGCCTTTGGTCACAAGGCGCTCGCCGGCCGGGTCATACAAATGGTGGTAAACCTTGAACGTCTCGCTCCGGCGATCCTTGCTACTGTTATCGACACGCTCATACATATAACGCAGCACCGGCCGCTCCCCAAAAAACAGGTCCATCTGCTTGCCTGGAGTGTCCTTCCACG
This sequence comes from Planctomycetota bacterium, assembly GCA_963205385.1. GTDB lineage: Bacteria > Planctomycetota > Planctomycetia > Pirellulales > Pirellulaceae > JAEZGD01. The sequence continues at coordinate 12,261 of CAUJKE010000165.1, read as the reverse complement.
CGAACTGCGGCAGGGAAGAAGGGTCGCTGGCGACCTTCGCTTGCAGCTCAATCGCCTGGCCCGCCTTGAGCGTGGGGACGATGAAGTGCAGTTCGCGCAACAGCGCGTGCGGCTTCCCAGCGGGAACTTTGGCCAACAGCCCCGGCTGTGTGAGTTGGCCGACGAGCTTGCCCGTTTTGCCTGACAGTTCGACGACGGTCGCGTCGGCGTCCGCTGGCGGCACGGTGATGAGCGCCACGACCGGGGTGTTGGTGCGGTCGAACTGGCCGGCCTCGACAGTCACCTGCCAGGTGGTCTCGGCCCGGGATAATGTGGGAAACAGCAAAGCCAAAGTGAGACCGGCGGAAATCACAAATCGCATGGGAGTTCTTTCTGGTGCTAGTTCGCGGTGCACGTGAGTGCCTCAGACGGGGATCCAGGCCAGGTTCAGCATAGTCCGGTCGAAACGACGCGACAATCAACTCGAGGCAAACGGTGTCGCACCACCCGTTGTGGGAGCACAGGCTGACTGGACATCATTCGCCACGGATTTATTCCGCACAAAATTTCCCCGCTCCAGCATGGTTCCACATGGCGGTAGGCCGCGAATTAGGCAAACTATCGCGACATCTCATGGTCCGGGACTCTGGGCCTGTTTGGGTCGCAAAGTGATATGGCAGCGACATTTATCGCATACAGCCTCGTCAGGACCGGCATTGCAACCACACCTTTGGGGATTTGAGTTGTCCGGACGCCCGCTTGTGGATAAAGTTTCCCGCGCAGACGATGTTTTGGTTGGTAGTTACAATTGAGCGAGAGCGATGTAGGGCGCCTCGCGTCGGTGGTGGCCGTGCAATAACGCACGGCGCGGGTTATACTGCGTCGTTATTGGGTATGTCTTGGAAGCGTTTAGAACACACTCCGGATCGCGAACCATTTTGGCAGGAGGCCGAAGCGCGGCGTTCAAAGGGTCGGTGAAGAAAGCATCGGCGTTTGCTTTACGACAACATCTTGTCTCGAGTGTGCAGGTCACGAGTTGGGAGGCATGAGCGTCTCCCCAGGGTCTATGTCTTTGCAGCATCAATTCGAGCGAATGCGTCAGTCCGCGCCTGCGGTGTTGCCATCAATGTTGATGTGTGACTTCGGCAACTTGGAGCGGGAAATCGCCCATTTGACCGAAGCCGGCGTGAAGGCATTGCATTTGGATGTCATGGATGGCAACTTTGTCCCCAATTTAACCTACGGCATGCCGGTCGTCGCCGCGATTCGACGACTGACCGATTTGCCGCTGGATGCCCATTTAATGATCAATCACCCCGCTCAATACGTAGACCAGTTCTGCGAGGCGGGGGCCGATTCGGTTACGTTTCATGTGGAAGCGGTCGATGATCCGCGGCCGGTGCTGGCTCGCATCCGCGAGCAGGGCGTCGGGGCAGGCATCGCGCTCAATCCCGAAACGCCGCTGGAAGCCATTACCGACTACCTTGATCTCTGCGATCTGGTGCTGGTGATGAGCGTAAAGGCGGGGTTTGGCGGTCAGGCATTTAACCCGGTGGCTCTCGACAAGCTGCGTGCGGTGCGCGACGTCGCGCCCCACGTGCTGCGCGAGGTTGACGGTGGTGTTAACGAGCAGACAATTGCCCAGTGCGCCGATGCCGGCGCCCAGTTGTTTGTGGTCGGTTCAGCCATTTTCAAACACGAGCGGTATAAACCGATCGTGACGGAACTGAGCGAACTGGCCGTGGCCCGTTAGGAGCAGTAGATACGCCATGTTACACATGGTTTTAGTTCGTCCAGGCGCAACAGACTTCGACGAGCAGGGCAGAATCAAGGGGACGCTCGACATTCCGCTGAGCGCCTCCGGCGCGATCGAAGTGGCGCAGACCGTCTCCGAACTGGCCGATGTGCCGGTCGAAGTCGTCTATTCCGCCCCGTGTCAGTCGGCCGCGCAAACGGCCGCCGCGGTGGCGCAAACGCACCGCGCCAAAGTCAAAACGATCGACGAGTTGCGCAATCTCGACCGCGGCCTCTGGCACGGCAAATTGATCGAAGAAGTGCGGCAGTGCCAGCCGAAAGTGTATCGCCAGTGGCAGGATAATCCGACTGCGATTTGTCCTCCCGGCGGTGAGGCGCTAAGCAGCGCGCAAGAGCGGCTCCGCGGCGCGATCGGCAGGATTCTGAAGAAGCACCGCAGCGGCGTGATTGCCGTGGTGGTGCCAGAACCGGCCGCCAGCCTGGTGCGGTGTTTCCTGGAACACTCCGAATTGGGTAACTTATGGAAAGCGGAGTGCGACCACGGAGGATGGCAGTTGATTGAAATCGAGCCGCGGAAGCTCGTCGCATCGGCCTGACTGCGCGGCCCGTTTGAGCCGCGCCCGTCAGCCTGGCGTGTTTGGATGGCCGGTCTGCGCGATTTGTCCGACCAGTTCGCTTCCCACCCCTAAACCAACACACCACTCATGGCCTCTTCCGAACAACTTGCCAGCGACGCCACGCCGGTGACCGAAACCGTCGGGGCGCCGAATCTGGCTAGCCCCAGTCAGGCGCCCATGTCCGAAGGCTCAAATTCCAAACGCCGTCCCAAGCGAGGCGTCCCCGAAGGCTTGTGGCTCCGCTGCCCGGGGTGTGCGGCCGTCATTTTTCGCAACGAGTCCGAAAAGCGGCTCAATACATGTCCCGAATGCGACCACCACTTCTACGTCTCCGCCAGCCAGCGCATCCAGCAAGTGCTCGACGAAGGGACGTTCGAAGAGTGGGACGCCCACCTCATGCCGACCGATCCGCTCCACTTCAAGGATCAAAAAGCGTATGCCGAACGCCTGGTGGCCGAGCAACAGCGGACCGGACTGAGCGACGCGGCGATCACCGGCGGCGGCATGATTCGCGCCCGGCGCGTGGCGATCGGCGTCACCGATTCCGCCTTCATCATGGGAAGCATGGGTTCGGTCGTCGGCGAGCGGCTCGTGCGGCTGATCGAACGGGCCACCACGGAGCATTTGCCGCTGATCATCATTAGCGGCTCCGGCGGCGGCGCCCGCATGCACGAAGGCATTCTCTCGCTGATGCAAATGGCCAAAGTTTCGGCCGCGCTCGCCCGGTACGATTCGGCCGGCGGCCTATTCATCTCCGTGCTGACCAATCCAACCATGGGGGGTGTCGCCGCGAGCTTCGCTTCCCTCGGCGACGTGATCTTCGCCGAGCCCAAAGCGTTGATCGGCTTCGCCGGGCCCCGCACGATCAAGGCGACTATTCGGATCGAACTCCCCAAGGGGTTCCAAACCAGCGAATTCTTGGTCGAACACGGCTTTGTGGATAGAATTGTGCCGCGGGCCAAACTGAAGAGTGAAATTGCCCGCACGATTGATTATTGTGGGTGGTAAGGCGTTCCCTAGAGGCGTTTTGGGAACCGATCCAGGAACAGGCTTTCGCGCGCCCGGCATGCTATGGGCCTCTTAGACAACTTCAAGAAGCTGTTCGCCAACGAAAAGCTGGATGTCAGCCTGCGCTTCGAGATCCTCCGCGAAGCAATCGCCGGCACGATGTCCAGCTTCTACATGGCGCGCGAGCGTAAAACCAATAAGATCTACGGCCTCAAGCTGCTTGATCCCGAGAAAACTGCGCAATTTGAAGCCCGCTTCAAGGGACTCAACAAGCCGCCAGAAGGCAAAGTGGCGATGGCGATGAAGCACCCGCTCATCGTCGAGACCTACGAATATGGCCTGACGACCAAAGGCGAACAGTACATCGTCATGGAGTATGTCGAAGGGACCGGCCTCAGCCAACTCCTCTACCTCAAGGATCCGATCCTCAAGGGGAACCTGCTGCGGCTGATTCGCGAGATGGCCGAGGCGATCGACTATGTGCACAAGCAAGGCTTCATCCATCGCGATGTTTGCCCGCGCAACTTCATCGTCGCCCCCAGCGGCAAGACGCTCAAGCTGATCGACTTTGGCCTGACACTCCCCGCGACGCCGGACTTCACGCAGCCGGGCAATCGCACCGGGACGCCGCTGTACATGGCGCCGGAAGTCGTCCGCCGCCGGCCGACGGACAACCGGCTGGACATCTTCTCTTTCGGCGTCACGGCCTATCAAATGCTCACGTTTGAGCATCCCTGGCCCATTGGCGATGCGACCGGTATGGCCGCGCTGTCGCACGACACCGATCCCCCGCGCCCCATCACCACCTTTCGCCCTCGAATCAACCCCGTCCTCGCCGAAGCCGTGATGCTCTGCATCAACCCCCGCCCTGAAGATCGTCCCGAAACGCTCGAGCACTGGCTGCGGTTAGTTCGCCGCGTGGTGTCGGAAGATGATCAGAATTCAGGGTAAAGCTGGCTAGGCGGCACGGCTAGTTTCGCGCGGTTCTGACACGCGCAGCCGGGCGAGTAATTCACGGATCTGCTGCTGCAACTCGCGGCGTTCCACTGACCAGCGCTGGGCGTGTGAACTAGCGGCGCGTTCTTGCTCATCGAGTTCGCGTTCCCGCGCGACGAGGCGCGCGGCCTGCACTTCGATCTCGCGCTGTTGCACATCCCGCCAGGCTCGAACTTCCTCGCGTTGCTGCGTCAATCGAGTTTGCTGCTCTTGCAGACGCTGCCCCAACTCTACCAGCTCCGCTTGCCGCGATGTTAATTCGCGATTGGCGGTGCGATAATGTTCGGCGAGCCGGCTCCGCAGGCCGCTGAGCGAGCGCGTGAGCTCCGCCGCGGGAACGTGCTGCACCAGTTCCAGCCAGAGTTGCTCGGCAACCAGCCGCATTTCCAAGCCTTCGCGATGCATTTTGGCGGCGTCGGCGCGCAACTGCTCCACCACACTGCGATGGCTGTCCAGCGCTTGCTGGGAGACTTGCAACTGCTGCTGCCGTTTCAACAACGCGGCGCGCTCGCGTTGGGCACGCTCGGCGATCGCGCGGCGCTCGGACTTCGCTTCCTGCCGCCACTGTTCGCGCTCGGCGGCGAGCTGCACGCGGGAAGCCTCGAGTTCCTGCATGTGCCGGGCGAGAAGTTGCTCCGCTTGCGTCAATTCGCGCTCCCGCGCGGCTAGTCGCGACTCCCACGCCTGACGCGAACGGCCGTTGGTCAGCTCATCCCGTCGCGCCTCCAAAGCTTGCTCACGCGCTTCCAGTGCTTGGCCTGCGATTTCGAGCTTGCGCAGTTGTTGCGCCAGCGTTTGCTCCTGTGCAAGTCGCTGCATCGCCAGTTGCTGCTGGATGTGCAACTGCTCGGTCGAGAGCTCCACGCGGCGCTGTTCCAAACGCTCCGTGGCGCTGTGCAACGCGGCCTGCTCCGCCGTGAGCCGTTCGCGCTTTTGCGCCAACTCGCGACGCTCTTCCTCGCACGCCTGCACGCGCAAGGCCAGTTGCACTTGCTGGCTGGAGTGATCGCGATCGGCCGAAACTTCCAGCGCCGCGAACTGCGCCGCGTCCTCTTCGAGCTTCGCCTGACGCTCGACGAGTTCGGCTTGTCGCTGCTGGAGTTCGTGCTCGCGCTCGCGCAACCACAGCCGCGCCATTCGCAAATCGTTTTCCACGCGCGCGTCCCGAGCGTTCAGCAACGCTTCACGACGGTCGAGTTCGCTTTGCTTGGTGCGCAGATGCGACGCTAACTGAATCGCCTGGGTGTGCAATTGTTCCGCCAAATGAGGCGCGCTGCGCCCCGCGGTCGCGAGCAACTGCTCGTGCTCATTCGCAGCGTGCTCATCCACCGCCTCGCAACTTGACGCCGGTTCATCCGCTGCATCACCGGTCGTCTCCCCTACGGGATGCGCGCGGTCGATCCGATTGACGACCACCGCCGCCACGTCGGATTCCGCAACTTCGTGCTGCGGCGCATCCTCGCAGCGCTGGTCCGACTCACGTCGCGCACTGCTAGCAAACGGTCGTTCTTCCACAATGCTCCCCCTTTGCCGAAAGGCGCGGCTAATAACCGCTACACTTTGCCCTTTCGGTATCGTCGGCAAAATCGGCAGGGTGGATTGAGAGCAATTCGCGAGCGCCTCGTGCGGGAAGAGAATCGGCCGCCCTCGGAGCGAGGACTTCGAGGGCGGCCGAAACAAGCAGCGCTATGCGTGGGACGCTTCCGCCTGGGCTAGGACTTCAGGCGGGAGGCGCGCCAAGTGCTACAGGGCCCCCCCAAATGACGAGCTTCGTGGGACTGCGTAACACTTACCAGCCAAAAATCGGCCGCCAGACGACAACGAGATGCAAGTTCACAGGGGGGGCCGGAGCCAACGCTGGGTCGACGTCGAGGCTCAACAACCCAGGCCGATCATAGTCACACGCCGTGATCCAACATCGCAGCGCTGCGAAACAACCAGGTTAAATCCGCCAGCAGCAAGAACAGAGTAGGGAGTGGATCAAGCGGAGATAAGTGGTAGGATAACGCGCTCAGGGGGGAATTCAAGATGTTTTCTGAAGTTATTTTGCGGATTGTGCCGGATTTGCCGTCCTCGTTTGGAGACCCGGTCTCGCTTCGCTGGCTCAACCCTTGCAGGCAACGGTTTGCCTTGCCACAATCTAACGATTCACAACTGCCAACGCGGATGGATGTTCGGTCGCACGCTTGTCCACAAGACGACCGCCGGCGGACGGAACCGCCTGCAATTCCCCTCCAGGAGCTATGCTCAGCATGAGATTGGAACCCCTCGGCGATAAGGTCATCGTCAAGCGCTTGTCGGCCGAAGAAAAGACCGCTGGTGGCATTATTCTCCCAGACTCGGCCCGCGAAAAGCCTCAGCAGGGCAAGATTCTATCCGTGGGGGACGGTGCCCTCGCGACAGACGGAAAACGCGTTACTCCCCAGGTCAAAGAGGGGGACAAGGTCGTCTTTTCGACCTGGTCCGGCCAAGAAGTGGAGATCAATGGCGATCAACTGCTAATCATGAGCGAGCGGGACATTCTCGCGATCTTGGATTAAGTTCGCGCCGCCGGCCGCTCGATTCGCACCGCCAAATAGTAATGCGGGAAGAATTCTGACGGGACATGACGTATAATCGGAACGCCGGGCATCCGCTCGGCGCCACCTGGTTCGCTCTGCATCCCTAGCTAGTGCAAAGGGAATTCCGCCACCACCGCGCGGCAAAGCTTTAGCGGCCCAGGTCGACTTCGTTTGTTTTGAGGAGCTGCGTTTTATGCTGCGCGCGTTTTGGAAGAGTCACCTGCTACTGGCCCTCGGCTTGGTTTTCGTATTTGGCAATTCTCGCTTGGGGGCCGATGAGGGCGTTACCCCTCAGCAGACGGAACAGATGGTCGCCAAGGCGATCGATTTCTTGCGCACCAAAGGCCAACAGGAGAACGGCGCCTTTAGTCCGCAAACCGGGTCCGCCGTCACGTCGCTGGTCACAACAGGGCTGCTGCGACAGGGCCGGACGCCGGATGATCCGATGGTCGCCAAGGCCCTGAAGTACATCGAAGGCTTCGTGCAGCCGGACGGAGGCATCTACGCGAAAGATTCCAAGCAGATTAACTACGAGACCAGCATCGGCGTCATGTGCCTGGCGGAAGCGAACAAGGATGGCCGCTATGACAAGACTCTGAAGAATGCCGATCGCTTCCTCAAGGGAGTCCAGTGGAGCGAAGAGCAGGAGAAGGAAAAGGAAGATCCGTATTATGGCGGCGCCGGCTACGCCAATGACAAGCGGCCTGACCTGTCGAACACGTCGTTCATGATCGACGCGCTCCGCGCCGCTGGCAACGACGCCAATAGCGAGGCGATTCAAAAAGCGCTGATCTTTGTTTCGCGCTGCCAGAACTTGGAATCGGAACACAACACAACGCCGTTCGCCGCGAAAGACCCCGATGGCGGCTTTTACTACACGCCTGCCGCAGGCGGGCAAAGTCAGGCGGGGACGACCGCCGACGGCGCGCTCCGCAGTTATGGTTCTATGACCTACGCGGGGCTCAAGAGCATGATCTTCGCCGGCGTCGGCAAGGACGACAAGCGCGTCAAGGCGGCGACGAAGTGGCTGGCCAAGAATTACAAGCTCAGCGAGAACCCCGGCATGGGAGACGCAGGTTTGTACTACTATTACCAAACGTTCGCCAAAGCACTTGATGCCCTAGGCGAAGATACCTTTAAGGACGCCGACGGCACCGAGCACAACTGGCGACAAGAACTGCTCGCCACGCTCAAAGCCAGGCAGCAGCCAGACGGTTCGTGGATCAACGAGAACGCCAGGTGGCTCGAAGGGGATCCGAATCTCGACACCGGCTACGCGCTGTTAGCCATTTCGTATGCCCAGCCGAAGAAGTAACGTCGCGCCTCGCCCCGCTCCTGCTCAGCGCCCTGCGTCGCCAACCGGCCCCACAGGGCGTTTGCGTTGTTGTTTCCGTTAACGATGATTTCAGTAGCGTCGTGCAAGCCTTGCATGTTATACTGCCCGGCAGTATGATTCTAGGCAAGGGAATGGACCGGCGGTTGGCGTCCAATTCGTCACGGCCTAGGGATATGGCGAGCCGCGACTGTGGTAGACAAATCGCAAGAATTGACGCCTGCGGATTTTCTCCACTTTGTCGAGCTTGATGAATTCTCGCAAGACTGGGAGAGTTTGGGCCTCAATCTCGATGACGATATGTGGGCTCTTTGCACGGCGATTATGTTGAGTCCAGACGGCGCTCCCATCATTAAGGGCACAGGCGGGTTGCGCAAGCTGCGATTCGCACCAGCCGCGTGGAAGACGGGGAAGAGTTCTGCGGTGCGGGTTTGCTACGCCTACTTTCCAAAGCATTGGACGGTCCTGCTGGTGATGGCGTACGGCAAGAACGTTTCCGAAACAATAACTGCGGCCGAGAAACGTGGAATCAAACAGTATTTAGAGGCGGTCCAGGCATGGCTGGACAATCGAAACGGATAAGTCAATTGCCGCCGCAGGCGAACTGTCTTGGGAGTCAGGCGAGATGCGAAGGAAGACAAAGAAATCGGCTGGCAACGAAATGGTGGAGCGGCTCCAGCGATTTTGCGAGAAGCTGGAAGGCACGACAGATCTGACCACGCAGTTTACTTCTCGTACGCTGAAACTCAATCTCGGTCCTGAAGACTACGATTCGTCGCGCGTCAAGGAAACCCGGCGACTATTGCGAGCAAGTCAGGCGATTTTTGCGCAGTTCCTTGGCGTGTCGATCAGTGCCGTGCGAGATTGGGAGCAGGGACTCAAACCGCCCAACGGCGCCGCCTGCCGCATGATGGACGAGATCCGGCGTAATCCCGAGTACTTTATCGCGCGTCTGAGAGAACTGTCATCGCCGTCGATGTCGTCCTAGGAAGTGGCAGCGCAACATTCCAATTTCTTTGCATTGTTGAGAACTATGATGCGGCTATCATGCGGCTTTCTGTTCTGCGTCCTGCTGCTTATTGATCTCGGCAGACCCGTCGCCGCCGACGAGTTGACCTTCATCGCCAACGAACATTTGAAGCTGGGCATCAAGGAATCTTCCGGCGGCGGCATCGCTTGGGTATCCGCGGCGGACTCCCAGCGGAATCTCGTCAACCATTTTGATCGCGGGCGATTGATCCAGCAGTCGTACTACGGCGTGCGGGATGACTCGCTCTGGAACGACAAGCCTTGGCGCTGGAATCCGGTGCAAGGGGGCGATTGGCGCGGCAGCGGCGCGAAGCTGCTCGAACTGAAGGTCGAGGATTGCAAGCTCTATGCGAAAACCCTCCCCAAGCATTGGGCCAGCGGCAAAGAACTTGACGAGACGCGCATGGAGCAGTGGATCACGCTCGAAGGACAGGTGGCGCACGTGCGTTATCGCTTCACCTATACCGGCGAGACCAAACATCCCATGAGCAATCAAGAGATTCCCGCGGTGTTTCTCGCGCCCGATTTGGCGACACTCGTGTTATACGATGGCGACCATCCTTGGACCAAAGACAAGCTCAGCCGTTCCAAGCCCGGCTGGCCGAACGAGTCCCGCCGGATGACAGAATCGTGGGCGGCGTATGTGGACCAAGATGATTTTGGCCTGGGCGTCTACGTTCCCGTCGCCAACAAGCTCACTTGTTATCGCTTTGGCGATGGAAATCCGCAGCACGGGGCTTGTTCTTATTTCGCGCCGCTGACCGATTTCGCCATCGAACCAGGGCTGAAATGGGAGTACGATCTATACATCACCATCGGTCAGATTGACGACATCCGCGCTCGCTTTAACAAACTTCATGAGCAGCGAGAACAGGATTAGTCGTCACCGCTCGCCGACCCGCCTACCAAACTCCCACCACCATCCCTCGCGAGTCTTGCTCGATGTCACACGTGTTTCGCATGTGTCTGCCGCTATTGCTTGCGCTGTTGACGTTCTACGGGATGTCAATTGCGCCTGTCGCGGCGGACACCAAGCTGCTGCAAGCATACTTGCAAACCGCTTACCCGGCCGCCGTGGAGCGCGTGGTCCAGACGGCCGAGCGGTTCACAATCACCGGCCGCCTGCCAGCCGACAAAGGCGAATACGTCGTCGCCGCGCTCCCCATTTGGCTCCCCATCGAGGCCTGGTCGCAGCCGCCGTGGGTGCTCCCGCTACAAGCGCGCGCGGGAGCTTTTGAACAAACAGTGCGACTCGCGGAACTTCCCCAATCAGTCGCGGACATGCCGTCGCTGTGCCGCTGGGCGGTCATGCGCAAGCAGGGGGAGGCCTACGAACTCGTCTCCCCCGCGCGATATGCGGACGACCCGATCCACGCGAATCCGCCTCCCGCCGAAAAGCCGCGCCATCGTAAGGGGATCGGCGGGCTCTGGATGGGGCGGCCGCTGGAAGATCTGGACGAGCTCGACATCGCCGCCGCGACGGTCAACATTCAGCTCACAGGCCTGGTCAGTACGACTTCGTCGCCAGGCTCACTGCCGTTCGACTTCGCCGGGCAGACCTGGCAGGCGAGCACCGGCTATTTGCAAACGCTCGACCGCACGCTGGCCGCCGCGGCGAAGCGGAAGATCATCGTCTCCGCCATCATCCTCGTGCCGCGCGCCAAGAACGCGCCGCAGGGATCCTATGCGTGGCGCATCGCTCATCCCGATGCGCAAGCAGGGCATTATGCGATGCCCAACATGAACGCTCTCGAAGGCGTCACCGCGTATGCCGCGGCGATGCACTTTCTCGCTGAGCGGTATCGCCCCGGCAGCGAACACGGCCGCATTCATCATTGGATCATGCATAACGAAGTCGATGCAGGTTGGGAGTGGACCAACGCCGGTGAGAAGTCGCTCGTGGAGTACGTCGACCTTTATCATCGTTCGCTCCGTTTGGCGCATGGGATTGTTCGGCAGCACGACCCGCACGCCAAGGTCTTCGTCTCGCTCACGCATTACTGGGCGAAGACGCCTAACTCCCGGTTCTATCCAGGCCGCGACGTGCTGGACACGCTACTCGCGTTCAGCAAGGCAGAAGGGGATTTTGAGTGGGCGCTCGCCTATCATCCTTATCCCAGTGATCTCGGCAACCCCCGGACTTGGGAAGATCAACGCGTGACGTTTTCATTCGACACGCCGCAGATCACCTTTCGCAATCTCGAAGTGCTCGATGCCTGGATCAAACAGCCGCGCACCTTTTTCAATGGGGAGCATCGCCGGACGGTCCATCTCACCGAACAGGGACTCAACTCGCGCGATTACAGCGACCGCGCACTAGCGGACCAGGCGGCCGGCATGGCTTTCGCCTGGAAAAAAATGGCCCCGCTCGATTCCATCGAGATGTTCCACTACCACAACTGGGCCGATCATCGCGCCGAAGGGGGGCTGCAACTGGGGCTGCGCAAGTATCCCGACGACGCCAACGATCCCTACGGCAAGAAACCGATCTGGCACGTCTACCGCTCCCTCGGCACGGCCGATGAGGACCAGGCGCTGGAGTTTGCCAAGCCGATCATCGGGATCACGGACTGGGATGAGATTCGCCACCGGGGCGAAATTGGCAACACTAACGAGCCAACGCCGGGGCACTAACAAAAAAGGACAGGCATAATTTGTTGACAACGGCCCGTCGCATTCGATACATTCGGCCGTTGTCGATTTCGTTGCACTTCAATGCCGCGCTGCGCGCGGGCCGGGGGAGAACTGCGCTATGACTATCGCTCGCAAACTGCTCGTTGATCCGCAAGTTACGCGCTATTACCACTGCATTTCTTTTAACAAAAAGGACAGGCATATTTTATTGACAACGGCCCGTCGCATTCGCTACATTCGGCCGTTGTCGATTTCGTTGCACTTCAATGCCGCGCGTCGCGCGGGCCAGGGGAGAACGGCGTTATGACTATCGCTCGCAAACTGCTCGTTGATCCGCAAGTCACTCGCT
>CAUJKE010000164.1 GCA_963205385.1 Planctomycetota bacterium | reverse complement strand
ATCTTGCATCATAATTGGCGTCCCAGGTCGCGGCTAGGTGGTACTTCCGCCGCCGCGTAGCTCCGGCGTGGGGCGAGGCTCGCGCCGTTCAGCGTGCGAGCGTGCGTCTGCGGGCGTGCGTTCAACGATTTTCCGCCGCATCGTGGCCCAAGAGCGCGCGCTGGCGGGCGGCGTCTTGGAGCAACGCCTCGATGAGTGCCTCGAGCTCGCCTGCGTCCGGCAGGGGCGCGTTCTTGCGCACGCCGTATTCGTGCAGGCGCAAATGGACATCGACGTGCGCGCTGATTTGCGAGAAGACGCCCAGGCTGCACTCGATCGGGCAACCGTCGATGACCCACACTTCGCGATCGACAAGCTTCTTGAGAAAGTGCGGCTTAGCCGCCCCCACGCCTGCCAGGCAGCACATTTCGGCGTGGCCCCGGCGATCCAGCTCGCGGGCCAATTGATCGGACAATTGGCCAGCGTTGGAGCATCCTGAGCAGGTAAATAACAATGGGATCGATTTCGACATGGGGGCAACTCACGCGGCGTGGGAAGAACTTTTAGTAACGACGCCGTCTTCCATTTCGTAGAGCGTATCGAAGACGTCGAGGGCGCGGTGATCGTGAGTAACCACTATCACCCCTGCGCCGTGGTCGCGCGCGACTTGCGCAAACAGTTCCATGACTTGCCGGCCGCGGTGGCTATCGAGCGCGGCCGTGGGTTCGTCGGCCAGGATGATGCTCGGTTGGTTGGCGAGCGCGCGGGCCACGGCCACGCGCTGTTGCTGACCACCGGAGAGCATCGACGGCAAATTGCCAGCGCGGTCGGCAACGCCCAATTGGTCGAGCAGCTCGAGCGCGCGGGTGCGCGCGCGGCTGGGACTGAGATCGTTCAGTTCCAACGCGATTTGCACGTTTTCCAAGGCCGTTAAGAACGGAATGAGATTTGATTTTTGAAACACGAAGCCAATATGCTGGCGGCGAAACGAGCGGAGGTTCGTGCGCGCCACGGGGCCATCCAAGACAAGTGTGCCGTTGATGATCACGCGCCCCGAAGTTGGCGGGTTGATGAGGCCAATGGCCGTGAGCACCGTCGATTTTCCCGAACCGCTGGGACCGAGCAGCGCCACCACTTCGCCGCGCCGAACGTTGAGCGAGACATCGCGCATCGCGACCACCTCGGTATTGCCGCTACCGTAGATCTTGGTGATGTTGTCGGTGGTGATGGCGAAGTGGTCGTTCATTTACAAATATCGCAATTTACGCACGCACGCGGGGAAAGGCTCACGACAACGCCTCGTTCGGCGAGACGCGGAGCGCTTTCCAGATTCCCAAGATGCTCGAAGCGATCGAGATGCCGAGCACGATCGCCCCTAGTTGCAACAGATCGCTGTGGGTGAGAATCACGCGCCGGGGAAACATTGGGAACAGGCGTTGGCCGATGGCATAAGCAATCCCGAATCCCAACACGCCCAACACGAGCGCCTGTTGCAGGATGAGCCCGAGAATGACGGTGTTCGGCGCGCCGATCAGTTTGAGCAACGCGATCGAGTGGATTTTATCGAGCGTCAGGGTGTACAGAATCAACGCCATAATGATCGCGGCGATGATCGTCAGCAAGCTGCGAAAGAGTCCAATCTGGCGGCGAATTTTCTCGACGGAGCCTTTTAAGAGCAGCTCGCGCTGGCCATCGGCCGTAAACACCGAAACATCCCCCCAGCCTGAAATCGTCCTGGCGATGTCGTCCACGTTCGCACCTGGGGCGGCCGTGACCATGACGGCGCTAATCTGCGGGCGGCCAATCGCGGCGATTTCCTGGGAGGGCCTGGCCGCCTGATCCAACAGCGTCGGTTGCTTAGCTCCCAAGCCGCTCCGCTCGCCCCGCGACCGGCGACTCTCACGCTCCAGTCGCACCGCTTCGCCTGACGTATCGAACTGGATCGCCTGCGCGTCGGACACGGTGAAGAAAGCAATGCCGTCGCCACCGGAACTGATCATGCCCGTGGTCAAACCGACCACGGTATAGGTTTCCTTGCCAAGGCGAATCCGCTCGTGCAGGGCCAGACCGAGCGTCTGGTCGGCGATCATTTCAAAGTGGTTTTGCGCCAGCACGCGGCCACTCACCAGCGGCAACCATTCCCCTTTGTCAGTCGGCCAACTCAGCCCCAAAACGGCGATCCGCAGCGGTTTGCCTTCGCGCTCGCGCTGAATCGTGTGGTACACAAATTCTCGCGTATCTTGAACGCCGGGCACGGAGCGTGCTCGGTAGACCAGGTTCGGATTGACGCGCGACAGTTCCGCAAATGGCCCGCGCGTGCTGCGTTGCACGATCCACAAATCGGCGCCGACACGGTCGATGAGTAACGTGGCATCCTCGACGATTCCCCGATAAATGCCCCCCATACCCATCACGACCATCAACAGCATCCCCACGCCCAGCGTCGTTAAGGCGAAGCGGCCGAGGTTATGTCGAATGTCTTTGACCGCGAGGTTCATCGAACGGAAACCCTTCGACCGTCGGTGAGCGGCGTGCGGGCGTCCACCGGTCGAACGAGCATGTCCCCGGCTTGCAGCCCCTTAATGATTTCGAGCATCTCGCGTCCGCGGAGGCCCAACTCGACAGGTCGCCACCGCGCGATTCCGGCCTCGTTCACAAACACGCCTACTTCGTTTCCAGCCAAGGCCACATACGGCGCAGGCACGATCAAGGCATCTGCTTGCCGGGCGGAATCGATATATGCCTCGGCCCGCTGGCCTACCGCCCAGTTCTTCGGCAATTCAAGCACGCGAACGTCGACGATGAACTCGCGGGTCTCACGATCCGCTTCACGCCCCAGACGAACGACCTGGCCGGCATACTCGCGCTCTGGCTCGGACCGAAACACGACGCGCGCCGCCTGGTCCGGGTGCAACCTGGCCATTTCCGTTTCATCGACCCACGCACTGATCCACAGTTCATCGGTGGAGATCAACGTGAGGATCGCGGTGCCAGGGACGACGACATCGCCGGGATCACGATGACGACGGACCACAAGCCCCGCAAACGGAGCGACGATCTCTGTATCTGCGAGTCGCGCGCGATGATAATCGAGCGTCTTTTCCGCGGCGAGTCGTGCGGTCTGTCCCTCGGCAATCGCCGCTTGGGCGCGCGATAAACCCGCCTCGGAGATCGCCAGACCTTCGATGGCCTTGTCTAAGTCTTCCTGGCTGGAGACGCTCTTTTCCGCCAAAGCGACGATCCGCGCGTGATGCTTGGACGCTTGCGCCGCCACGGCCTCCGAACGATCCTGGTCCGCCGCGAGCCTGACCAGCGCCGCCGACGCTGCCTCCAGATTCGCCTCGGAGATTGCGACTTGCTGTCGCAGTTCGTCGTCGTCGAGACGGACTAACACATCGCCCGGCTCGACGCGATCTCCCTGATCGACCAGAACGCTCTTCACACGGCCGGAGATCTTGGGGCTGACGGTGGTCTTGACGCGCGCTTCCAACGTCCCCGTCCCCAGCACCTCATGGACGATGGGGCCGCGCTCCGCCACGTGCTGGGTGACAGCGATTGGCGACAGGTTGAACCAATACAAAACGCCGCCGACCACCGCGATGGCTCCGGCGGCTTTCACGGCGCGCCAGAGCCAGCGGCGGGTGGAGGTCCAATTGAACATCATTGGGCTCGATCTTAAGCGGTGACGCGCGTCCCTTCCAATTCAATCGCCCGCGGGAACAAGATGTTGTTCTCCTTGTGAACATGCAAGTGCAGGTCGGCCTCGAGTTCTTGCAAGCCAGCGAGCGTCGCGCGGTAGGTATTGCAGGCGCCTGCGGGAACCGCGAAGTCGTTCGTCAACTTGCGGATTTGCGCCAAGGCGTCGCCGGCCGTGTCGTGTTCGCTTTCCATCATGCGAATCGGGTTGGCAATCGTGCCAAACGGAAACGCGGGAGCATCCGCCGAGGATTCCAGAAGACGAATCGCGGGGAACAGAACATGCTCTTCTTTGAACATGTGCGGTTCCATTTCGTTACGCAGCGCGGCAAAGAGCGGCGGCAGTTGGAACAACTCCGGATGCGAAGCGCCGTGAGCGTTGACAACCTTGGCGATCATTTGGGTGAGTCGCGGCAGTTCCCGCTTGAGATACGCATGATGCGTCTGCTCGACATTATCGCAAAGGTCGGCGAGCGAAGCGTGGAGCCAATCTTCCGCCGATTGCTCGCCGCGGCTGATCACTTGCTCGAGTTGCTGTAAGACGAGTTGTGGATCGAGTTTGCGGTCGCCACAAGCTTGTTCCAGCGACTTCCCGCCGCCGCAGCAATAGTCGATTTTCAAGGCTTCAAACACGCGCGACGTTTGCGGATGCTGCGCGACGCAACTACCGACGGAAGCGCTGAGGTCGATGGTGGGCATGAAACATTCCTTTCCTGGTCGTCACAATAGCAAAATGCCGGGGCTAAGGAGCCCTCTCTGAGCAATTCTATACCTTGACATCTATATTTCAAGCGGTAGAGTGGGCGAAAGCGACGCGTGCTGGGCCTGCTAGCAGGTATAACTGGCCACACGATCGCCCAAAGAATGACCACAAACGTGCGATTTCCACCGACTTGACCTGTTATACTGCGTCCCGCCGATGCGCTTGCGGCGCATCATTTCCAGCCACTGAACTTGCGGCGAATTGAGCGAGCCATGAAAGGATCCGGAGGAACCGAAGGGGGCGTGGGGATTTTTTTCATTGGCCTGGGGCTAACGGCACTCGCGGTCTACCTGTTTTTCGATTCCGTACGCGTCACCACCGGAGGAGGCTGGATCTCGGGAATGTTCCGCGGACGAGGCGGCGGAATGTGGGAGACCACCTCGATGGGGCTGATTTTCGTGCCGTTTCTGATCGGCGTGATCGCCCTCTTCTACGATGCCGCGCAGAAATGGGCCTGGTGGCTGATGAATATCGGCCTGGCAATCATCGTGATCGAAGTGCTCAGCCGAGTTCGCTTCCTGATGAACACCAAACTTTCGCACCTGTTGGGCATGCTGGTGCTCTTCGCCGCAGGCGTGGGCTTGATGCTCCGCTCTTACAAGGCGCAGGGTTCGTCCCACAGCGACAGCGACACAAAGCCGCCTTTGTAGCTGCGGCGTGAATTCGGCCGTGTGTGCGATTAGAATGGTTTAGCATGAGCCAGCTTCCCTCCACGACCCATCCCTCGCGCCCGCACGAATCGGCCACCGTTGATTGGTCGATATTCAGCTATTTGGTGGCGGAGAAGTCGTGGCTCTACCGCCAGGTGGTGGACGTCTTCGCCGACGCCAAGGCGGAGTTCTCGCTGCATTTGCGGAGCGGCGAGGTGCGGTCGGCATTGGCCCGCAAGGGCCTGGCGGTCGATGCCGAAGAGGTGGAGTCGGCTCTGCAACAGTTGGAGTCTTGGGGGAACTTGCAAGCCTACCAAGATCATGCGGATGTCGCCTCGCTAGCCGAATATTATCGTAAGCGGTTGCTCTATCAAATGACCGCCGCGGGAGAGGCTGCTTATGCTTCGACCTTGACCTTCGTGGAGCGGCTCGGTCAGGCCGCGAAGCTCGACGCGCGAGCGTTGGAGCGAATCGCCTCGGCGGCGGGGCAGTTGCAGCGTTTGGTGCGAGAATTCCGCGAGCACGCGGAGATTGACTCGGCCGTCGTGCTTACCACCGCGCGCAATATCTGCCAGGACGCCGAAGAGCTGACCGCCCGCGCCCAGTCGTTCTTTCGCTGGCTGCACGAACGGACTGCCGCGGAGCGGGGCGATTTGGAGGCATTCCTGCAATACAAGCAGCAGTTAATCGACTATCTTCAGCAGTTCGTCGGCGAACTGATTCTGCGTTCTGGAGAGATTGCCCGACACTTGAGCGACATCACCGACGACGAGTTGGCGACGTTGGCGCAGCTTGCCGCAGTCGAGGATGTGGGACTCCCGGTAGCAGGGCAAGAAGCCGACCACGAGGTGCGCATCCTGGCAGCCGCCGCGCGGTGGCGGTTTCGGATCATGGGTCTATGCGGTTGGTTTATCCGCCGCGCAGGCAAGCCGCCGCAAGCGGAGCAACTGCGCGCCGCGGCCCGTTCGGCGATTCCCCAACTGTTGCAACTCGCCGCGCAACTCAACGAGCGACAATCCGGCCGCAGCGACCGGGTCGCGGACTTGAAAACACTGGCCTTGCATTTCTTGGCGTGTCGCACGGACGATCAGGCTCAAGAACTTTTTCGAGAAGCATTTTCTCTTGCTCCGGCCCGGCACCTGCGCGTCGAAGTGGAAACGCTTTTACAACGCGACCAGGCTCCGATTTCGGCCAAAACCCGCTGGGCGGACGCGGAACCGGTGGTCATTCAACCGCAATTGCGCGCCACTGGCCGCGCGCCGGCCGCGGCGGTCAATCGGCGCGTGACCGACCGTTCACGCGATCGGGCGGCGCTGACAAGAAGACTCAGCCTGCAATCGCGGCGAGATGATGCGGCGCGCGAGACACTCATTGCATTGGGTGCGTGCCGACTATCGGATATTGGGGCGCTTGATCGCGATGCCTTGCATCTGCTCGTCCAATTGCTCGAACGCTCGCCGCCTCGCCCCGGGCAAGTGGTCAGCGCCATCCAGCCGCTGGTCAGTCGCAGCAAGGACGGCGCCCTCCAAATTCGCATGTGGCCGATTGACGCAGACGAGCGGAGCGAGGCCGGGGCCGGGGGACTCGCGAGTATTGCGACCAGCGACGGCGAGTTGTTGCTTGCGAACGCGTGGTTGGAGGTGCAGCGTGTCCGCTAGCGCGTCGCAAGGGTGGGCCGATGATGTCGAGGAGGTTGCCAAACCTTCGCGGTTCAATGCCGCGCGCCGCCTGGCCAATCGGCAGCAACAGATCGAAGAACAGGAGCGGCGCGAAGCGCTGCGGGCCATGCTGATTCGCCCGCTGCTGTCGGCCGACGGGGAGACGCTTGAGGACTTTCGCCTGGTGCGTCGCCACGCCCAGTGGCTGCGCGACTGGTTTGCGCGCTGGCCTGGGTGGACCTTGGTAATCGGCGGAGATGTGGCCCGCTTGCGCAAGCATCCGTCCCTGCGCCGCGATGCGACGCGCGGTTTGGAAGAAAAGAGCGGCGCCGATCGCACGCTCACATCGCGCCGCGGCTACGCGCTATTGTGCCTGGTGCTCGCGCTGCTGGAAACGGAGCATCGCCAAACAACGCTGCAGCAAGTCGCCAGAAAGACCGAGCTTTCGGTGCGGATGGACGCGGAACTGGTATCTGCTGGCTTCGAGTTCGATCCCAGAACGCTGGCTCATCGTCGCGAATTGGTCCAGGCGATGCGCCAGCTCGAGCGCCTGGGTGTGCTGGCGCGGATCGATCGGGACGATCGCGATTTTGTCAGCGGCGATGGCGATTGCTTGTATCGCATCGACCGCGCGGTGCTCTCGAGTTTGTTGTGCAGCCTGCACGGCCCCTCCATACTCGCGGCTCAAGATCCCGCGGAGCTCATCGAGAAACTCAATTATGTCGAGCCGCCCCAATCGCCGGATGCGTTTCACCGTCATTTGCAGCATCGCCTGGTGCGCCGCTTGCTGGATGATCCGGTGATGTATTATGACGAACTGAGCCCGGACGAATACGAGTACTTTAACTCGCAAGGAGAACGTCTCATTGCGGAGGTTGCGAAAGTCACGGGACTCATTCCAGAACGGCGGGCGGAAGGGGTGGCGATGCTCGATGTCGACGGTTCGCTGACGGATGTCGCGCTTCCCGAACTGGGAACGCGGGGACATGCGACGCTGCTGCTCGCCGAGTGGCTAGCCGGACGTTTGGCCGCGCACGAGCGCTCCGCGCCGCCGGCGGATGAAACAACGGCGCCGCGCGCGGGCCGCGTTCCGATCGAGGAATTGGAGGAGCAGACCGCCCGCCTGGCCGCGCTCCATGCCAGGCACTGGTACAAAGGGAGTAATACGCCTGAAGGCATTCGCCGGATCGCTCGCGATGCGGTCTCCATGCTCCGAACCCTTGGCCTGTGCGAAGTGCTGCCAGACGTCTTGATCCCGCGGCCGGCCATCTCGCGTTTTCGAGTGCTTTCGGAAATGGAGGCCGAGGCGTGAGTGTCCTAGATCCGCAAGCCCAGGAACAAGTTGCGAACCACAACATCGACGAAGCCGCGCAACGTTTGCTGCGCGGCGAGCTACCGCTTGCGACCTCTCACAGGTGGCAACCGCTCCGCGTCGGCCTGATGAATCTGTTCCTCTTTGAGGATGAGCGCTTTCTGTTTTATGGCGGACGCTTACTCTTGCGCGGTAGCAACGGCACCGGCAAGAGTCGCGTCCTCGCGATGACGCTTCCCCTGTTGCTCGATGGTTCGCTCCATCCGACGCGGGTCGAACCAGACCGGGATGCGACTCGGCAAGTCAACTGGAACGTGCTGGGGGATGAACAGAAAAGCGCAACCGGCTACACATGGCTCGAACTGGGCCGCCGTGACGACGAAGGGGAGCATTTTCTGACGCTCGGCATGGGAATTCGCGCGGTGCGCGATGGCGCCATGAAATCCTGGTTCTTTCTCACGCCGCTTCGCATCGATCGCGATCTCGCGCTGAAGACGTCGGACGGCGTTCCCTTAACGCCCCGCGCTCTCGAAGAGGCGCTGCAAGGCCGCGGGCAGGTGATCGACACCGCCACGGAATATCGCCGGGCCGTCGATGAGCAACTCTTTCGCCTCGGCGACCGCTACGAGCCCTTGATCGATCTACTCTTGCAACTACGGCAGCCCAAACTGGCCGAAAAGCTGGACATCGACCAGATGGAAGCAGCGCTGCGGAGTTCCTTGCCTCCGCTGTCGCAAGCTTTGCTCGACGATGCCGCCGAGGCGTTTCGCGACCTGGATGAATATCGCACGTCGCTTGCGGAGGATCAGCAGTTGCTGGCCAATGTGCAGCGCTTCATGCGGCCGTATCGCAACCACATCTGCCGCGGCGTGTTGCGGGCGATCAAGGCGTTGACCGGCGCGAACAGCCGCTACGAATCGGCCCAGCGCAAGTTGCGGCAGTTGGCCGATGAGCAACTGCAACAACAACGGCGCAAGGAGGAACTCCAGCGGGATAAACAAGCCTTGCAGGTCGCGCTCACAGCAGGCCAGGCGGCGATCGAGGAATTGCAACGTAGCCCCGAGATGCGGAGCGTCGAGCGGCTTGATGAACTACGCCAGTCGGCGGCGAAGTCGCAGCAACGCCTGGACGAAGCTGAACAACACCTGGCCCAGGTCGTTAGACAACTGGCCGCCGCCGAGCAACAATCGAGGCGCGCCGCGCAAGCGGCAGAAGCCGCCCACACGGCGGCGGTGGAAGCGTCCGCCGCGGCGCGGACGGTCGCCGCTCCAGAAGCTTTGCAGAATCGTCATCGCGAATGGCTCGGCCCGCCACTCGATCATGGCGACCTGGATGCTTATCAAGCGGCGGAAGCGAAACTTCGCAAGGAAGCCGCCCGCTGGCAACAATCGGCGGAGCGGCTGGCGCAGTGGTCGTTGCGGGTCGAGGCGTCTCGCAGGCGACTGGCCGATTCGACGCGGCGAGTGGAAGAAGCACATGCCCAACATCGCAATTGCGAGGAGCGGCTCGCCGGAGCGGTCACCGCGTTTGCAGATGAACGCGAGGCTATTTGTAACGCGATCCGCGCCTGGCATGCGTCCGCGACGCCGTTGCATTTCGCGCTCCCGCCGCTCACGCAGTGGTATGACGCCTGGCAAAGTTGGGCGGAAGGTCTCGGTGATGAGGCCGCCAGCCGCCGCAATCCGTCTGACGACTATCTCCAAGCCGCGAGCGGTCACGCTCACCGCCGTCTGGCCGCGGAACAAGCGAGCGCGCGTAGTTGTTTGGAGGAGTTAGCGCGGCAGCGCGATGCGCTCGAACGGGAACGTCAACGATTGCAAAGTGGCCAGGTCATCGCTCCGCCGCCGCGCGCCGAACGTGACTTATCCCATCGCGCCACAATTGCCGGCGCTCCGCTGTGGCGTTTGCTTGAATTTCAAGCGTCCGTACCCGCTGCGGAACGTGCCGGCTGGGAAGCCGCGCTGGAGGACTCTGGCCTATTGGATGCCTGGGTCACGCGCGACGGCCGCCTGCTGAGCGAGGATTCGGCCGGCGAAGCCCGGTTCGACGTGCAACTGATTTCTGGAGAGTTGCCGATACTGGCGGAGAATCGCCAACTGGCGCGGGTCGTCGCGGTGGAGTCGCGCGCTTGCGAGGATGCGGGAATTCCGCTGGAAGTCATGCAGCGCCTGCTCGCGGTGATTGGCGTCGGCGCGGGCGCGGGCCAGACCTGGGTCGCCGCCGACGGCCGCTGGCAAAACGGTCCGCTGGCGGGACGTTGGATGAAAGCCCAACCACAATACGTTGGCGAGGAGGTCCGCGCGCAGCATCGCGCGGCGCGCCTCGAGCAACTTGCGCGGGAACTAGTTGGATTGGATGAGGAACTCGCGCAACAACAGCGCCTGTTGGAGTCGATCGCGGCCCGCGAGCGGGAAGTCGATGAGCTGCGCAGTGCGTTTCCTTCCAGCCAGTCGGTCACGGAAGCCTCGCTGCGCGTGGTCGCCGCCGCCGGCGATGTCGATGCGGCCCAGGTGCGGGTCGACGAAAGGATCAAAGCGGAGCAAACGCAGCGCGCGGAGGTCGATGGCCTGGTGGAAGGCCGCCTCGCGGAAGCCACGGACTTCGGGCTGGTTGCGTGGGCGGAGCGCGGCGAAGAACTGCGCCGCCGGCTGGAAAGTTACGTGGAAAAATTGCAGACACTCTCAGCGCGGTTCGAAGGCTACCACGCGGCGCAAGTTTCGCAGTGCCATGCGGCGGATGCGCTGGAAGGCCTGGCGGCTCAGCACCGCGCCACGAGCCAGTCATCGCAAGCCCTGAAAGCGGAACAGGCTGCGGAAACACGGCGTTTGGAAGAACTTGAGCGCACGCTCGGGAAGGATGCCGACTCGATCATCCAACGCTTGACGGAAAAGCGCCAGCAACATCAACAAGATAGCGCCGCGCTCGAAGCCAACGGCCAGGCGATTCTCGCAGCGCAAGGATCTCTCTCGATCACCGAAAACAACATTCAGCATGGTGAAGCAGAAGCGAATGGGCTGGATGAAATGCGGCGGACGGCAGCCGAATGGTTCTCGTTTCTTCACGAACGAGGCTTGCTTGCCCTCGCAGAACTCACAACCGAAGCGGCCGAAATACCTGAACTCCCCTGGGCCATGACAACGAGCCTGCGAGTGGCGCGCCAATTAGACGCGATCCTCAGCGATTTGGCCCACGACGACGACGCCTGGAATCGCTCGCGCGATCAATTGTTCACGGCGCAGAACGAATTGCGGGGAGCGGTCCTGACGCAACATGAATTCTCAATCGCCGCGGATAACCTGAGCGATGGCCTGCAGATCGTCACGCTGTCGCTGCAAGGCGAATTGCTGCCGCCGGACGTCGTCGTCGGCAAACTGGATGCTGAGATTGAGAGCCGCAAGCGGATTTTGGATGAGCGCGAACAAGAGATGTTGGAAAAATATCTGCTGGGCGAAGTGGCGGAAGGCATGCGCGTGCGGATGCGAACGGCTGCGGGTCTGGTCGAGACGATGACGGCGGAAGTCTCGCAACGGCCCATGACCACCGGTATGCAAATGCGCTTCAAATGGCTTCAAGCCGAGGAGGGACCGCCGGGGCTGGCCGAGGCGTGTGAAGTGCTTTCGACAGCCTCCGCGACGTGGTCGCCGGAGGAGCGGGAGCAGATCAAGCGGTTTTTGCAACAGTCCATCCGCTTGCAGCGCGAGAGCGAGCAAACCGAATCGTGGCCGGAGCATCTGGCCGCCGCCTTGGACTATCGCCTTTGGCACCGAATCGCGATCGAGCGGCGGAGCGGCCCCGAGGCCCATTGGAAACGTTTGACGCGCCGCACCTATGGGAGCGGCAGTGGGGGCGAAAAGGCGATCGCCTTGACGCTGCCGCAATTGGCCGCCGTCGCGGCTTACTATGAATCCGCCGATCCCCGCGCGCCTCGCTTTGTCTTGCTCGACGAGGCTTTCGCAGGCGTCAGTTCGGATGGCCGCGAAGCTTGCATGGAGTTGATCGAGGCGTTCAAGTTGGATGTCGTGATGACCAGCGAAACCGAATGGGGCATGTATCCCGGCGTGCGGCAGCTTGCCATCTGCCAGCTCGATCGGTTCCCCGAGTTCAATGCCGTTGTCAATCGGCTCTTCCTCTGGAACGGCCGCGACCTGCGCGAGGCGATCAGCGGAGAGGAAGCCCGCGAGGCGGCCGCACAGCCGCTGTTTGCCAACGGCGACGAAACATCCCACGCTGATGCTTGATCCCCTCGTCCAAGTCCTGCGCCAAGATGCGTGTCGGCCGCTATTGCAGCGGTTGATTCAAAAGCTGTCGCGTGGAGAAGCCCTCATGGGGCGCTGTCGCTTGCAACGTCTGACGGAAGCGCAAGCCGCCGAGATTGCCGCGCTCGTCGGGGCGCGGGTGCGCGGCGATAGCGTAACCATTGACCTGTTGCAGTTTCAGCAGATCGTGGTCGGAACCGGGCGATTCTCGTCGCTCGAAGCGCTGGTTCGGGCGAGCGCGGAGCGCGACATCATAGATCGCCGTCAAACGCGCGATGCTCAGAGACTGGCCTGGCGGGAAGTCGTGGACCAGGTGGGCGCGGAAATGAAAGCCGATGATCCAGCGCGACGCGAAGTCGAGCGACTTCGCGAGAGTGGCGGACTGTTCCGCTTATCCCAGGGGGATCCGGCGGTCGCGTCAACGCTGCTTCAGCAAGCGCTATCGCTCCTCGCCGCGCTGCCTGTGCCGCCGACGCCGCTGGCCGTCTTCGCCGCTGACCGCTTGGGAGATGCGCACGCGCTCGACCTCGCGCGACCTTTGGCCCGCCTGATGATCCGCCTGCTCGCCGCGCGCTCAGAGCAGGGGGCGCCGACGAGCGCCTCGGAACGTCGCCGACTTTTGGAGCAAGCCGGCCTGGCTACCGATGAGCTGTCCTCGACCGCGCTCGCATTGAATCTGCCCGCCGTCGGTCAGGGGATCACCGATCGGATGTTGCGCGATCATGCAGCGGCCGGACTTCCCTGTCGACTAACCCTTCGCCATCTCAGGCTCGCGCCGCCGACGTTCGCGACGGTTGGTACGCCGCAACCGGTCTTTGTCTGCGAGAACCCCAGCGTGCTCGCGGCGGCGGCCGACGCTTTGGCGGCAGCGTGTCCGCCGCTAGTTTGCGTCGAAGGGAATCCTTCGTTAGCTTGCCAGATGCTGCTTGAATTGTTGGTGCGGGGCGGCTACGAGATTCAGTATCATGGCGATTTTGATTGGGGTGGCTTGCGGATCGCGAATCGTATTTTTGCGGCCTTCGGTTTCCGCCCGTGGCGTTACACGGCGCCCGACTATCAACTGGCCGGAGGCTCCAACCGCCCGCTCAAGCCACCTCCTGCCGATGCCGCGTGGGATCCCGACCTCCGCGCCGCGATCATCCGCGGCGGGCAGGGCGTCGATGAAGAGTCGTTGATCGACGTGCTACTGAACGATTTGCGCGGTCAATAGCGGTGAGATTCGAGCGCCGATATAACTGCATCAGCCATTCCAATGCCGAACCACTTTGCCGCTTGAGCCAATCATGAATCCACCACGCCGTCAAATTCGCGCCGTCATCTTTGATCTCGACGGCACGCTGCTGGACACGCTCGCGGATATTGGAAATGCGACGAACACGGTCCTCGCAACGATGAACTTTCCCTCCCATCCGCTCACGGAATACAAGACGTTCGTCGGCGATGGCGTGCGGGTGCTGTTCGAGCGGGTGCTGCCGGAAGGGAAGCGTGATGCGCCAACGATCAACGCCGCCGTGGCGAAGTTCGAGGAAGTCTACCGCGCAGGTTGGAACAAACTTTCGCAACCGTACGCCGGCGTGCGCGCGCTGCTTGACGAGCTAACGCGCCGCCGGTTGCCGCTGGCCGTGCTTTCCAATAAACCGCAAGCGTTTACGGCGCTGTGCGTGTCGCATTACTTGAGCGATTGGCAATTCGCCGCCGTGCTGGGACAGCGCGAGGGGATTCCGCGCAAGCCGGATCCCACCGCCGCCTTGGAGATCGCGGCGCAACTCGCGTGCGCCGCGAAAGAATGTCTGTATCTAGGCGATACCAGCGTGGACATGCAGACCGCCGGTCGCGCGGGGATGTATGCGGTCGGCGCGGCGTGGGGCTTTCGGAGCGTGCGGGAATTGCGCGAGCACGGCGCGGCGGCGATCGCCTATCATCCGTGTGACGTGCTCGAAATCATCGACAACAAGGCGGCCTAGCACGCGCATACTCAGCACCCCATGTTTCACACCATGCGAGGGACTCCACAACGCCGTCGCAAATGGCGAGTGACGCTGCTTCGTTGCGACCGCCGCGACGGCAGAATAGACTATGGGTCTGGCCTGACTTGCTCCGTAGTTCCTCCCGCGTTGGAGTCCTTCCTTCCATGTTGCATGCCTGCTTATTCTGTCTCTTTACGGTCCAGGCCACGCTTATTTTGGCGGCCGACGACGCAAAACCCAACATTTTGTGGCTGACCAGCGAGGACCATGGCCCGCACGTAGGCTGCTATGGCGACGAACTTGCCACCACGCCCAACATGGATGCGCTGGCCAAGAAGGGGATGCTGTACAAGGTTTGCTGGTCCAATAATCCGGTCTGCGCCGCCGCGCGAACGACGCTGATTGCCGGCATCTATTCGCCTTCGACCGGCGGCCAGCACATGCGGAGCATGGCCCGCCTGCCGGACGAGATCAAAATGTATCCGCAATTCTTGCGCGAGGCAGGCTACTACTGCACCAACCGCAGCAAGGAAGATTACAACCTGAAGAAGCCCCGCGACGTGTGGGATGAATCGTCCGGCAAGGCTCACTGGCGAAATCGCGCCAAAGGCCAGCCGTTCTTCGCTATCTTCAATTCGACCAAGAGCCACGAAAGCCAGATTCGCACCCGTCCGCATCGCTGGGCGCACGATCCAGCGCAGGTGCGCGTGCCGGCGTATCATCCCGACACAAAGGAAGTCCGCGAGGACTGGGCGCAATACTACGATGCCGTGACCAGCGCCGACGCGGATGCCGGCAAGGTGTTGTCGGAACTAGAGCAAGATGGCCTGGTGGACGACACGATTGTGTTCTTCTATGCCGATCACGGTTCCGGCATGCCGCGCAGCAAACGGTTTCCTTATGACAGTGGTTTGCGCGTGCCGCTGGTCGTGTATTTTCCGGAGAAATTCAAACATCTAGCGCCGCCAGAGTACAAGCCAGGCGGAAGTTCTGATCGGCTCGTGAGTTTTGTCGACTTGGCCCCCACGCTCCTGAGCCTGATTGGCCAGCGGGCGCCAGCTTGGATGCAAGGGCACGCGTTTGCGGGGAAGTACGATGCCGGGCCGCAACCGTATGTGTATGGCTTTCGCGATCGGATGGATGAACGTTACGACCTGATTCGCACCGTTCGCGATCAGCGCTATGTTTACGTCCGCAACTACATGCCGCATTTGCCCTGTGGCCAGCACATCGAGTATATGTTCGAAACGCCGACGACCAGGGTTTGGAAAACGCTGCACGACGCCGGCAAGCTCACCGCAGAGCAGGATTTGTTCTGGAACAAACGGCTGTCGGAAGAGTTGTACGATTTGCAAAACGATCCCGCCGAAGTGCATAACCTGGCCGCTTCGCCGGAGCATCGAGAGACTTTGGAGAGGATGCGAAAAGCGCAAGAGGCGATGGTCATGCGGATTCGTGATCTCGGCTTCTTGCCGGAATCGGAAATGCACGCTCGGGCCGGTAATGACGCGCCCTATACGATGGGACATGATGACCGCCGTTACCCGTTAGCGCGCATTCACGCGGCGGCCGCGCTGGCTTCCGGATTAAAGGCGGACGCGACGCCGGAGTTGATCAAGCTGCTGGCCGATGACGACTGTGCAGTGCGCTACTGGGCGGCCATGGGCTTATTGATGCGCGAGCGTGCCGGCGTTGCCGCTGGCGCCGCGGAATTGCGCCGAGCACTGAACGATCCAGTGCCTTGTGTGCAAATCGCGGCCGCGCAGGCCCTCACGCAGTTTGGCGACGACGCAGATTTTCGTCCTAGCCTGGACGTGCTCATTCACCTGGCGTCCCCCCAGGAGACGAACGCGATTGTTGCGATTGCCGCTCTCAATGCGATCGACGCCTTGGGCGACAGGGCGGCCGTGGCGGCCGACGCCATTCGCAAGCTTCCCGCCAAAGGCAACTCGCCCGATGGCCGCTTCGACGGCTACGCAGGTCGTCTGTTAAAGAACATCCAATTCAATCTCAAACCTTAACGTCGGCAGCGACCGCACCCCACGCCGGCTGACGACGCATTACTTCGCAAAGGAGATCAGATGTCACGAATTCAACGAGGCTTACGTTACGCGAGCGCATTCCTACCCGCAGCCCTTTTGGCCACCACCGCCACGTTGGCCGTCGCTAAAGACTTACCGCAGCGGCCGAACATCATTCTGATGATGACGGACGATCAAGGTTATGGTGAAATCGCGAGTCACGGCAACGAGCTCATCAAGACTCCCAACTTGGACGCTTTGCGCGACAAGAGCCTGCGCTTTACCGATTTTCAAGTCAGTCCCACTTGCGCGCCGACGCGCGCATCGCTGATGACCGGGCGTCACGAGTTCCGCTCTGGCGTCACGCATACCATTCTCGAACGCGAGCGTCTCAACCCCGAGGCGACAACCATCGCCCAGGTGCTGCAAGGCGCCGGGTACAAAACAGGCATTTTTGGAAAATGGCATCTCGGTGATGAAGAAGCCTATCGTCCTAATCGCCGCGGTTTCGATGAAGTCTTTATTCACGGCGCAGGCGGTATCGGCCAGACGTATCCAGGAAGTTGCGGCGACGCTCCGGACAACACCTATTTCGATCCCGCCATCTTGCACAATGGCAAGTTTGTGACGACGCAAGGCTTCTGCACCGATGTCTTCTTCAGCCAGGCACTCGGTTGGATCAACGAGCAGCGCCAGACTGACAATCCGTTTTTCTGCTATATTTCGACCAACGCTCCGCATGGACCTTTCGTTTGCCCGCCCAAGTACCAGGCGCTCTACGAGAAGCTGGGTCTGGAGAAGAACGCCGCCGCATATTACGGCATGATCACCAACATCGACGACAATGTCGGCAAGTTGCTCGCCCAGGTTAAGGCTTGGGATCTGGAGCGCGACACGCTAATCATTTTCATGACCGACAACGGACATTCCGTCGGTTCGCTCTACAATGCAGGCATGCGCGCGGCCAAAGGTTCGCCGTATCAAGGGGGGACGCGCGTCCCGGCTTTTTTCCGCTGGTCCGGCGTATTGCCGGAAGGGGTTGATTGTAATGCCCTCACGGCGCACATTGATTTGTTTCCCACTTTTGCGGAACTGGCCGGCGCGAAGATTCCTGCAAACGTGAAACTCGACGGCCGCAGTCTCGTGCCGCTCCTGAAGGATGCCAAAGCCGAGTGGCCTGATCGTTATA
Organism: Planctomycetota bacterium; assembly: GCA_963205385.1. GTDB lineage: Bacteria > Planctomycetota > Planctomycetia > Pirellulales > Pirellulaceae > JAEZGD01. Next base: position 945 of record CAUJKE010000164.1, on the reverse strand, counting down.
TTTTCGTGCATGTCGGGCGGTGGCCGCGCGGCAAGGCCGCGGAAGCGAAGTTTTCGAACTGCGCGGTTCGCAACAGCCGCTATCGCTTTGTGAATAATCGCGAACTGTACGATCTCGAAAAAGACCCTGGCGAGCAGACGAATGTCATCGACGAACATCCCGAAGTTGTCGCCCAGATGCGCGCCGCTTACGACCAGTGGTGGAGCGAAGTGCTTCCGGCCATGGTGAATGAGGATGCTGTGGGGCCGAAGATCAACCCGTTCAAAGCACTGTACTACGAGCAGTTTGGCGGGGAGCCCTCGGAGGCGCTCCTCAAGCGGATGGACCCGACCCAAGTTCTAACGCCGCGCAAGAATGCGAAGAACAAGAAGAACGGTTGAACCACGCGTCTGGTTGAATGCTCGCTCGTGATGTTGCGGAGTGCACGATTGATGATTGGACGTAGCATACTTGCTGGAACTTGCATAGTGCTGTTGTGCGGGCACGTGCGCAGTGCGGAGCCAACTCCACAACCGCTCGCGCCCGCGGCCGCCGTGCAGTCGATGCGCCTCCCGCCTGGTTTTCAAGCGACGCTGGTCGCGGCGGAACCACAGGTCGTGCAGCCGATCTCGTACTGCCTCGACGATCGCGGGCGGATCTTCGTCGCCGAAGCCTTCAACTACGGCGAGTGGAAACCGACCGGCAGCGATCGCATTGTCATTTTGGAAGACACCACCGGCGATGGCCTGGCGGATAAAAGCACGCTGTTTTACGAAGGCTTGAATTACATCACTGGAATTGAAGTCGGCTTTGGAGGCGTCTGGGTGATGACGCCCCCTACGCTCGTCTTCATTGCCGATCGCAATGGCGATGACCGGCCGGACGGGGAGCCGGAAATCCTGTTCGACGGCATCGGCTACAAGGAGAGCCGCCATAATCTAGCCAATGGCTTTACGTGGGGGCCGG
>CAUJKE010000163.1 GCA_963205385.1 Planctomycetota bacterium | reverse complement strand
GAAGGCGTGTAGTCGACCGCCTCATAAAAGCCGTAGGCTCCTTCCTGACCGTCGGCGGCTAAGCGCTCCAAATTGCGGCACGCCGCGACCGGCTCCACCATTAGCGCTAGCGCCGTGGCGTAGGGCGCAATCACCAGTTCTTCCGCGAGTCCGCGCTTGAGCCCCAGTCCCGGCACGCCGAAGGCCCGGTATTGATACGTCTTGTGCTGATCGATCGTGTTGTAACCAGACTCGGAGATTCCCCACGGCACGCCGTGCTGCCGCCCATACTCGATCTGCCGGCGCACGACCGCGCGGTACGTGCGATCGAGCAGCGTCTGCTCGTAGGTGGGCATCACCAACAGCGGCATGAGATACTCGAACATCGAGCCGCTCCAACTCAACAGGGCCGGCGATTTGCCTGCGCTGGTCAACAAGCGACCCAATGAAAACCAATGTTTTTGGCCAAAATTTCCCCCGGCGACCACGATGTAACTCGCCAGGCGCGCTTCGGAAGCGAGCAGGTCATAGAAGCTCGCGTCGAGCCGCCGTTCGCTGACGTTGTACCCCGTGGCGAAAAGATCGCGGGACGAGTTGTACAGCAAGCCGAAATCCATGTCGGCGAACTCCAGGCATTGCCGCGCAATCTCGGCCAGCATTTTGATTCGCTCGGCGGCATGTTCGGCGGCCATCGCCAGCGCGGTGCTCCACTGTCCAAACCAGGTTTGCAGTTCCTTCGAACCCTGTGATGACACCGCGTCCGACAGGGGCTGAATCGTCCGCTGGACTTCGGCCACATCGCGCAGCGTGGCGAAGGCGTCGAGTCGCGCCACGGTGCTTCGCAAGTGCTGCAGCGCCCCCTCCGGATCGTTGGCATCGCTGGCCGGGGCGGACTCCGGAGGACGTGGAAGCGCGAGCCAGGGCGCCAAATAATGCAAGTCCCGGTAATGATCGTTACACGCTCGCTCATAGGCACTCGCCCACCAGCGATAATCCGGGTTGTCGCAGGGGTCCGCGACCAGTTCTGCCGCCACTTTCTTCTGATTCGCGAGTTGAGCGTCGGCGTCGCGGAGCGTGGCCGGCGGATTTTCCAGCGCTTCGATCTGACTCTCGATCTTACGAATCACATCGGCGCTGACCAACGCTTCCTTCGCGCCGCGGGCGGCTTCGAGCAGCACGGCGAGCGTGTCGCGCAGGCCTTCGAAGACGCGCGGCGGCAGGATCGGCGCTTCACACAATTGCGTGCAGCCGCTACTTAAGACGAGCAAGCTCGCCGCCAGGTTGCCGCTATCCACAAACGAGACATAATACGGATGCAACGGCGTCAGGGAGCGGGTCTCGTACCAGTTATAGAAATGCCCTCGATAGCGCTCCAGCCTGGTCAGTGTTTCGAAGGTCCGCTGGGTGCGAATCAACAATTGCTCGACCGAGCAATATCCAAAATCGTAGGCTGCTAAATCCACCAACAGCGCCATGCCAATATTGGTGGGGCTGGTGCGCGGCGCGACGACCAGATTCGGATTCTGCTGGATATTGTCCGGCGGCAGCCAGTTTTCTTCCGCAGTCACGAACTCTTCAAAGAAGCGCCATGTTTTTCGCGCGCACTTGTAGAGAAACTGCCGCTGGCTCGGAGAGATTTTCGGCAACTTTCGCGGCAGCGGTTGGCTCAACCACCACGCTACCAGCGGCGATGCGAACCAGGCCAGAAGCCAGGGGAGCGCCCAAGGCAACATGGGCCAGCGATAAACGCCGAGCACCACGCCCAGCACGATTGCCAGGCTGGGGGCAAACGACATCATGCGGTACGCCTCGCTCAGGCTGCCGTCGGTGCTACGTTCCGAATCGCTGGCGGTCTTCCATTCGAGGAGGCGACGCTGCGACCAGCTCATGCGAAAAATGGTGCGTACAATTGCGTCGGCGCTGACGTACGCTTCGTACGCCAGACAAACAAGTGCCAAGAAGTTTTGAGCGAGCGGCCGCCCCACCGAACTCACACTCTGGCGAATGTGGATGCCTAGCGGTAGATCGATCGGCTTGCGCAGCAAATCGGTCGCGGCGGAAATCAAGGTTGGCGCCACGAGCGTGGCGATCACCAACAGACTCGCCGCCACAGCGCTTGCTGGCGAAATGCACCAACTGACGACCAGCACCAGCACCATCGCCAAGGGTATAAGACTGCGGCGGAGGTTGTCGAAGATCTTCCAACGCGACAATGCCGAAAGAGTATTGCGACGCCACTGCCTGGAGTGTCCCAACACCCACGGCCAAAGCCAGGGAGCAATTTGCCAATCGCCGCGCATCCAGCGATGCCGCCGCGCAACATCGGCCGCATAGCGCGCCGGGTAGTCCTCGTAGAGCATCACATCGCTTAGCAACCCGGAGCGCGCGTAGGCGCCTTCGATCAAGTCGTGGCTGAGGATGGCGTTGTCGGGGAAGTCGCTGCAGTGCTGTTCGAAGGAATCGACGTCGTAGATCCCCTTGCCAATAAACGAGCCTTCACCAAACAGATCCTGATAAACATCCGAGACGACGCGCGTATAAGGGTCGACGCCGGCATCGCCCGTGAAGAGTTGGACAAAGCGCGACTTCTGCGCGCTCGCCAGGCTGACATCGACTCGGGGTTGCAGGATCGTATAGCCGGCGACCACGCGACACGTCTGCGGATCGTAAATGGGCTGGTTGAGCGGATGCGCGAGGGTCGCGACCATTTGCGCGGCGGCATCGCGCGGAAGCTGCGTATCCGTATCGAGCGTAATGACATACCGCACACTTTGCAGAACAGTCGTGTCGCCAACGACGGCCGCGAACCGGTCGGTCGCGCCGCGCAACATCGCGTTCAAGTCGGCCAATTTTCCCCGTTTACGCTCAAACCCCATCCACACGCCTTCTTGCGCGTTCCAGCGGCGGGCGCGATGAAAGAGAAAGAAAATATCGCCCCGCACATCGGCATACTCTTGATTTAGTCGCTCAATTCCTTCGCGCGCAAGTCGCACTAGCTCCGCATCGCCGGGCAGCGCCTCCTCGGCGGCGTCGACGAAGTCTGTCAGGAGGGCAAAGTGCAAATGGGGATCACGATTGGCCAGATAACGCACTTCCAGTCCATCCAGCAAATGCTCAATGCCTGCGGCGCTTGTGAGCATGGTCGGCACCGCCACGAGCGTGCGCTGCTCCGGCGGGATACCGTGTTCGTAATCCCTGCGCGGCAAGGACTCCGGCCGGAGAATCTGGGTGGTGAGCCAATTCACCAGTCCAAGTCCCAAGCTCGAAGCGCACAGGGCCACCGGCAGCGCCAGCCACATCAGCACCTGCCAACTTACCTCGTGCTGATGCAGCCAGGCCAGGAACAACGTCGTCGTCACTAGCGTGATGCCGCCAACGGCCGAGAGATAACAAGTCAGCGGAAATCTGCGGCGGATGCGGTCCAGCACGACAACCGGTGTGAGGCGCATCCCGGTGCGGCGTTCCAGCAAGGGGCGGCCGCGATCGACCAGATAATAACCCACGTGCGCCGCACGGTCTTGAGGATTCTTGTGCGCGCATTGCTCGGCCAATTGCACGGCCTTATGCGCCACATCGTATTCCGTATGATGGCTACGACGGGCAATCGCTTCGACCGCATGCCGATAGCGATCGCGCGTGGCAAAGTCCATCTGAGCGTAGACGCCGAGAGGATCGTTTGCCAATGTTTGTTCGACCAGGCTCAATTGGGTAACGAACTTGCCCCAGTCATTCGAATTCAAGAACCGCAGACTGCCAATGCTATTGCCAATCGACACTTGATCGGCGGCTTGAGCTTGCCCTTCGGCGCGCACTAGTTGTTCGGTCGTTAGTCCTTGGTCTGCCAAGCGCTGTTCGAGCCAGCTATTGGCAAACGCAAAGTTGGGATTCTGACCCTGCAAGTGGCGCGTCAGTTCGGCGACAAATGCGCCTGTAAGTGGTGGATCCTCGCGAACCATATCGGCGAGTACGAGAATTAAATCCGTCGGCTTATGTTCGACGGCGCTCACCATCCGCTGGGCCCATCCGGCCGCCCGCACACGGTCGCGCCGGCCCGCCGCAATCCGCACGGCGACCCGCCGCAGGTTTTCAATCAGCGCTAGCCGCAGCATCAGCGGGAGAGCCCACAATTCCCCTAGCTTGAGCGGTTCCACCGATTGATACGAGGCAATGAAACTGCTTAAACCTGCCAGGTCCACGCGACCGTCAACATGGGTGATGAGTTCCAGCGTGATTCCATACACTCGCGGCAGGCCGGCCGCTGAGCTATTTGCCAGACGCGGCAACTCGCGGCTGTACGAGGGGGGCAACAATCGCCGGATCGCACGAATCTGTTCCTCGACGAGGTAGAAGTTATCGAGCAGCCACTCCGCGGCGGGCTCGATGCGGCGATTCTGATCGGCGGACGCAGTAATCAGATCGTACGTTTCGATCAGCACCCGCTGATTGTCGTCGAGTCGCGAGAGCAGTCGATCGCGATCGCGGCCTGTGGCAAGTTGGTGCGTTGACGCGATGGCGCGGGCGTGCCGCTCCAACTGTTCAATGCTGAAAAGTTCGGCCCGGAGCGGCGGTTCATCCGCCCCTGACGGTTGAGAGGTGCCCGAAAAGGTGGGTTTCCGCCAGGGCATCAGGCGCGAAAGACTTTTAGTGAGACGCGGTACATGCACATCGCACTCCTGTCGCTCGTGGACTGCCAAAGTGGGCTGTTATGACGGACTTTGAGCATAGCGTAGGATGGAGATAACGTGAACGGGCCAGCCGGCGCCCGCAATAGCGCGTCGAATCGGTCGCATTCGGACAGCCCTGCCGACGGATGCGAGCCCGTGTTTGCCCCTCAATCGGCTAGAATCCTGCCTGTGTCACATTCAGAGACCGTTTCTCGTGGGCGGAGAGAAGGCCCGTCTTGGGGAAGCTCTCGGCTTCCCGTCGTTGAACAAGCGACCAATCGCAGAGAGCATTTCCAGCCAGCCTCAGCGAAACGCTCAAGAATGATCCGGGTAAAATGGGGCTAAACCGTTTGTTTTGATACAGGTTACGTTCGCATGTGGCCCTTCGACTCCTGGCATCGTTTTCCGCCGCTGGCGTCCGCTACGCCGGAAGGGCTGGTGTATGTGGGAGGCGAGCTAACCGTCGACTGGCTTCTGGATGCCTATCGTCACGGGATTTTCCCCTGGCCGCTGCTTGATGGGGACCGCGCTTATTTGACCTGGTTCTCGCCTGATCCGCGGGCGATCATCGAATTCAAGAACTTCCACGTATCGCACCGTCTAGCGCGCCGCCTGCGCCGCGGCGAGTTCACCTTCACCATTGATCGCGACTTCTCAGGCGTGCTGCAGGGTTGCGCGGCGCCGCGACACGCAGGCGGAGAGACTTGGATCACGCCGGCACTCGCGGCCGGTTTTGAGGCGTTGCACGAGGTTGGCATCGCACACAGTTTGGAAGCCTGGCAAGACGGTGAACTCGTGGGGGGCGTGTATGGAGTCGCGCTGCGAGGTTACTTCTCCGCCGAGTCGATGTTCTACCGCCGCCGCGATGCCTCGAAGGCCGCGCTGGCCATGCTATTGCGGCATTTGGAGCAGCGACAATTCCAGTTGGTCGATATTCAAGTCGCCACAGCGCACACGCGCAACCTGGGCGCTTCGCTTCTGCCCCGCAACGTGTTCTGTGCGCGATTGCAAGCGGCGCAGCACGCAGCGACTACGTTTGGAACCAAGCTTACGGTTGCTCCCGTCCCGCCGGCGGGCTAGACGTGGGGGGCGGCGAGTCGGTCTTCGATTCGTTCCACTCATATTCATCGAGAATGGTGGAGGGGCAAACCTCCTTGTGGCCGCATTGCTTGCACACAATGTGGACGAGATCCGCGCTGGAAAGGCGAATCTCGCTGATCTCGCAAATTTCGTACAGTCGCCGTAAATGCACACAGGTCATAATATAACTCCTCGCCTCCGAATTGTTCTCCAACCTTCCATTCTAGCGAATTACCGCCACGCGGGTGAGCCACTCTCTCGACTCTCTCGACCGTGTCCAATTGCCCTGGTGCCCAGAAAAGCGGTTGCGCATGCGGCCAACCACCAGAATTCACCCGTGGAATCCCAAAAAGCGTTGGTTTTTAGCGTGAAAATTACTGGCGCGATCCTTGTGGGAACCATTCCTCCAGATCACAATAAAGGCGCTTTCCGGCGTGTTTTCGGCCATCCCAAAGACCCTAACCATCCAGGCCAGACACGCTTCCATCCCGCCTTGTAGGAGTTTCCGCCATGCGTTCGTCATTGAATCTCTCGATTATCGTTGGCCTGGTGGCCGCCTTGGCCGTCACTGAAACCACGCAGGCCGGAATCTTCGGTCGCCGTCGCGAACGGATCAAGGCCGAAGTTCGCGCCGAACTTTATCCGCAACTCGCGGCGAAGGTCGAGGCGGATGTCGCGCGCGACATGGACGCGGCCACGAAAACCATCAATGCCGCCACGAGTGACAAGTTCGCGGCTGAAGCCGAACAACTTCAAGGGCGCGTGGAAGCCGAAGTCGCCAAGCTGCGCTCGCAAGCCGCGGAACTCGTTGCGGCCGAATCCAAGAAGCTGCAAGATCAAACAGCGGCTACGATGCAGACGATGCAAGCGACGACCGAGGAAGCGGTCGCGGCGCATACGAAGAAGCTGGAAGAAGCCGCCGCCGCACACCTTGAGGCGCTCGCCGCTAAACTGGAAGCGAAAATGGCCGAGGACGCGAAGAAACTCGAAGTCGCTTACGCTGAGCAGCTTAAACAGCTTTTGACTTCCAATGACGAGCAACTCAAAGCGATGGCTGCGAACATGCAGGCGGAGTCGCAAAAGTATGCCCAGGTCGAGGCCGAGCAGATGAAAGCGGAACTGCTGAAGGAGATTCAGCAAAGGATTCAAACGGAAGTGAAAGCGTCGCAGGCGAGTTTGCCGCCGACCAGTCCGGTGAAAAATGAGGAGCCCAAGCCGCAAGAGACGATTGCTCCGACGCCTACCTCCGTGGAAGTTCGCAACGAGCAGTCGGCCGATAATGACGACCAGGAATAAGCGCCTCACACGTTTACGGAGAATCCAATGAAAGTAATGCCTTGGGCAGCCGTTGCCGCGTTGGTTTGTCTGGCTGGTACAGTGCTGGGCGCCGATCGCACGCACCCCAACGTCGTGCTGATTTACGCCGACGACTTGGGCTATGGCGACGTGAGTTGTTATGGCGCGACGGAAGTCACCACGCCGAACATTGATGCCCTCGCCAAAGACGGCTTGCGTTTCACTGACGCGCATGCCGCCGCCGCCACCTGCACTCCGTCGCGCTATGCCTTGCTCACCGGTGAGTACGCGTGGCGGAAAAAAGGGACCGGCATTCTCCCTGGCAACGCTCAGGCGATCATCGCGCCGGGCCGCACCACGGTCGCGAGCGTCTTGAAGCAGGCAGGCTACCAGACCGGCGTGGTCGGCAAGTGGCATCTGGGGCTGGGCAGTGGCGATGTCGATTTCAATCAAGATCTCAAGCCGGGGCCGCTGGAGATTGGCTTCGACTATTGCTTCCTGATTCCAGCGACCGGCGACCGTGTGCCGTGCGTGTATATTGAGAATCACCGTGTCGTGGGGCTCGATCCTCAAGATCCGATTGATGTGAGCTTCGGTAAGCCGGTCGGTGACGAGCCGACCGGGAAGGAACACCCCGAGTTGCTAAAGTTAAAGCCTAGCCACGGGCACGACATGACGATCGTCAATGGCATCAGCCGGATCGGTTACATGAGCGGCGGCAAAGCGGCGCGGTGGGTCGATGAAGATATGGCCGATACCATCGCCGGCAAGGCGACGAAGTTCATCGAAGACCATGCCGAAAAGCCGTTCTTTCTGTTCTTCTCGCTGCACGATATTCACGTCCCCCGCGTGCCCCACGCCCGTTTCGCCGGCAAGAGCAGCCTGGGACCGCGCGGCGATGTGATCCTCCAGGCCGATTGGTGCGTGGGCCAAATCATGCAGACGCTCGACCGCTTGAAACTGGCCGACGATACGCTCTTGATCTTCACGAGCGACAACGGCCCCGTGGTGGACGACGGCTATCAGGACGACGCCGTGAAGAAACTTGGCAAACATCGTCCCGCAGGCCCGCTCCGCGGCGGCAAGTACAGCATCTTTGAAGGGGGGACGCGCGAGCCGATGATCGCGCGCTGGCCGGGGCGCGTGAAACCCGGCACGAGCGACGCGCTTATTTGCCAGGTCGACTTCGTCGCGAGCCTGGCCAAACTCACCGGACAGGAGTATTCAAAAACCGACGCGCCAGACAGCGAGGACGTGCTCGCAGCGCTGCTCGGCGATAGCCAGCAAGGCCGCACTGAGCTTGTGGAGCAAGCCGGCACGCTCGCCTTGCGACAAGGCCCGTGGAAGTTAATCGTCAACGGCAAGGGGCCGAAGGTGTTTTCCAATTCGAATATCGAATCCGGCCAGGCGCCCAAGTCGCAGCTTTACAATTTGGACGACGACCTAGGCGAGGAGCATGACATCTCCGCGCAACATCCCGACAAGGTCAAGGCGATGCTCCAGCGGTTGCGGGAGATTCACGGGTAGCGTCGAATGTAACCAAGGCCACCTGGACTTCGATTGTGCGCGAGCGCAAGGGTTCCACTTGATGAAACGAGTCCCCAGTAACTCAGCGTCGCGCTGCTGAGGGTTTGCTGTGCTCGTCGAGAGCCACGTAGCAACCCGGCGTCTGACGAGGCCCGAGCGCATGTTTGGTTTGCTCAATATCAACAAGCCACCTGCGTGGACCTCGCGTGATGTCGTCAATCGCGTGCAACGGTTCGTTCGCCCCGACAAGGCCGGCCACGCTGGCACGCTCGATCCGCTCGCCACCGGTGTGCTCATTGTCTGCATTGGTCAGGCCACGCGTTTGATTGAGTACGTGCAGCGCTCGCGTAAAACGTATCGCGGCACATTTCTCTTAGGGCGTGAAAGCGATACCGAAGACATCGCCGGGGAGGTGCGCGAGGTGGCCGACGCGCGCCAGCCGACGCGCGAGGAGTTACTCGACATCTTGCCCCGGTTTCTGGGAAGCAGCGCGCAACAACCGCCTGCGTATTCGGCGCTCAAAGTGGGGGGGCGACGCGCCTATGATCTGGCGCGGCGGGGAGAAGTGGTCGATCTCGCGCCTCGAACGATTGAGATTTTCGACTTGAGGTTGGTCGGCTATTCATATCCCGAACTCGTGCTCGACATCACTTGCGGCGGCGGCACGTATGTCCGCTCGCTGGGGCGCGATATCGCCTGGCGTTTGGGTACGGCCGCCGTGATGTCTGGACTCGTGCGGACCGCGATCGGCCCGTTTCGCCTGGCGGATAGCCTCGAACTGGCAGAACTCACGTTCGACAATGTCAACTCCCTGCTGCTTCCCGCCGCGCTCGCGGTGCATGGTTTGCCAACGCTCGTGCTCACCGAGGCCGAACAACGCCGGCTCGTTCTGGGGCAGAATATTCAACGCCCTGACGCCTCGCCGGCCAGCGCTGAATTTGCCGCTTTGGCCGCGGACGGCACACTCTTAGGCATTCTCTCCCGCCGCCACGATGCCCTCTTCAAACCAGAAAAAGTCTTCGCCCCGGTATAGACGGGACAATCGCTACGTTCTTCATGGGGTGTGGTGATATTTCAACATCCCGGCCCTCCAAGTTGCCGCCGGGACTCATTCCGACGGGTACACTTGTCGTGGGACCGAACGTAGTCATGCGGCGAGTTTGCGGATTTTGTCCGTATCGCGCTTGCTGAGGATTGGTCCTGGTGGGTAATCGGCACGGCGGCCGCGATGAAAACTCCAACTGCGACCGACGACGAGCCGACAACCACTTTTGCAACCAACGGAAACGTGTTGGGCATGGACGCGCCCACCAGCTGGCGGCGACTTAACACACGCCGCGCGACTCGTACGTTACCTGGCTCGCGTCTATGTTTGAGAACCGTGACCTGCGGACCGATTTGGTCGCGCTGGCCTTGGCCGTCGCCACCATCTTCCTAGCCGTAGCCCTTGTCAGCTACAGCCCGGCCGATCCTGTGGCCGATGCCTTGGGCCTCTTCTCCGGATTTTACCAGCCGGACGTGCTGGTGCTTCCGCAACACGAAACCATTCATAACGCCTGCGGTCGCTGGGGCGCCGTGGCGGCGGATGTCACGCTGAACCTGTTTGGCCTGGGAGGCTACTTCATCGTCGGTTCGTTGGCGCTGCTCTCGGTGCATCTGCTCCGCCGGCAACCGGTCGATGCACCGTACCTTCGCGGCCTAGGCTGGATCGCGGCGCTCGTGGGCTTCGTCACGCTGGTGCAGATGCTCATGCCGGGGCTGAGTGTCGGCCCTGTGATCGGCTCCGGCGGCTATTTGGGAGCGCTGACCAGCGGCTGGCTTGGGCTGCACTTCGCCATCTTCGGCGGCGTGATCCTTGCCTTGAGCTGCTTCGTTGGCGGAATGCTCCTGGCCACCGACTACGCGCTACTCCGAGTTTCCCACCTGGTGCTCGGCATTGGCGCGCGGGGCGTGTCGCGCGGCGGGCGGTTGTTTGGGCGTCGGGGTGCGCATGCGGATGCCGTGAGCGCCGGCGATGATGCTACTGCTGAAGAAATGGCTGCGACGGAAGCGGACGACGCCACCGCGGAAGAACTCTCCGTCCGCATTCGGCGCAAGAAAGGGGGCGAAGAGGAAGTTTCAGAACCTGCGATGGTGGAAACAAGCGCCGCCGACGACCAGGCGAGCGACGAAGAAGACGAAGCACTCGCCGACGACGAAGTCGCAGAGCCTGCCGCGGCGCCGAAGTCCGCGGTGCCGGCTCCGGCTATGCTGCGCGTCAAGAAACCCAAGGACAAAAAGGCGGATCGCGAAGCGGTGATCGGCGCTCTTGACGCCGCCAGTCTCGACCTCGAGCCGATGGACTATCAGTTGCCAGAACTTGATTTGCTGATTGATGCCGAGGATTTCTGCTTCGACGAGCAAGAGAAGGAAGTCCGCCGCAAGGCGAAGATTCTGGAAAAGACGTTCGGCGATTTCGGCTTCCGCGTCAAGGTCGTGGAAATCGAAACCGGTCCTGTCATCGCGCAGTACGAAGTGGAACTCGAAGCTGGCCTGCGGCTTTCGAAGATCACCAGCCTGGCCGACGACCTGGCGATCGCCTTGCGCGTGCCCAGTGTGCGCATCGTCGCGCCGATTCCTGGTAAGAACACAGTCGGCATTGAAGTTCCCAACGAAGCCCGGCAAGTGGTGCGGTTGCGCGAAGTGATCGAAGAGGCCAATGGCAAGGTCAAGAAGATGAAGATCCCGCTCTTCTTAGGCAAGGATGTGAGCGGCAATCCGCTCGTGGCCGACCTCGCAACGCTGCCCCATCTGTTGATCGCAGGACGCACCGGCACCGGTAAGTCGGTCTGTTTGAACGCGATCATCACGTCGGTCTTGATGACCAAGCGGCCGGACGAAGTGCGGATGTTGATGATCGATCCCAAGATGGTCGAACTGAGCGGTTACGGGCGATTGCCGCACTTGATGCACCCCGTCGTCACCGACATGCGCAAGGCGGAGGCGATTTTTGCGTGGGCGGTGGAGAAGATGGAAGAGCGTTACGCCCTGCTGGCCAAGGCCGGCGTGCGGCATGTGACCAGTTACAACGCGCTCAGCGAAGACGAAATCTACGACCGCATGGGAATCGAGACCGAGGAAGAGAAAACGCTCATTCCACTTAACCTGCCGTTTATTGTGATCGTGGCCGACGAAATCGCGGACCTCATGATGACCGCCGGTAAGGAAGTGGAGCAGCACATCATTCGCCTGGCGCAAAAGAGTCGGGCGGTCGGCATCCACTTGATTCTCGCCACGCAAAAGCCGACGGTCGATGTCATCACGGGTTTGATTAAGTCGAACTTGCCCGCCCGCATCTCGTTCCAAGTCGCAAGCCGGACCGATAGCCGGGTCGTGCTGGACGAAATGGGGGCCGATAAACTGCTCGGCAACGGCGATATGCTCTTCCTCTGGCCGGGCACGAGCACGCTGCTGCGCGGGCAAGGGACTTACGTCAGCGATGACGAAATCAACACGGTCGTTGACCACGCCAGCCAGCACAAGCAGGACTTCGCCGACGAACTGATGAATATGAAGGTCGAAAAAGAGGAGGGGGAAAGCGAAGGCGCCGGCCCCGGCAAGCTCAAGAAGCGCGACGAACTGTACGAGCAAGCCGTGGATATTGTCATCCGCGAAGGGCGAGGAAGTGTATCGCTGTTGCAACGCGCGCTCGGCATCGGTTACGGCCGCGCTGCGCGTCTGGTCGATTTCATGGCTGAAGACGGCATCGTCGGCGATTACAACGGTTCGCAAGCCCGCGAAGTGCAAATCTCGATTGCCGACTGGGAAGCCATGCAAGGCGGTGGCGACGGTGACACGCCGGTCCCCGAAACTCCCCCCAAGAAACGCAAAAACAAGATCACTCGCGACGAGACGTGGGACAATGACGACGCCGCTTTGCCTGCGGCCAAAGCGAAGTCTGCTCCCAAGCCCCGCGTCGTAAAGCCGAGCGATGAGGAGGATGACGAGGAAGTTGAGTCCGACGAAGAAGACTTAGTAGAGGACAAGTTCGCCGACGAAGATGAAGCGGAAGAGATTGACGATGAGTCGGATGAGAATGAGGAAGAGGACGCCGAGGAAGAAGAACTCGCGGAGCAGTATGAAGAAGTCGCCGAGGAGGACGAGGAGTTGTGGGAGGAGGATGAAGACCGGTACGAGGCGGAGAGTGCGTAGCAGTTCGCCTGGCCGCGGGATAGAATAGAGCCAGAGCAACTTGCGTGGGGCCGAGCGATGTCCGAGATCAAATTCACTGGCGACGCACTCTGGGGAAGGATCGAACGCGCCGTGCAGAAAGTGAAAGATCGCTTGCGTCGTGTGGTCGATGCCCTCGAAGCCGCACACGTCGACTATGCGGTCGTGGGTGGCAACGCGGTCCAGCTTTGGGTTGCGCAGGCGGACGAGTCCGTCGTACGGAATACACGGGATGTGAATATTGCCATTAAGCGCGAAGACCTGGAGGCCGCCAGGCAGGCATTGGAGTCTCGGAGATTCATCTATCGTCATTCCGCAGGCGTGATGCTGTTTCTCGATGGTCCCGACGCAAAGGCCCGCGATGCGGTTCACGTCGTCTTCGCCGACGAGAAAGTCCGCGCCGATTATCCAGAGCCGGTCCCGTCCATTGATGATTATCAGTCCTTGCAAGACATGCGCGCGATGAACTTGGAATCTCTCGTCCGCATGAAGTTGACCAGTCACCGCCTGAAGGATCGCGTACATCTCCTGGACATGATTTCCGTGGGGCTAATCGACGAAACCTGGCTCGCCCGTTTTGAAGGCGAACTGCGGGAGCGGTTGCAAGTGCTGCTTGAGAATCCGGATGCGTAAGGGGCGCTTGCGCATGTCCGCTGTCAACGACGCAACGCTTAAGCCTTGTAGCTGAGTCGCGTCAAAGCATTCCCAGGCTCGGAGATGCCGCCGCAAACTACGCCGCATCGGAATCGTTTGGATCGCGCCACCAACGCTCA
>CAUJKE010000162.1 GCA_963205385.1 Planctomycetota bacterium | reverse complement strand
GGTGATCGAGGCGATGAAAATGGAGAATATCCTCATCGCCTCGCAGGACGGCGTGGTCGCCGAGGTGGCCGCGAAGAAGGGCGACAGCCTCGCCGTCGATCAGGTCATCATCAGGTTCGAGTAAACACGGCGGCGCGGACCCGTCCTGATTGGCGCGCCCGAAGGGAGAGACTTCGGACTCTTCATTGTAATGAGTTGGTTGACTGGAATACCCGTCTTGAACGCCGCTTCCAGGCTCTGCTTAACCAGAAAAGTGGGCTTGCAGTTCAACCATGAGCGCGTACAATCGAGCATCTGTTATTAATAGTTAGTGGATATCAGTATGCCTACCAGCGTAGCTCTCGGTAATCACTTCGAGGAGTTCATCAAGGAACAGCTTGAATCAGGACGTTTCAACAACGCCAGCGAGGTCGTGCGTGCCGGGTTAAGGCTGCTTGAGGACGAGGAAAAGTTGCGTCAGATTCGTCATGCTGAACTCAAGGCGGTAATTCAAGAAGGAATCGATAGCGAAGACGCTGGCACGATTGAAGAAGTCTTAGCCAGAAACCGTGCGCGGCGTAGAGCACAGGCGGCGCAGAACAAGTAATGCGCGTCCGGCTGTCGCGTCGGGCGGAGGCGGATCTCGTCGAGATAACGGACTTCATAGCCATCGATAATCCGGAACGCGCCACCGATTTTGAAGACGAGTTGCTTGAGCACGCACACAAGATTGCCCAGACACCGCTTGGCTATTAAGTCCCGCAAATCCCCCGCAACCACCTGGCTATTTTTTTGCGCACGACCACCTGTTCATTAGCCAAGTGGTCGGGGATCGACTCCCAGACGCGGGACACTTCCTTTGGCTCATGGCAAATTGTTGGGTATGCCAGCCACAGGTCCCAGATCCCTCGCCGCACCGAAGCCCGGCTATCTGTACGTCATGGAGCATCCGTCTCACCCCGGCCATTACAAGATCGGAAAAACGACGCGCCATCCCGACGCGCGACTGGCGGAACACAACAGCAACTTTGAGGAATACACAGGTCGCATCGTCAAAGAGACCGGCCAGAAATGGACGCTGAAGACCTTTATCGAAGTCGCTGACACGACCTTTGCCGAGTCCGAGTTCTGGGGTAACACGTCAATTGCCGACATCCCCTTTCTCGGCAACATCGAAGTTCACAATCTCGAATGGGGTGAAGTGCAGAAGGCTCTCGAAGCGGTGAAGAAGGCGAAGTTTCGTCCGCCATCGCCGCCTCAACCCGACTGGGTCTATGCGTATACCGCGTGGATGAAAAAGCGTCTTGAGGGCCGCGACATTGAACTTGTCAGACTGACGACGAGTCGCTCCGGAAAATCGATCTTCAAATGCGTCAACGGTCACAAATGGCGAACACGCTCCGATCCCGTGGGCAATGGCGAAGGCTGCCCCGAATGCGGTGTCGGCACGCGGACAGCGGAAGAAGTCGGGAAGGCTGCGGGGCTTGGCGTTCTCTCGCTGCTCAAGAATCCCGCGAAACCAGGTCTGATCAAGATAGCGATCAGCTACGGAGGCGAAGAAGACTCATCAGACGAGTGGCAATGCCATCGCCATCGCTTTGTCGAAGATCCCGCGCTCGCAGAGCGCTTGATGTGGGAGCTGCTCGGACAACCGAAGCCCGCAGACAACGGGCCCGTTGAAATCGAGCTAAGCGTCGCGGAGCAAGCGATCCGAGATCTGATCTACCGGATGCATAGCTTCTACGCCGCACGGGACCGGTCGTGAGCGTGATCGCATGCCACGGCTGGGGATCGCTGATCTGATACTCGGAAGTGGGCTGTCTCGCCTTATTCGCGACTTGACGATACGCGGCGCAAGCGCACAATCGAGCCGCAGCGCCGAACTACCATATTTTTCATACAGGTAACGCGGCGCTCCGATACTGTACGGCGAGCAACCATGGCCAAAGACTCGCGAATCGAGTGGACGCATCACACCTTCAACCCCTGGTGGGGTTGCGTGCGGGTGTCGCCGGCCTGCGCGCACTGCTACGCGGAGACCTGGGCGCATCGCCTCGGCGCCAAACTCTGGGGTCGCGACGCACCGCGACGCTTCTTCAACGAGGAGCATTGGCGGCACCCGATAAAGTGGAACAAGGAAGCCGAACGCGCTGGCGAGCGACGCCGCGTGTTCTGCGCATCCATGTCGGATGTGTTCGAGGTCCGGGCGGAGCTCAATTCATGGCGCGAAAAGCTTTGGCCGCTTATTGAGCAAACCCCTTCTCTGGATTGGCTGCTGCTCACGAAACGACCAAAGAACATCCAACGCATGACGCCGTGGGGCGCGAACTGGCCGCTGAATGTGTGGCTGGGTACTACCGCGGAGAATCAGAAGCACGCGGAACTACGAATTCCGCACTTGCTCGAGTCGCCCGCGCGAGTGCATTTCATATCCGCAGAGCCGTTGCTCGGTTCGCTGTCCATCAAGAAATGGAAGGGTATCGACTGGGTGATTGCCGGCGGGGAAAGCGGTCATCATGCCCGCCCGACAGATCCGGAATGGATTCGAGCGCTGCGCGATGAGTGCGACGAACGGAAGATCGCATTCCACTTCAAGCAGTGGGGACATTGGGCGCCGGAGCTTCCGCACGGCATTACGCCGCGGCAGAAGCTGCAATTAGAAGGCCCCGGCAGGTCACGCATCCTGTATGGATTAGGGAAGTCCGCTGCGGGTCGCCTCCTCGATGGCCGCACTTGGGACCAGTTTCCGGCCTAGCCAAGAACAAACTCACGGAAGACTTGATGTCGCAAATTCTCCCGGACCCATGTCCGACGCTGCCCGTCGAAACCGGTCCGAACGAGGATGGTGTCGGCATCTGGGTACCGGAACAGAAACACCGCTTGCTACATGAGTATCTGACCGCTTCCCGGTACGCATGGCGGAAGTGGCCGAATCGAGTTTTCATCGATCCGTTCTGTGGGCCGGGACGAATTCGAGTTCGAGAGGAAGATTTCACTCGCGATGGTGGCGCCATAGTCGCGTGGCGCGCGCTTGCCGAGGTAGCGCCGTTCACCGCCATGCTTGTGGGTGACAAGGACCCCACCCGAGCCGCGGCTTGCGAGGCACGCCTGACAGCTCTCGGAGCGCCGGTCAAAGCATTTCAGGGACCGGCGAGCGACACAGTGCCAAGAATGGTGGCTGCAGTGCCTGCTGGTGCGTTGTGCTGCGCCTACGTTGACCCTTACAACCTCGAGTACCTGTCATTCGACATTCTCAAGACTCTGGCCGCACTCAAGGTAGACCTTGCCATCAACTTCAGCACGATGGACCTAACCAGGAATGTCGAACTCGAATTCGATTCCGACCGACGGCGATTCGACGGCACGGCACCAGGATGGCAGGCGGTCGATGCGATTACAAAGGCAAGCAAGGCGAATATGCCCGGCGAATTCTTCAAGTACTGGTGCGGTCTGGTCGAAGGCCTGGGATTTGAGTACAGCCGCGAGATGCCACTGGTTCGCAATGACCAGGGAAGGCCGATCTACAGGATGGTCTTCTTCGCCCGACACGATTTGCCCAAGCGGATTTGGGCTGATGTAGCTCGTGGCCCCAATCGCACGCTGGATCTGTTTGAAGGGGACTAGCAGCGTGTCGTCCGCGATTCCAAAGGCACTCGCAACCTTCAAGCAGGCGATTCAGGACGCCGAGCACCTGCTTGCGCATTTCGACAAGTTGAATTCAAGACCGCCACCGCCTGAGAACGAAGTTCTGAAACGCGCGGGATTGATCTTGGCGATGACCGCGTGGGAGACATTCGTCGAGGACAGTCTTGAGGAGGTCTTGGAGCAGCGGCTCAAGAATTGCTCCGACCCAGCGATCGCCGACCTCGTCAGGTCAAAGCTTCGCCAGGAGATCTCGCGTCTTCACAATCCGACGGCGGAGAAGGCAACCGAATTATTTCGAGACTACGCCGGCGTAGACGTCGGCAAACATTGGCAATGGAATGGCGTAGATGCTGATTCGGCTTGTCGGCGGCTAAACGACTACTTGAAGCTTCGCGGCGACGTCTCGCACCGAGCTCGACTTGTTCGTGAGGGCCCGCCGCAGCGTCACGCGGTTAAGCGCGAAGACTTGGAGCGCGCGATCCGATTTCTCAAGCAACTTGTGAAGGTGACAGATTCTGCCTTGGCGCCAAAGGCGAACTAACACATTTCATGCTGGCTACGGCCAATCAGGTGGCAAAGGCAGCTAAACCCTCAACGAAATGGCCATTGCAAAACTCGACAAGTTCGAATTGCGGCTCTGTGTTTGTGCCGACAAAGGTACCAAAGAAAGGCCTTCCCCTGACGAGCATGAACACCACGGCATGGCAAAACGCCCGTGTTCGCGCTGCGGACAAATGGAAGGAGCAAGCCGGCAACGAAGCGGCCGACGGCTTCCGCCGAGTGCGGGTCCACGATCTGAAGCACACCTTCGGCCGACGCCTCCGCGCCGCCGGCGTGTCCTTCGAAGATCGTCAGGACCTGCTCGGCCACAAGAGCGGTCGCATCACCACGCACTACTCTTCAGCCGAACTCACAAGCCTGATCGCGGCAGCCGAGAAGGTCTGCGACGAGAAGTCCCACAATCCCCCCGCAACCACCTGGCTGCGGAGACGATCGGGACAAGAGAACCGCGCCAAGCTGTTGTCGCGGTAGGAGAAGTTGGCGCGCCCGGAGAGATTCGAACTCCCGACCACCTGGTTCGTAGCCAGGTACTCTATCCAGCTGAGCTACGGGCGCGCCGAAACCTTTAGAAAATTCAAGCGGATGACTGGCCGCACGGCGGCCCTCATGAGGCGCGC
>CAUJKE010000161.1 GCA_963205385.1 Planctomycetota bacterium | reverse complement strand
CAAGCTCGATGGCCAACTCGCGGATTGGCCCGCCACGACGCAGTGGCTCTCCATCGACCGCCGCGGCACAAAGGCGAACTTCAACAGCGATTCGCGTCCCTACGATGCCAGCGCCGCCTTGGCAATTGTCGGCGACCAGCTGTATGCCGCGTGGCGGACCAACGAAAAGGATCTCCTCAAGAACAGCGGCGAGACGCCTCAGGCGCTCTTTAAGACGGGGGGCGCACTCGACTTGATGCTCGGCACCAACCCCGACGCCAAAGCCGACCGCGCGGAACCCGCCGTCGGTGACCTTCGTCTCTTGGTGGCGGAAGTGAGCGGCAAGACCACAGCGCGGCTCTATCGAGCGCGCGTGCCAGGCACTCAGGATCCCGTCGCTTTTAGCAGTCCGTGGCGCACGGTGAACATCGACGCCGTCGAAGATGTCAGTGAGCAAGTTGAACTAGCGACCGACGGCGCTGGCCATTTTGAACTTCGCATTCCGCTGGAAGTGCTCGGCTGGAAGCCATCGCCCAGCCAGGTCTACCGCGGCGACATCGGCCTGCTGCGCGGCGACGGCCAGCACACCACGCAGCGCGTCTATTGGTCCAACAAGGCCACCGCAATCACCGCCGACGTCCCCAGCGAAGCGGAGCTCACGCCTCGGCTGTGGGGAACTGTGGAAGTCGTCCGCGAGTAGCCGCACGTCAACCGCCATCGCCTCACAGTTCGCGTGGCAATTGACCCTCCAATTCAAGTTTTGACGGACAACGAGGACGTGTCACACCACGAGGACGGATTTGCGACCAGGCCACCGGCGGTTAGAATAAGTAGCTAACACATGGCGGCCAGGATTCAGCGTCCGATGGCAACAACTGAAATACTCGCGTCCTACACAAATGCTTCCCCATTTGCAAATGTGTGCAAACCAACCTCACCAACGCCAACTCTCACCCCACCACCATTCGTAGCAGCCCACGCATTAAGCGAATCAACACCACCAAGCGCCCATAGCTCAGCTGGATAGAGCAGCGGACTTCTAATCCGCAGGTCGCAGGTTCGAATCCTGCTGGGCGTACTGTTTCACTTTGGCGAAATCGCGGCTATACATGGGTTAGCTCTGAGGGCGTTTTGGCAGCTTCGCGGATGCCGCCACTTATCCGTAGTTGGCCTGGGGCATGACGACCGGGAGACTAGAGCAGCAGGACGACCGCGATACGCGAAATCCATCTTGCCGGCTCGATGCTGTCCATGAAACTCGCTCTGAATCTCGCTTTCATGGGAAGTCTGGTATGTAAGGTACAGAGGCGGAAGTGGTTTATTCGGTCCGCGATCGTTAATTACTCGAACCGATACGACAGCGTGGCATCCTGATCATAGCCCATGGCGTTCATCGCAGTGCCAAGGCGATAGAGCCGATCTTGCATCAAACAGACTCGGCGATCTTTGGCCGGTAGGGGAGTGCTGTAGATTCGTAATACGCCGGGTTCGGTCACCACGATTTCCTCGCGCCAGTCACCCAGCAAGTCGGCGCATAATAACGTCCGACCAGGCCAATTGGGGCTCAAGCGATCCAGATCAGGCTTATGCACATACTGCGTCAGCAACTCTTTCTGCGGATCGGCGTCCCAGTAGACGGTTGACCGGCGGAATCCCCAACCGCGCGAATTACAGCGGTTGCCCACTTCCAGCAACTTGCCGGCGGCAGTGAACAACCAGCAGCGACCGGTCAGCTTGTGGTCCTCGGCGTCATGGCCGTACAACTCCATCCCAGGATGTTCGGGAAAGATATCGGCGCAGAGCCCTTTGCTGTGAACGTGTTGGGTCGGTTCCTGCAGCTCCCACAGCAAGGTTCCGGTGGAGGCATCTGCCACGCACAATCCGCCGGTCTGCTGACGGGTTTCCATCACGTAAGCGATTTCCAGGCCGGGGCGTTGGGGATCGATATCTGCAAGGTAGGCCGCGTCGGGATGTCCCTTGCCGGTCGTCCACAACGGAGTGCCGTCGTCGTCAAGGACCGCGCTGCCCAATATCACTTCGTCGCGGCCGTCTCCATCGACGTCATGCGCCAGAGTGAAGTGCGCTCCCTGGCCTTGGTAACGGCGTCCGTACGGTCGGCTGTCGTATTTCCACAGAGCTTCCAAACGTCCGCCGTGAAACTGATATGCCTCTGCCAGCATCACGCCATACGTTCCGCGCAAGGCGATGATGCACGGGGTCTTGCCGTCGAGATACGCCACGGCCAATTGATTGCGCGAGGCGCGGTTGTAATCGGGAAACGCATCGCGCGACGGCCAGGGCGCCTTGGCAAGTTCTTTGCCGGTCATGCCGTCCCAAACCGTCAGCCACTCGGGGCCGCTGGTCACGCGACCATCCGTGTCCCGTGGATCGCCGTTGCCTGTTTTCGCCATCACTTCGGCCCGACCGTCGCCGTCCAGATCGTAGGTGATGATTGGCGAGTACCAGATGCCACGTTCGATCGCCCAACCAAGATCGTTTTCCCACAGGAATGTCCCATCGGCCAGGTAGGCCGACACCTTATAGGTCTCCGGCGAGGGGTTCCAGTATTTGTGCCAGGGGTCAATGTTGGCGTTGGGGGTCTTGAGAACAAAATCGTACGCACCGTCGCCGTTCAGGTCGGCGATGCCAACTTTTTGGACGGTCGCCTTTTTATCGCGCAGGCGGATGGTGCGACAGGGCAAACCGCCCACCAACGGCAGCACTTCTGCACGACTTGCTGACAGCTTGTCGCCAGACTTCGTTACCAGATATTGACTCGTTGCCGCCTCGTGCGTTGTGTCTACGTAATCGGTTGTGTTGCGAATCGGTTCGCGATTAAGTTTGTGCAGATTGTCTCCCTGCACGCGGAAAACATCGAACGTCGCATCGTTGCCGTCGCTGGCAAGCAGACGCCACGATAGACGCGTGCCCCCCTCAACCGGCATCGACACAACACCGCGATCCATCTTCTCGACTGGCCGGGTCTTCGCCCAACCGTTCACCTTGCGACCCTGCGGCAGAGCGACCAGTGAAATCGTGTCGAGATAGCCAGCGCCTCGCTGCTCCTTCTCTGCCATGGCATAGCGGTCGTCGATCCACCACTGGAGTCCGCTCGTTCCTACGTCGACCTGCAGCGAATCATCTGCTTGCCAGCGACGCCAGGACTTTCCGTCGAGCGAGAATCCGAGGACGCGCCCAGTTTTCATCGATAGTACATAACGGCCAGGTGGTAAATCTCCAATGTGCAGATGAAGCGGAGGCGCACCATCTTGCGGCTGCTCGCGATCGGCCATGACCACGGGGCTTTGAAGCGTGACTCCGCCCGACCACTTCTTTTCGGCGTCCTTGTCGGTACTCCAAAGATTCCAGAGATTGTCTGCCTGCGAGTTTTCGCGGTAGGCGTCGCGATTGACCACACAGTCCTCGGCTTCCCAACGCAATTCAGCCAGCGCAGGGGACACGCAAGTTGCCAAGAGAGTGGACAGCGCGACCACGGACAACACGGCCTGACGAAAAAAGGTGTTCATCGGATTGCTCTCACATCAAAATGCTTCGTGTTGGGCGAATGTTTCTTGTTGCCGTGTGGAAGACAGCGTTGAAACCACTGAGCCGTTGGTTGCGGATAGTGGAATCGAAATAATCTTTTAATCTTTCTCGAGCACGTGGAAGTAAATCTGCCTGAGCACAAGAAAATTTACCCAGTTGCGCAAGGCATAGCCGCAAATTCGCATGTTGTCTTCAGTGTACTCGTTGGACTTACCGCCACTGGGATGGACGCCGTCGCCGGAGTTGGCTGGACGTCGTTCGGATCTATCGTCGTCCGATTGTTCCCGCGTCAGTTGCAGCGCGTCGAGTATCACGAAGCCGTCTGTATTTTCGTTGGAGATGGTGATGACGGTTTCGACGTCAGCGGTCAATTCGACCGTGTCGATATCGTGGAAGAGTTGACCGGCTGGCAGTGGCTGCGTCTGATCGACGGTGAGCTTTGTGATGTGACGCCCGCTCGTGACCGACACCGGCACTTTGGTTGCGCGGGTTTCATGAGCGGAATACGCCATGCCGAGCCGGTAGCGTCCGCGCTGCGGAACTTTGAAGCGGAATGTGGCCACAGACTCCCCGTCCGCCCGTCGTTCATCATGCACATAGCCCCTGCCGATGTATGGTTTGAAATTCGTCGAGCGCGTCCACGCGCCTTTCAGTTCGGCGGAAGCGTCATCCAGCACAAGACCTGGCAATGTGCTCAGATCGACGGAAACCGCCGCCTCGGCTTGTGGCGGAAGCGGCGGGAGTTCGGGCAACGCAAGCACTTGATTCTGGGCCAGCAACCGCTCACGCAGCTTAGGATATTCGAGCGACTGCACCGGAGTGTCTTCGCGGGCTGCCAATGCGGCCGCGATGCCGGCGCTCTGGCCGAGGATCATCCACGTCGGCTCGACGCGAATCGAGGAAAGGGCGACGTGCGTGCAGGACAAGGCTACGGGGACGAGAAGATTGCTACACTCGTGAGGCTTCGGCAGGATGGCGCGGTACGGGATGTGATATGGATAGCCGTGTCGGCGTCCGTTCATCCTGACAGGGAAAATGGTCCCTTCGTTGATGACGCTGTCCGCGAGCGCAATGCGTTGGCAATCGTGCGAGTCGATCGGGAAAGAAGAAACCACGATCGGGTCTTGCTTTTCCGGCTCGTCCAGGATGTCCTTTTGGCTGACCACATACAGGCCTTGCATCCGCCGGCCTTCGCGGACGTGCAGTTGCGGCGGCCAGTGGCCATGCTCGGAAAATTCATCTTTGCACAAACCCAAACTGGCAAGTTTGTGGCGGGTCGCTGCGGGTACGGCGGGATCGGTGGTAAGAAAGCGGTAGAACTCCAGTGTGTATTGACGATGCGCTTCCCAGATGGCGGCCCGCTCGGCTGGACCGGCTTCGCTCCAGCCGTTGCAACCGCCGATCAGGCCCAGGGAGAATTGTCCACCGATCGAATTGTTGCCATCGAATTTTCCGCTGGGCAGTTCGTACAAGTCGAACCCCACCCCGCCGCCTCCGTTTTGAAGATGTCGTCGCACGACCTCGAAGCGGGCGGGATCGTATCTTTCCGGCTCGGGCATCGGCACACGGTTGCTGAGATCCGCAGTCAGGCAAAGGCGAAAGCTGTAAGTCATCACATGGCGGTCGCCTTCTTCCTCAGGCCCAGCATCGGCGGTAGTGATCAGCGGCAGCATCTTGCCTTGCTCATCGAGTCCGGAGATAGGCATTTTGCCTTTCGAATAGCGTTTGCCTGCCAACGACTCACCAAACTCCTCCCGCCCCTCACGTCCGATCGTCCAACTGACTCCCGCCCCAGCCATCAGATCGCCTTCGTAGCTGGCATCGATGAAGACCTTGGCAGTGAACTTGCCGTTGCTAGTATCCAGGCTCGTAATACGAGTTCCTTTCTTGCTGACGGCCCGAAGGATGCGTTTCGTGAGCACCTCGACCTTCGCCTCGTCGAGCATCTGGCGGGTAACACGCGCGGCGACATGCGGCTCGTAAGTCCAGCGAGCCTGATCCTTCACACTCACTTGGTAAGGCAACTTGACGCCGCGCGACTGGTAATCCTGCTCGATCCGCCGATGCCATTCATCAAACAGCCCCATCACCGTCGTGCGGACGGTTTGGTTCGAATCACTGAAGCTCAGCCCACCAGTGTTGACCCCGCCGACGTGATCAGTGGGCTCCAGCAAGATCACCGACGCTCCGTCGCGCGCCGCGGCGATAGCAGCGCAAAAACCGCCAGGCGTGGAACTATAGACCACAACATCGGCGTTTCTTGTGACAGGGGCGGCGGCAGCGGCGTGGGCCGCTACGAGCAACAGCGACAATACGATCGCGGGTAATTTGCACAAGGGAATGTTTACTCTCATGTTAAGGACTCGCTATTGTCGCGATCCAATGGACTGATCTTCGTCAACCCGGCAAATTCGAGGTGTAGGAGGATTGATCGGCTTTCAAAGTCAACGTTGTCGAGTGACGTAGGCATAGTAGGCGCCGCAAATCTCGTTACCGTCGGGATCGACAAATGACGTTCTCAACTCAATCGGCCCCTCGGCGAGTTCGATCTCCGCGACGAATGACTCGTTGTTGAGTTGCGGATTCAGCCTTAGTTTACGATCGCCCGCCTGCAGGCTTGCCGAACTGACAGGCAATGACTTCCCAGGCACGAATACGCCGTCAGTAACACGGGTTTCTGGAAGACTGTCTGTCAGTTGCAATCCGGACTCTCGAGGCCAACGACGCAGTTCAATTCTGTACGTTCCCGTCTTCGCGACTTGCAAATGCCATGTTCCGTTCTTCAGTGCGGCATCGCGGACCTGTCGTTGCTGGTCAACAAACACATCCAGCCATTCGCAGGCGGTCAACATCATCGGATTCTCCTCGTCGGATCCGATGATCACTCGCTGAGGAGTCATCACATCGTCTTTGACGCCGTCCCACCACTGGTCCAAGTGGGCACGCATTTTGGAGACGACATCGGGGTGATTTGCGGCGACGTCATGGTCCTGGTGTGGATCACTGTCGAGATCAAACAGCATGCGATTTTCGAGCAATCGCCAGCGCTTCCACAACACCGCCGCGCCGTTACGCCTCGGAATCGCCGGACTGCCGCGGGTATAGTTCACTTTGAAGCCCGGCATGCGACTGTAGTTGATGACGAGCATGCGATCGCCGAGGCTCTCTTGTGCGCCACGCAGAACAGGCGACAGGCTCTGGCCATCGAGCCCATCGGGCACACCGGCGACTCCGGCCAAGTCGGCGAGCGTTGGCATCAAGTCCTGAACATGAGACAACTCGGCGACGTCACGTGGCTTACCGAGCGAACCCGCCGGCCAGCGGATAAAACAGGGGACACGGTGTCCGCCTTCCCAAAGCTGAGTTTTCTTGCCGCGCATCCCCGCGTTGTAGTAGTCTTCACCCATCGTGCTGCCGTTGTCGGTCAGGAACACGACGATCGTGTTTTCGAAAACATCTGACTGCTTTAGTCGCTCATCCAGCTTGCCGATGTTCTCATCGATGTTGGCCCCCATCGCGAGGAAGCTGATCAGGTCTTCGCGCTGGACCTTGTTCAGTCTCTCGACCACTTCAGGATTCTCTCGGATCGCCTGGCGAATCGGTTCTCGAAACTTGTCCGGAACAAACCATGGCCAATGAGCGGCGTTCAAAGCAATGTAAGCAAAAAACGGGCGCTCATCCTCCTTTGCAATCCACGATGCGGCTTCGTCGAAAAAGACGTCGGTGCAATACCCTTGGTACTGCTTGCGTTCGCCATTGTGAATGTACGTGTCATCGAAGTAGTCGTTGTCCCAATAGTCCGGAACACTGTTGATGTGCGAGGAGGGAAACCATAATGCTTCTTCAAAGCCGCGATCCTCTGGACGAAACGGATAGTTGTCACCAAGGTGCCACTTGCCAAAAATTCCCGTCCGGTATCCCGCGTCCTGAAATAGGTTGGCGATCGTCTTTACATCCGCTTTCAATAACGCTCGGCCGCTACTGACATTGCTCGCTCCAGTACGAAATGCATCCAGCCCCGTCATCAACTGGCCGCGTGTCGGCGTACACATCGGCGCGACATGAAAGTCCGTCAGGCGAATTCCTTCGCGCGCAATCTTGTCGATGTTGGGTGTCTGAGTGAGCGGATTCCCGTGACAGGAAAACTCACCATAACCTTGGTCATCAGTCATGATGACGATCACGTTAGGGCGATCAGCAAGGGCGGTGGAGGCGACGGGCAGCAGAAGTGCCAATAGGCAAAGCGAGGAAGTCGTCATTGCTTCGTGAGTCTGTTGTATTTAAGTTTGGTGTGGCATTTATCTTGATATCTATCTTGATGCTATAGGCAGACGCATCTACTCCTGCGTCTGCAAGAGTGAAGTGAACGGCTTCGGCGGACTACCCCTCCCGACACCATGACATGCGGCGGGCGAAGTCTTGCTGGAAGGCCGGGCGCCAGCGGCTGACGGATTCGCGGGGATCCTTGTCGGTGGACCGGTCATCGCGGTAACAGCCTTCGGGCGACTTGCGATACTGCCCTCCCCAGCCGGGCCGAGTCGGATCTGCAGGATCGTTGCCGCCGCAAGGCAGGAAGAAGAACCACGACGGAGTGTCGCCTTCTTTCAGGCATCCGTGCTGGTTCGGAGCTGTCCACGTCTTGATCGGGTAGAGCGCTCCCAGCGGACCAGAGCTACGGACGTGCCGGTCGATCCACTCGCGGCTCGTCAGCGCCTCGTCGCCCGTGAGATACATCCCGCGAAAAACCGCCTCACGTTTGTCTCGACCCTTGGCTGCTTTACTCAGGATGTAGAACATGTCGGGGAACGCGGACCACATCCACTCGGCGATCCCGTCCTGATCGGCGATGTCATACACGCGGAACCGTTTTATAAACTCCGCCAGTCCACCGGCTCCACGATCCGCTTGTACGCGCCATAAGGCCTGCGCCAAGTCGGTCTGGCCGCCCCAAATCGCGATGTTCAACGGCCGCTCCGGAGTGCCTGCATCGATGCGCTCGATGATCCACTGCGAACCTTCTGTGTCGTGGTTCTCGCCAATGTGGCTTCGTCCACGCTGCGGGTTGCCGGTCTTGATGCGGCCCAGCAGAAACTCGGTCTCCGGCCAGCCATCGGCGTGTTTGAGCAGATTGGACCGCACCTGTCCGTAGGCCACGACGATTTCGCGAATCAAATCCGGGCGAGTCACCGCCCGCTTCAATTCACCGGGCGTGCCGGACGCTGAGGCCACGAGACCTTCGATGTCGAATTCGTTGGAATACAGCATCAATCGAATCATCGACTGCTGGTCGTCTGGATCGCCGCCGATATCCGTCAGCACGAGCAACCGCGGGCGTTCCGCGGCGGAAAGGCTGTCCCCAACCGTTCCGAAAGTCACCATAGTGGCGACAAGAACGCCGATCAACGCCGGCAACTTACAGCGAAAACAACATGATGAATGGTTCGATACGGTCATTCAAGGATTGTATCATCCGCCTGAGCGTAGATGAAGGTTGGGACTCCGTCCCCGGTTAGAACTCCGTCCCCGGTTAGCACGGAGTCTCAACCGATGAACACGCGCTCGGTGCATGCATGTCACACTCTTAGACGACTTGTTGCTGCATCGAACCCCGCGCGGCGTCGGCGTGTCGGCCCGACGCGCCCCGCAATATTGGTGCGGTCGTCTCGCCGGACTGGTTGACGCGGACGCAAATGCGAAATCGTCGAGGCGGTAGCGGATAGTATTTGGAGCGATATCAACTAGCGCATCGACGGCCGCTCGATGCTGGAATATATTCAGCAGTTGAATCACTTCCGGGGCGAGGAGCAGGCGGAGTCAAGAGGGTAAAAGATGGGCAAACGCAAAACGCAAGTGAGCGAACCGACGTCACCCCAGCCGCCGGCTTTAGCGCCGAGCCTGGTCGGGGAGATTCGCGCCCTGATCGAAGCCGCACGGGAGCAGACGGCGCGGGCGGTGAACTCGGCGCTGGTGCTGATGTACTGGCAGATCGGCCGGCGGATTCGGCAGGATGTGCTGGGCAATGAGCGGGCGGAGTATGGGAAGGAGATTATCTACGCACTGAGTAGACAATTGACCGAAGAGTACGGCCGGGGGTTTGACCGCCGAAATCTTCACTATATGGTTCGATTCGCGGACGTTTTCCCGGATGAGCAAATTGTGAACGCACTGCGCTCACAATTGTCATGGACGCATTTTCGTGAACTGCTGTCCATTGATGACCCGCTGAAACGGGAGTTCTATGCCGAAATGTGCCGCCTGGAACGCTGGAGTACCCGCACCCTCGCGCACAAGATCGGGCACCTGCTATACGAGCGTACGGCTGTCGCCAGGCAGCCAGACGAACTGATCGCGCAAGACATTGCCGCGCTGCGGGACGAGGATCGGCTGACGCCGGACATGGTCTTTCGTGACCCGTATTTTCTGGACTTTCTTGGACTTAGCGGCCACCACGCCGAAAAGGACGTCGAAAGCGCCATCCTGCGGGAACTGGAAGCGTTCATCCTTGAATTGGGCGCCGATTTCACGTTTGTCGCGCGGCAGAAGCGCATTTCGGTCGACAACGAGGACTATTATCTCGACCTGCTGTTTTTTCACCGCCGTTTACGCTGCCTGGTGGCGATCGACCTGAAGCTGGGAAAGTTTCACGCGGCCGACAAAGGCCAGATGGAGTTGTACCTGCGATGGTTGGAAAAGCACGACCTCCAGCCAGGCGAAGAGTCGCCCCTGGGGCTGATTCTGTGCGCCGATAAGTCGGAAGAACACGTCGAGCTCTTGCGCTTGCAGGACAGCGGTATTCGGGTAGCCCAATACCTCACGGAACTTCCGTCGAAGATGCTATTGCAGCAAAAACTCCATCGCGCGATTGAACTTGCCCGGGAGAGATTGGCCCAGCGAGAACCGCAAGGTCTGGCCGATACGAAGGCGGCTGACGAAACATGAGGACTGCCGGGGTGCATGTCAGGGATTGTATGGGTTTAGGCGGCGGTTTGGGTGGGGGCGGAGCGGCGGAGGGTTGATCGGCCGGGGCGGTTGGTCATGAAGCGGGTGAGCCGACCGTCTTCGCTGAGCGCGGCCGCGCGGATTTGCAAG
>CAUJKE010000160.1 GCA_963205385.1 Planctomycetota bacterium | reverse complement strand
CGACCAATCTTGGGGAAGTTTATCGCCGCCGCAAGAGAACAACCATGCATGTCCTTTTTGTTCTTTTTACCAATTGGACGTAGCACGTACTCATTTCTATGAAGCAAAAAAGCCAGGCACAACTCGCTTAACTCATTGCATTCAAATTCAAGCCGAGCGAAGACGTATCCATCCGCAGCGCCGACTGCTGCGCGGAGTTTGTTGGCGATGACGATGGGTCGGCGCCGCGCTGCGGGGGGAACGGAACAAGTTCCGTGCTACTCAATCTTGCAAGCGAAAGAGACGCCTGAGCGCTTCTAATAAGCCCTGTGGCGTGCCGCTGGCGGCTTCGTCGCGGAGGGATTCTAGCGGGGGATGCAGGAGCTTGTTTACGAGCCGGTCGAACGCTCGGCGGACTTCGTCGCGTTGGCGGTCGTCGAGTTCCGTTAGCTTGTTCATCAAGCGGGCTAGTTCGTCGATCTTGATCTCGTCCGCCCGCTGCTTAAGGCGTTTGATGGTCGGCCCTGTCGCGCGGTGATGCAGTTCGGTGATGTAGCGGGCGGTCTCTTCCTCGATGATCCGTTCGGCGGCCGGCCACTCCCGTTCTCGTTCGCGGCGATTAGCTTCGCACGCGGTTTCCAAATCGTCGATGGAATACAGATACACGCCTGGATAATCGCCGATCGCGGATTCGAAATCGCGCGGCACGGCCAGGTCGAGCACGACCAACGGGCGTTGGTATCGCCCGCGCTCAATCGCTTTGAACTCTTGCGCGGTGACGATGGGGAGCGTTGCCCCGGTGGTGCTGACGACGAGATCGGCCTCGACCAGTAAGGCGTGTAGCTCGTGCCACGACCGTGGAGTTCCCCCCATCCGCGCCGCCAGTTCTTCCGCCCGCGCCGAATTGCGATTGACGATGCGGATGTCGCGCGCGCCGTCGTGTTTCAAGTAGCGCAAGGTGTCTTCGCCCATCTCGCCTGCGCCGATGACGAGGATGGTCTTATCGGCGAACGTTTCGAAGATGTCGCGCACGAAAACCACGGCGACGCTGGGGATACTGACCCGTTTTTGATTGATGGAGGTTTCGGTCGCCACCCGCTTGGCCACGCGAATGGCCGCCTGAAACGCCGAATGCGTGAACGGCCCGGCATTGTTCGCCGCGGTCGCCATTTCGTAGGCTTGCTTCACCTGCGAGAGAATCTGGGCCTCACCAACAACCATGCTGTCCAGGCTCGCGGCGACCGTGAACAAATGCCGCACCGCGTCTTCGCCGGTATGTTCAAACAGGTTGTCGAACACGTCCTGCGCTGCAAGGCCATGAAACTCGGCCAGAAAATGGACGACGTCGTGATGGCTCGGGCAAACATTGGCGTTCTCGGCGGCGAAATACAACTCGACCCGATTGCAAGTTGACAACAGCACCGACTCGCTTTCCGGGAAGCGGTTGCGCAAATCGGCCAGGGCGCGTTGCGTCTGCTCCGGGCTAAAGGCGAGCTTCTCGCGCACGTTGACGTTCGAGTTGTGATGACTGCATCCCACCATCTGGAGCTTCATCAGCGTGCTCCTCGGTGGGCGGAGGCAACGACGCCGGGAAGCAACACGGCGCGAGTGCCACGGCTAGTCACAGCGTTTGCGTGTTGCGAACTGGAAAACACGATGCCCAGCACGAGCATGAGCACCACGAAACTCGCGACGGTGAGATAGGCCACTTTTCGCCCCTGCCGCGCCGGCCGATAGACGCCGTTGAACAGTAGCGCCGCGATCAGCCACAGCACCAACACGCCGGAGATGAGGACCGTGCGATCGGTCCACGGAACCGCCTCATTCTGCTTCACGATATTGAACACCGTCCCCGCGGCGATCCCGGCCAAGAGCAGCAGCGACGAGATGACCAGCGAGCGTTCGTTGAAGCGCTGCAGCCATTCCAAGCTTGGAAGTTTGAAGCCGAGTCGCGGCGGGAGTTTTTGTTTCAGCCGATACGATTGCACCAGGTACATCAGCCCGGCGACAAAACCGAGAATCACCGCGACCGTGCCAAGCATCAGGCTAATGCCGTGGAGCATCCCCCAGTACTCGCGCGCCTCGGCGCGCTGAAACGTCGGCCCGTCTTTCAAAAAGTACGCGACCGCGACGAGCGCCAGCACCAGCGGCAACAGAAAGATCCCCATGGCGGATTCCGGTCGCCGCACGGCCAGGTACAGATAAATGGCCACCAAGACCCAGCTCGCGAGGAGGCACCAATCGGACCAACTGGAGAGCGGCAAACCGCCAGGCAAACCTTGCTGGGCGCGCATCGCCAAATAAAGCGATTGGGCAACCAGTCCGGCGGCGGCGAACAGAACCATCACGACGAACCGCACCGGCAGCCGGAAAAAGAGCCGTGACACCTCAAGCGCGAGGGTCACCGCGTAGCTGGCGCCAAAGCAAACAAAGGAAATGCCGGTCACAACCAACACTCTAAGAGGATCAACAGGCGGGGATAATCTTCTAATATACTCCAACACCCTGCGTTTGGGTCAGATGGCCTCCTGGATGGGCGTCCCAGTGGCCCGCTGTCCCCAGGCCGCTAACGCCGCCGCCGATCCGCAATTGCCATCGCCTCTTCCAATTCCTCGTTCGTCGGTTTCCAGCGCTTACCCGCAAGGCAGGGCTCGAAATCCGGCTGACCGGCCAGGCAGGCGATTTCCTTCATGGCTTGCAGGGTGAGCTCGCCGTGCAATTCGCGGTCGTCGACGCGATCCAGATACGACTCCGTGGCGATGGGACGGCCAAAGACGACCTTGACCTTGGTGCGAATGAAGAACGGGCTCCACGGCGTTTTGTCGTAAGGCGAGCCTTGAATGTAACACGGCAACAGCGGAACGCCGGCCTGGAGCGCGATCATCGCGGCCCCCGGACGCCCCGGCAGGAGCAACTCGTCGGTCATGTTGATGCGCCCTTCGGGAAACATTCCCACCGCCTTGCCTTGCTGGACATGCCGAATGGCCAGTTTCGTGGAGGCGGTGTCGATGCCGCCCCGATTGGTGGGGATCACCTCCACCAGGCGCAAGAACCACCCAAACGCCGGGCTGTCGCAATATTCTTTCGCGACCATCCAGTGCACGTCTCGATTGGCGATTACCTGCACAAAAAAGGGGTCGATGCTGCTGCGATGATTGCAGACGATGACCGCGCCTTGGCTGTCCGGCAGCGGCAGGCCATGCGGTAACTGGGCGCGCCAGAGGAGCTTGACGATCAGCATTGCCGGCACGTAGAGCAGGGTCTGCGCCCAGGTGTAAGGGCTGCGCACAAATCCCCAGGCGACCAAGGCCAAGAACGCCCCCACGCAGGCGATTAAGAACAGGACCGCTGCGAATTCGTGGTTCATAGGTTGGGCATTAAAAGGCGCGCTTACGAAGATCGAATCGGCCTAATTCTACCCTCCCCACCAAAACCTTGCATGAGAATCGGCGCCCTCAGCGACACCCATGGCCAAACTCACCGCACGCCCGACGCGGTGCGACTGTTGGAATCGTTCGAATTGCTTCCTCTACGCCGCTTTACGTTCGTAGCGCCCATCGGCGCCGGTGATGTCGTCGGCGTCGTGGTGGAATTCCATGAGGTAGGCGTCTTCGATGGTGTCATCGTAGAAATCGCGCAGCACCGAGATCGCGCGGAAACTCAGGTCGCGGAAAAATAGTTGCGCGTCGAGATTGGTCTCGCGCACTTCCAGCATAATGCGACTCCGGCGCTCCGGCGACAATTTGCCAATCAGCTTCATGGCCATCTGCGAGCCGACGCCCAAGCGGCGGAACTCCGGATGCACCGCGAAGTTGAGGATATGCAACCGGTTCTTGTGCAGTTCGTAAATCATGAAGCCGACGACGCGCTCATCGCGCTCGGCCACCATGCCGATGCAGTTGCGTTGCCGCAAACAGCGAATGAAGTCGTCTTCCGACCAGGGGAACTCGAAGCTCTCGGCCTCGATCGCCAAGACTTCCGCCATATCACGGCGAATCATCCAACGAATATGCACACTGACACGCTGCTTGTGGGATTCTGGCATCCTGGCATTCCCTGCGACGAGACCCGCTTGGGGGTATGAATGAGGCCGACATCCTTGCTTGGCCTGATGGGCGGGGATGGTAACACATGTTGCCACTGGAACCAAGATGAACTCCGCGAGAAACGTCTTGGGCTGCTAGCACACGACGCGCCGCAGTTGCGTTTATTCGCAGCCGCAGGCGCCAAGAATTCGCAAGGAAAGACCCGAAAGTCTTGCGCATTCTCGCGCCAGAAAGTAGCTTGCGTCACTGCGGTCGGCGCGGTGTGTAGACGCAGCAATCAAGCGGGCAAACGTCGTGACCAGGCCCCATCGAGCCCAGCGCTAAACGGACCGGGTTATCACTCATCCGTTCGACGATGAGCTCACGAATCATCGTAATGAAGCGGGGATGCGTCCCCACAGTTCCCGCTCGCACCAGGTTCAAATCCAACTCAGCGGCGACTTGCTGGGCTTCGGTATCGAGGTCGAAGAGGACTTCCATATGGTCCGAAATGAAACCGATCGGCACGACGACGACATCGCGCGTGTGCTGCTGCTTGAGCTGCCGTAAGTAGTCGAGAACATCCGGTTCGAGCCACGGCTGCGTTGGCGGCCCGCTACGACTTTGATACACCAGTCGCCACTGGTCGCGCCCGAGACCCTCCGTCACCAGGCGGCACGACTCTTCGAGTTGCGCGACATATGCGGAAGTTTCGGCCATCGAATTGGGAATGCTGTGGGCGGTGAAACAGAGCTGGGCGGCGGCCTGACGTTCAGCGGGGATTCTCGCCAAGGCTTCGCGAACCCGATCGACCATCGGCTCGATGAAGCCTGGATGGTTGTAAAACACGCGCAATTTG
Source organism: Planctomycetota bacterium (assembly GCA_963205385.1). GTDB lineage: Bacteria > Planctomycetota > Planctomycetia > Pirellulales > Pirellulaceae > JAEZGD01. Next base: position 11,578 of record CAUJKE010000160.1, on the reverse strand, counting down.
TCGATTTGCGGCGCGCCGGCCCCAACTTCCGCCTGGGCCTCGGCCACATTTTCACGATATTGCCGGCAGCCGGAATAGGAACTGAACACCGACGTAAAGAACGCGAGCGCTCGCCGCACGCCGTCGTCACGCATGCGTTGCAGCGCATCGGCCAAAAGCGGATGCCAATTGCGATTACCCCAATAAATGGGGAGCGAAGGGCCGTGCGCAGCTAACTCCTGCTCGAGCGCGGCGATGAGAGCGCGATTCTGCGCGTTAATCGGGCTAATGCCGTTAAATTGGTAATAGTGCTCTGCGACCGCGAGCATTCGCTCGCGGGGGACGTTTCGCCCTCGCAGCACGTTTTCCAAGAATGGAAGCACATCCTCGTTCTTTTCCGGTCCCCCAAAAGACACAATCAACAGAGCATCATACGATTCTGGCACAAAAGCACCTCGCGACCCAAGGCGAAGAATGAAGCTGCCACACCAACGCAGCCGTCTCGCAATAGCATAGGAGGCTCGTCGCGATTCGACGAGCCTCTGCGAGTGAAAAGAAAATGACCCCGACGGGACTCGAACCCGTGTTACCGCCGTGAAAGGGCGGTGTCCTAGGCCACTAGACGACGGGGCCAGCACGATTGAACGCAAATTCAACCCAGCATTTGGGTTGTACAAAGCAACTTAGGCGGCCGTCAAGTGGGGATGCCGCGCCGTAAGTTCGATAAAGCAAATAGGGAAGACGACCGCGGCTCGAAACACGGTAAGACAGGCGTCCTCGATCAACAGGACGCGCGACCGACTATTCGTCCGTCGATTTCGGGTCCGTCGGTGTGGGAGCGATGGCCGCATTACGCCGAATGGCATCGTACACTTCGCGACGATGGACAGGCACTTCCTTCGGCGCTTCCACGCCGAGTCGCACCTTATCGCCACGAATTTCCACAACCACGATGGTAATGTCATTGTTGATGACAATACTCTCGTTCTTTTTGCGCGACAGAACTAACATGATCCATTCCTCAGTCGGCCAGCAGCAAACGCAATTCCCGCGTTCGCCCAAGGGAACGCACCGCCGTGCGAACTAGCCGCTTTCCTGCGCACTTTTCACCCAGGTTCTGCCGTAGCGCTTCGACGTACGATCGTCGAACGATGGCAGAAAGTGACCCCTGGACACAGTCTTCCTTACTTCCACTCTACGCGATGGCCTTGGCCAGTCAAGAAACATCCGGCCGTCTGGCATGCATTTTGTTAGAATTCCTGCCGCCGTTTGGCATACGATTCGTATAGTCCACCTAAATTAACTACGTTGCCGAGCGGGTAAGCACCGGCGGTATTCAGTCGAATCACCTGTTTCCACCCTTTTCCCTCGCTTGCGACAATCGCGTGCCTGCCTATAATTCATGTACATGGGGTGCCCTCGAACGCTTGTCATCGCGCCCCGGCCGCTTGTCGTAAGTGCTTCATAGTATTGAGCTTTCGGTCAAGCGGTAGCAATTCCGCAAAGGAAGTATTTGGCATGTGGGACTGGTTTAGGAACATTGGAACCGCCATTTACACCGTTGCCGCGGGGTTATTTGTCACCCTGCGGTACTGGCTTATTACCTACAAGAAGGACCGTGGCACGTTCACGGAGCGCTTTGAATACCCCGAAAAGCCCGTCCCCGTGGCGGCGCGTTATCGCGGTTTTCACCGCTTCGATTTGACAACCTGCATCGCTTGCGATCAGTGCGCCAAGGCCTGTCCGGTGGACTGCATCTACATTGGCAAAGAGCGGGTCGAAGGAGGCAAAGGCTTCAAAGTGACCGGCTACACGATTGACTATACTAAGTGCATGTTCTGCGCTTTGTGCGTCGAACCGTGTCCGGTGGATTGCATTTTCATGGGCGCCACGCACGACTTGAGTTGCTTCAGTCGCGATGGTTGCATCGTGGACTTCGCGCGCTTGCCGGTGGAGATCGCATGGGGTCGCGCGACGCTCAACCCCACCGCGGTTTCAGAATCGAAGTTGATTGTTGAACCGGTACACGGAGGTCCGAACCAGTAAACAGAGTGTTGCCCCCTTGATACTTGCCGTGCCCGCGTTCGGAAGGAGATTCATCATGTCCACCCGAGATTATCAACCCACCAAGCTCTTTACGGTGGAAGAAGCGAACCAGTGCCTCCCGTTGGTTCGCGCGATTACCACCGACCTGGTCAACCTTACGCGCGACGTCCTCGATCGGCGGCAACGCCTGGCAATGCTCACCGCGGGGCGTGACCGGGCGCCAGGCGATGTCTACTCCGACGAGTTGGCGGCCGTCGAATCCGAGATTGAAAAAGACGCTCAGCGGTTGCATGAATATGTTCGTGAATTGATCGACTTGGGGGTTGAGCCCAAGAGTGCCGCCGATGGATTGGTCGATTTTCCCTCCCTGATGGACGGTCGCATCGTGCTGTTGTGCTGGAAATTAGGGGAGCCGGAAGTGCTGCATTGGCACGAGCTCGAAGCAGGCTTCGCTGGGCGACAGATTATCCCCGCAGGTTCGCTCGCGTAATTGGTGCTGAAGCGCCGGTGGCTAACTTGCAAACTGGGCGGACCACCCTACAATAAGCGGTTTTGACAGAACTGATTTCGCCCGCCTGACGGGTAAGGATCGCGCAGCCTATGTCCGGCCTGGACTCCTCCATCACCATCGTCGCGTATCTGGCGCTCTTTGCTTCGGTTGGACTGTTGTTCTTGTTTGTGAACTTGCTGCTGGGCAGTCTCGTTCGCCCCAACAATCCCCACCCGGAAAAGCTCGAGATTTATGAGTGCGGCGAGCCGACGATCGGCTCCAGTTTCGTACAGTTCGATCTCCGTTTTTATGTCGTGGCGCTCGTCTTTATCGTGTTTGATGTGGAAGTGGCGTTTCTATTTCCGTGGGCGACCGTGTTCGGTAAGGCCCACAATTTGGCGGATGAACGTTTCGAAGTCGTTCAAATGAGCACGGACACTGGCCAAGCGGTGCTCACGCCCGGCGGCCAGGCCATGTTCGCCGAACTGGGCATCAGCCAACCGGCGATTCCCCCCACGACGAACACCGCCGCCGCGGCCGCGAGTATCCAAAACAGCGCCCGTGATTTCACCTGGTTTGCCGCGGGAGCGATGGGGATCTTCTTCCTCGTGCTCTTGATCGGCTTCGCCTATGAATGGAAGACAGGCGCGTTCGACTGGGTGCGCAGCGTGGCGCGGGAGCGCAACCTTCAGACAGGACAACCGCTGCCGTCCGATCCCCTGATGGAAGAGCAGTTTCTTTCGGTCTGACGATGCGCGGCGGCATTTCTAGCAACCCAAGCAACCCTGTAATTTAAGCGACGGCGCAGCGCGCCGAGGTCTTCGATGAGCGGCAAAAGCTTTCTCGACCAACTCAAGAAAGAGTTCAGTGGCAAAATCACCGGCGAGAATCTCACGGCGCTCGATCCGTGGATCGAAGTTTCGCCGGATGGTTTGGTCGAGGTATGCGAGTTCCTGAAGAACGACCCCGCTGCGCAGTTCGACTTGCTCAACTGCATCTCCGGCGTCGACTATCTTGAGCCTGATCCCAAGAAGGCCGCCAAGACCGGCTGGGAACCGCATACCGAAGTCGTCTATCATCTTTCCAGCACGGTGAAGAAGCACACGCTCGTGCTCAAGGTGATTCTTCCGCGCTGGAAGGATGACGTCCCCGGCCAATTGCCTGAAGTGCCGACCGTGAGCCACGTCTGGCGCACCGCCGACTGGCACGAGCGCGAGGTCTACGACCTCTCCGGCGTCCATTTCATCGGCCACCCCGACTTGCGGCGCATTTTATGTTGCGAAGATTGGGTCGGCCATCCGCTCCGCAAAGACTACGAAATGCCGTTGGAATATCACGGCATTCGCGGCCGGTAGATTCAACCTGCAATTTCAATCCTCCGCGCGCATCCCATCGACCATCCACGGCACAAGTGAGTCTTAGATATGCCCCTTCAACTCGATGACCCGCGCGTCGTCGAATTCGACGTTCGCACCGACGAGATGCTGGTCAACATGGGCCCGCAGCATCCCAGCACGCACGGCGTGTTGCGCCTGGTGCTCCGCACTGATGGCGAAATCGTTTCGGAAGTCGAGCCGCACATCGGCTACCTGCATCGCTGCGCGGAGAAAATTGGCGAGAACCTCACGCCGCGTCAATGGATTCCGTACACGGATCGGATGGACTACCTCGCCGCGATGAATATGAATCTCGGCTGGTCGCTGGTGGTTGAGAAACTGCTCCATTACGAGTTGCCGGAGAAGGCCCGCCACCTGCGCGTCATCATTTCGGAAATGGGCCGTATCGCGAGCCACCTGGTCGGCATGGGCGCTTACGGCTTGGACCTGGGGACGTTCAGCCCCTTCTTGTATGCCTTCCGCGAGCGGGAAAAGATTCTCGACTTGTTCGAGGAAGCCTGCGGCGCACGGCTGACATACAGCTACCTCACGCCAGGCGGTGCCACGGCGGATTTACCCGGCGGCTGGCTGCAGAAATGCGCGGCGTTTCTCGATCAATTCGAGCCGATGATCGAGGAGTATCACGCGCTTCTCACCTCAAACTCCATCTTTATCAAGCGCTGCGCCGGCATCGGCGTCATGCCGGCGGACATGGCAATCAGCTACGGTTGCACGGGGCCGGTCCTCCGTGGCAGTGGCGTCGATCACGATCTGCGCCGCGATGGCGAAGAGCGCGTGACCGAAATGTACGAAGGCTACGCGTTCGAAATCATCGTGCAGAAAAACGGCCACTATCCCAAGGACCACAACTATCCCGCCATCCCGCCGGAGGCCGTGCTAGGCGATTGCTGGCATCGCTTCTACGTGCGGATGCTGGAAATCGTGCAATCGATCGACATCGTGCGCCAAGGCTTCGAGTTTTATAGCCAGGCCAAGGATTCCTGGGGCGAGCCGATTAAGCTCACTACGAAGTTGCCCAAAGGCGAAGCGTATCTCGAAACCGAGGCGCCGCGCGGCCAGATGGGCTTTTACATCGTCAGCGATGGCGGCAGCATCCCCTGGCGCGTCCGCGCCCGCAGTAGCTCGTTCTGCAACCTCTCCGTCACCCACGCCCTCTGCAAAAACGTCCTCCTCGCCGACGTCCCCGCCATCGTCGGCTCGCTGGACATTGTGATGGGAGAGATAGACAGATGAGTCCAGGTTTCTTAAGTGGCTATTCAGAAACGAGATACTGAGATTTTGTTTGACCAAAAAACGCACGGGATAGGTTGCATTTCATGGAATGCGGTGCATTTACGGGGCATCCCTCACTCGACATCGTAATTTCCAGTCGGTCGGGCGAAGATGTGTGAGTAATTGATTCGCCTGCGCAGTCAGCGAGAGATTGCAAAGATCGAGAGTCGTCTCGGCTGGATTAGCCCAGGGAATGTTCGTTTCCGTCTTCTCGATGAACAAGGGCTCGACTCCGCCGCCACCACTGGCCCATTAGCTTTTGGTTCTCCATGAACCGGATCGAAGAGATCGCTCGGCCCTTCGATCCGGTTGACGCTTGATGTGCAAGCGGTCTTTGAGCAGACTTATGACAGCGGACCCTACCCGGACCGCATCGACCACAACGCCGCGCCGTCGCCACCTTTGCCGCCGGCGTTGAACGAGTGGGCCGACCAACTCCTTCGGGACGCAAAACTTCGCACGGCGAATTAACGCCTTCAACAACGGCGACGGTCGCGCCACCGTTGCTAGCACGAACCTCCTTGCCGTTAATTTGTATCGGTTAGGGGGTTTTTCTTGATTTTGCGGATTGCACTGCCGATCAACAGGAGGGATCGGGTTTCGCTGCGCCACAAGCGCGGCGGTTGTCGGCTGGCCAATTGATTCCGCCCCGGCAACGTTCGTGCACCGTAATACAAGGAAAGCGTCTCATGCTTCATCGCCTGATGTGGATCGTGCTGACCACGTTGGCGCTGGCCACGAGCGGCAGTGGTTGTTGTTGTCTCGACCGCTACTACTACGGCGACTGCCAGTCTCGCGGACTATCGGGAGCGCTTTCGGGTCGCTGCGGGGACGGTGGTTGCGCGAGCGGCGATTGTGGCGGCGGCTGTGCTGATGGCGGATGCGCTGATGGCGATTGCGGGGCGCCGGAATGTGGCGACTGCGGCAGTTGTGGCCGGTGTTGCCCGCATCCTTTCCGTGCGTTTTGGGGAATGTTGACCTGCAGCAGCGGTTGCGGTGAATTCTATTGGGATGAATGGTTCAGCGATCCGCCGGCGGCGTGCGATCCATGCGACAATCACGGTTGCTTCACAGGCCACGGCGGTTGCCGCCCACGGTGGTGGTTAGGCGTACGCGGCGCGCACGGCGATCACTGCGCCAGCTGCTGCGATACGTCCTGCGGACTCGCCTGCGGTGGCGACTGTGGCGAAGCCGATTGTGGTTGCGGTGACGGGTACGGTGGGGAGCACGAAGAACTCCTGCGCGAAGTGATTCCCACGCCTGAGATGGAAGCAACGCCGACACCGATGCCGGTCGAATCGGCCCGCCGTCCTTACTACACGGCGCCGAAGACGCGCCAAGCGAGCTATAACGCCCCGGCAGCACGAACGCACAGCGCCTCGACACGGACGGTCAACTACACAACGCCCCGCATGGCAGGCGAACCGGTGGGGACCGGCGTGATGCGCCGCTAAGCCCACGGCACAGGGCCGGAGGGACGACTCCGGCCAAAGGACTCCAGACGGAGGATTTGCGGTTTTCGCCGCGGACGATTCGCTAAGGGTCGCCGCGTGCCGCCGGCAGCCCACAGGACTTCTTCACCATCCGGGCGAGCCCGATGGGGTCGTGATGTTCGTGCATCTTGCTATTAGCTCACCAACTCGCTCACCATCCGCTCAAGGCGGATGGGGTCGTGAACTTGTGGCGGGTGTAAAAATCGAAAGCTTATCGATCGATCGCCCCTAAGAATCGCGTCGTCTCGGCGAAATACTTGACGGAGTGGAGGGAATTCGGCAATTTACATTTCGCCCCAATTCCTTCCGAGAGGCCCGTCGTGAATGCACTGATTCTTTCCGCCGCGCTGTTGTGCAGCGCGCCTGCGGTCCAGGATGGCAGCTTGCTATTCCTGGAAAACAGCAACCTGTTTGTCGAACTTTATACCGGCGACGGTATCACGCACGTCGCCGTGGTGTTGCACGAGGATGGCGTCGCCTATGTCTACGAGGCGACGCCGGGCGAGGTCCGGCGGGTGACGCTCGACGAGTATTACGCCGCACTCAGCCGCATCAATCAGCGCCGCGCCAACGATCGCAAAATTCGCGTCTGGTTGGCGCAGCCTGCGGAGCCTTATTCCGCGCGGCAACTGGCCGCGCTGCGGACGTGGCTCGATTCGCAGTTGGGCCGACGGTACTCGGTAAAAAGCTACGTTCGCGGTCATAGCGACGGCATTCACTGCGCGGAGTACGCCGCACAAGCGCTCTGCCGCGCTGCCCGTCTCGACTTGACCCGCTGCCAGGATGAATCGCCTGGCTCGCTGTTCGAAAAGGTCAAACCGCTCTCTCGTCCCCTCGCGGTGATTCAACTCGAAGAACCAGCCGAGCCACCGTCGTGGCGCCAGCAGAGCACCGCCCAGTGGAACGTCTTCGCCAATTGGTGCTCGTGGTCCTGCTGGGAGTCGCTGACCTTTTGTTGGTAATTCGAGGCGCCACGCATCGCCTTATCTGAGCTGATGACATCCTGATCGCCGTCGCGCCTTGGTGTTTGTGAACTCTCCTATGTCAATTGTGCTCAAAACAGCTTGCCTGCTGATGGCATCGAACCTGTTCATGACGTTTGCGTGGTATGCCCACCTCAAGGACATGAAGGGCAAGCCCTGGCTATGGGCCGTTGTCTTTAGCTGGGGAGTCGCTTTCTTTGAATACCTCATCCAGGTGCCGGCGAATCGTCTGGGTGATGCCGGCGGCTTAACGCTCGGTCAACTCAAGGTTTTGCAAGAGGTTATTGCGCTCGCGGTCTTCATCCCCTTCGCCATTTTCTACATGCGCGACCAGCGCACGCCGTGGAGCGATTACTTGCTGGCGAGCGGCTGCTTGCTGGGCGCGGCCTATTTCATGTTCCGCTCGCGCCTCGGCTCGTAGTGCAGGGCGGGCGACGTTCCCTCGGCTGCCACGCTGCCGTAGCGTCGCTTATAATTAGCGTTATGCTCCTGGGAATATTCGCCGATTCGCACGACCATCTCGATCACCTGCGGCGCGCCGTGGAAGTTTTTAATGACGCGCGCGTCGAGCACGTGCTCTTTGCTGGCGATTTGGTCTCCACGTTCTGCACGCCGGCGCTACGCAAGCTGCGCTGCAAGATCACCGCTTGCTACGGCGACAACGAAGGGAATAAGCCGGGCCTCCAGGCGGGGTTCAGCATTCTTGGCACGCTGGACGAAGCGCCGGTGGCGTGGACGAGCGCGGACGGACTGCGGTTTGTGATTGTCCACATGGAGCGGCAATTGCGCGGCTATGACGGGGAGTTCGATGTTTGCGTCTACGCGCATACGCACAAGCCGCGCATCGGCCGCGATGACCAAGGCCGACTCTTTCTCAACCCCGGCGAAGCCAGTGGCTGGACTTTCGGGAAGCCGACAGTGATGCTATTTGAAACCACGACGCGCGCGGCGCAGATCGTGGAGCTTAATCGTGAGTGAGTGACGCGCCGCCGTCATCTGCCTGCGGTCTTTTTTCTGGGGGAAATCTTCTCATGCGACCAGTCTGGCGACTTTTACTGGCTGTGAGTTTGCCGTGTGCGGCGCTCGCGGCCGATTTTTCACATTGGCGGGGGCCGACCCGGAACGATCACATCGCCGAAGACTCCGGTTACCAGGCGAAAGCCTGGCCGCTGAAGACGCCGATCTGGAAACAGAATGTCGGTGAAGGCTCCACGTCGCCCCTCGTCGTCGATGGAAAGCTCTACGTGCTGGGTTGGAAACAGGACCGCGACACGTTGCACTGCCTCGAGGCGCAGACCGGCCAGAGCGTTTGGACCCAGTCCTACGAGAGCCCTCGCTATGCCCGCCATGCTACCGGCGACGAAGGCTTGTATTCCGGCGTCACCGCCACGCCAGAGTTCGACCCTGCGACCAGTCTGTTGTATTCGTTGAGCACCGACGGCGAGCTTCGTTGCTGGAACACCTCGGATCGGGGCAAACTCGTCTGGCGCAAGAATTTGTACGACGAGTACAAAATGCCGCAACGCCCCAAGATTCGCCGCAGCGGCCTGCGCGACTACGGCTACACCTCGGCGCCGCTAGTGCACGGGGATTGGCTGCTGGTTGAAGTCGGTGGCGAGCGCGGAACCGTGCTGGCGTTCGATAACCGGACCGGGCGTGAATTGTGGGGCAGCCGGCATCGCGGCCCGGCGGGACACACCGGCGGACTCGTTCCGCTCAGCGTGGAAAAGATTCCCTGCGTCGCGGTGCTGACGCTGCGCGAGTTGGTGGTCATTCGCGCCGACCAGGCGCACGCAGGCGAAACCGTGGCGACCTTTGCGTGGGAAACCGATTGGGCCAATAACATCCTCACGCCCACGGTGTGCGGCGATAGTTTGCTCGTCAGTTCGTATCACACGCATCACGCGATCGCGCGTGTGCGGATCACGCTCCGCGGCGCGGAGAAAGTTTGGCAAGCGGAGCAAGCGTCGAGCGTCGGCAGTCCGGTCGTCGCGGGCGACAAAATCTACTTCGGCGGCCAAAAGTTGTATTGCCTGGACGCGCGCACTGGCAATTTGCTGTGGGAAGGGGGCGAGTATGGCGACGGGGCCTCCATACTGCTCACCCAGGATGAGCGGCTCATTGCGCTGGGAAGCAACGCGCGCCTAACGCTCGTCGAGAGCGCCGCGCGTTCGCCCCAGAAATACGTAGAGTTAGCCGCCCATGAGCGCGTCTTTCGCACCGATGCCTGGCCCCACCTGGTCGTGGCCCAAGGGCGACTCTACGCTAAAGATCGCGCCGGCAACTTGCAGTGTTACTCGCTGCGATGAGCGTTGCGGATGAACGTTCGCCTGCGCTGCGCGACAGCGCACGCACTACAGCGCAGGCGTGATCGTTCGGCCGCTCGTCCACGCGCTCCGTCGCTGGCAAACCCTATTGCACGAAGAGCGTTTCGGCGGGCAAGTAGGGGGCGCTGTCGATCAGCCAATGCGCGCCGGGAACCGGCTTGGCGGACAGCTTGACCTCGCCGGTTGCTTCGTCGATGGCGATGTACGTCATGTCGAATTCGCCGTTGACCCCTAGGTTTTGCATGGTGTAGGCGTCCCAACCGTGATACTTGCCGGCATAGCGCACGAGCCAGCGCGCGGTGGGGACGGCTTCCGCGGTGTACGTGAGCGCGCCGGTCTTCGGATCAATCGCGAGGAACTTGCCGTTGTGGGCGTTGTCGCCCCGCTGCACGATGCCATGCGCGAGGTAGCCGCGCTCTTTCCAAAACAGATACTTCAGCTCCCACCGCGAGTTGTTGTCTTCGTCAGCCGTTTGGCTACTGAGCGAAGTGCCGCCGGCAGCATCCACCGACAGATAGTGCCCCAGATACTTACTGGGACTGGGGGCCAGGTTTTGAATGGTGTGCGTGCGGACATAACCCAGCGGTGATCCGCCACCCCATAACGTGGTCGCACATCCCAGGATCGCCAAGAGCGCGATGCATCGCGTGCCGATTGCCAGTGTTCTCATCATGGTGCTTTCTCCCCAAAACGCTGCGGATACAACGGTGCGGGAAGCGCCAAAATCCGCTTGGCCTATCCCGCACCAAACATCGGACTGCGCTGTGAAGATAACAAGATTAAACTGGCTGGGCAAATGTTATCGATTATGCCTTGCAAAGTTTTCATGTTGCGATGTTAAGATAGGCAATTTGAACGGCGCAAAAAAGAAACCCGCCAGGGGATGAACCCTGGCGAGTACTTTCCGGAATCGAATTCGTTATAAGGAGTGGCCGGAGAGTAAGGCCTAATACGTCGGTACGTAACCTGGAAACTAGCAAAAGCCCGCTGATGGCTGGTTCCCGACTTGCTCTCCGGCCGTTTCTATTTGTAGCGTCGGCTGCTGCCTAAAGCCATCATTTTGTTGGCAAAAATATCGTTTGAGCCCCTGACAGCTACTTCGAGGGGCTTTGTGGCAGGCAGCAGTTAATCTCGCCATTGTGTGCAGCATCGCTAGACTCAAGCGCTGATAGCTTGGTAAACTTAGATGCGAGGATGGAATCTAATGGATTCGGGGGAATACCCCCGCCGATGGAACAAGGTGTCGCCTGGTGCTATCAAGCGGGACGGCTGTAGATACCGCCAGGTCTTTGATTATCCTCCCTGAACTTGCCTTAAGCGCGCTCTCTCTGCTTCTTGCACGGCTGCCAGCAGAACCTGCCTTGCGCGTGACGGCTCTCACCTGGTCTTTCAGCCATGCTTCAGCCTGCCGATTCCCCCCAGGGGCGGCTCTCGCTCGCGCGAGCCCGCCATGTGATTGCGGACTTATTCACGCCCAAGCCGGCCGTTTATTACACCGACTTTTTAATCTCGGCCCTGATCGGCAACGTGTGCTTTGCCATTTGCTTAGCGGCGGTGCGCGATTGGTCGACTTTTGCCGCCGCCTGGCCGT
>CAUJKE010000159.1 GCA_963205385.1 Planctomycetota bacterium | reverse complement strand
GTCAGTACGCCGGAGGAGTTGGAAACCCGCCTCAAGGAGTTCCTCGCGGACTCGGATCTCATCGTGGCCCAGGAATTCCTGCCCACCACGTTCGACTGGCGGATCGGCATCATCGACGGCCGCGCGATTTATGCCTGCAAGTACTTCATGGCGAAGAATCACTGGCAGATCATCCACCGCGATCAGGCAGGCCAGAAGGAATATGGCAACTTTGAGACGGTCCCGGTCGAGCTCGCCCCGGCCAAGGCGATCCGCGCGGCGCTCAAGGCGACGCAGCACATCGGCAACGGGCTGTACGGCGTCGACGTCAAGCAGTCCGGCGATAAGTTCTACATCATCGAAGTCAACGACAACCCCAGCCTCGATGCCGGCATCGAGGACGCGGTCCTGAAAGATGAACTTTACCGGCGCATCATGAGCGTCTTTCTTCAACGCATCGAGCAACGCAAAGCAGGAATTCGCGTAGCATGAGCGAGCGCACGCTGCACCTATTTGAAGGCTACGGTGTCGAACTCGAGTATATGATCGTCAGTCGCGGCGACCTCAGCGTCTCGCCGAAGACTGACGAACTGCTCAAGCTCGTCAACCAGGGCGAGATTGCGTCGGATTTCGAAAATGGCCCGATCACCTGGTCCAACGAGCTGACGCTCCACGTCGTCGAACTCAAGACCAGCGGGCCTGCGGACGCGCTCGAGCCGCTCCCCCGGTTGTTCCGCGAAAACGTCCGCACCATCAACCGGCATCTGGAAACGCTCGATGCCCAACTCATGCCGGCGGCCATGCATCCCTGGATGGATCCGCAGGTCGAGATGAAGCTCTGGCCGCACGACTATAGCCCCGTCTATCAAACGTTCAACCGCGTCTTCGATTGCAGCGGCCACGGCTGGTCGAATCTGCAAAGCGTGCACCTCAATCTCCCTTTCGCCGGCGACGCCGAATTCGCGCGCCTGCACGCCGCGATTCGGCTCATCCTGCCAATTCTTCCAGCCCTGGCGGCAAGCAGCCCGATCCTGGAAAGCCAGCCGAGTGGCTTTCTGGATACGCGGCTCGATGTCTATCGCCACAACGCGCGGCGGATTCCGTCCGTCAGCGGGCGTGTGATTCCCGAAGCGGTCTTCGATAAGAAATCGTACGAAGAGCAGATTCTGCAGAAGATCTACGCGGACATCGCGCCGTACGATCCCGAGGGAGTCTTGCAACACGAGTGGCTCAACGCCCGCGGCGCGATTGCGCGGTTCGAGCGCAGCGCGATCGAGATTCGCGTGATCGACGTGCAGGAATGCCCCCACGCCGATTTGGCGATTTGCGCCGCGATTGTCGAAGTGCTCCGCGCGCTCGTCGATGAGCATTGGACGCCGCTAGGCGAACAAAAGGCGTTCAGCACCGACACGCTCGAACAGATTCTCACCGCGACGACGCGCGACGCCGACGAAGCCCTGATCACCGACGCCAAATACCTGCGGCAGTTCGGCTATCCCCTCTCCGGTCATCCCGACCGCACGCGCGTCACCGCGCACGACTTGTGGAAGTACATCCTCGAATCGCTCGGCATGTTCCAGTCCAAACTCGAAGCCGCCTGGGGAGAACCGTTGCGCGTCATCCTGGGTCAAGGCCCGCTCGCTCGCCGCATCTTACGCGCGGTCGATGGCGACTACTCCCGCAGCCGGCTCACGTCCGTCTATGGTGAGCTCTGCCGTTGTCTGGCCGAAGGGAAAGTGTTCGTGCCGTAGGGAGCTGGCCCTTCGCTTAGGGGGCATTCCGCGGGGCGGCGGCTCTTGGAGGAATGGGCGTCAAGCGGTACGATAAAGGGCTGCACTCGAGAACGGGCTGGTCGCCGGACTGGCCACGTCGACGCAAGAGGCGCACTCGTAGTTGGCATGCCGCACCAACGACGTCGCTCCGTCGGCCACTTTGTCCTTCCTTTGCCACGACGTGACGCGATATGTTTGAATTGTTTGCCAAGGCCATCACACGCTGGTGGTGGGCGGTCATCCTGATTTGGATTGCCGTAGCGGTCGGCGTGCGCGCGGTCGCGCCGCGCTGGGACGACATCACCTACGATGGCGACCTGGCCTATCTGCCGGATACGCTGCCGAGCTATGTCGGCGAGAAGTTGCTCGAAAAGGCGTTTCCCCAAGATCGCGCGAAAAGTCAGATCGTGCTGGTCGTCGCGCGCGAGGACCAACCGCTGGCAGGCGACGATTTCGATGTCGCCTACGATGTTGCGCGGCGGTTCAAGAACTATTACGGCGTGACGAGCCTCGCCCGCGCGAAATCACTTCACGAGCAGTCGCTCGAATTAGCCCGGCAGGAGCGCGCGGCGGGCCTGCTTCCCGCGCCAGCGGCGGCCGAGGGAGGAGCGCCTGACAAAGCAGCGCCGCCCAAGCAGCAAGGCGAAGAGAAAAAGAATCTCACGCCGTCCGAGCGTCTTGCGGAGCGTTCGGCTGTTGCCGTGGAAGAAGCGCTGCTGGCGCTCGACTCCGCGCTTGAGCTGGACGAGTTGATGTGGAAGCATCACGAACGGCGCGAGGCAGCGGCCGCCGCAGCCGGCGCGCAACGGGCGCCGCCGCCGCCTCGGTTGGCCGAAGCGTATTGGAATCGAGCCCGGGCGTACGACTTCACCGCCAAGCCGGACCTCGCCGCGGCCGATCGCGCAGCGGCGATCAAGCTCAACCCGAAATTAGCGGACGCCCAGGATGGCCCGCTCCCCGCAATCGCCGCCGAGATGCCGTTCATCGACGTGTGGAGCTGGCGGGATGATTTCTTCGGTTCCAAGCTGGGCGACAAGAATAAGCACGCGCGCCTGGTGGTGTTGCAGCTCAGCAACGAATTCATGGCGACCGAGAACATCGCGGTGCTCGAGCAAGTGGAGCACGAGCTCGCCGGGGTCAAGCAATACGCCCAGCAGATTGGCGTCGGCTTCAACCCTCAGACCGATACCGGGGTGCAAGTCGGCATCAGCGGTTCGGCGGCCGTGGGCGGCGACATGCTCCGCAGCGCGCTGGCGAGCATCAAGAATACCGAGCTCTTCACGATCATCATCGTCGTTAGCATTCTGCTCGCCGTTTATCGCTCGCCGCTGTTGGTCCTGGTGCCGCTGTTGACCATTTGGGCCTCGCTCCAGGTGGCGATGGGCACGGTCGCAATGCTCACACAATTGCATCTGGTTCCCGGCTTCAACTGGTGGGATTTGAAGGTCTTCACCACGACCAAGATTTTCATCGTGGTCATACTGTTTGGCGCGGGGACCGATTTTTGCCTGTTCTTGATTGCCCGTTTCAAGGAAGAACTGGAGCACGGCCACAAACTGAAATCCGCGAGTAGCAAGTCGCTCGCGGCCGTGACCGACGCGCTCATCGCCAGCGCGCTGACCACAATCCTCGGCCTGGGGATGATGTTCTTCGCCGACTTCGGCAAGTATCGCAACAGTGGCCCCGTGATTGGCCTCTGTCTGTTCGTAACGCTCATCGCTTGCCTGACGCTCGCCCCCGCGCTGCTTCGCGCGTTCGGTAGTTGGATCTTCTGGCCGCTGAAAGTCACTGCCCGCACCAGCGAGCATCCGCCGACGATCTTCGACCGCGGTTGGCAACGTTTGGCGCGGGTTATCGTCGCCTATCCGTTGCCGATTCTCGTCGGCAGCGTGCTGATCTTGTTCCCCGCGGCGTATCACGGCTTTTGGAGCGGCGACCACGTCACCTACGACTTCCTCAGCGGCCTGGCCGATTCGGCCCCCAGCAAAGCGGGCACGAAGCTCCTGCAACGGCATTTCCCCGTCGGCGAGAGTGGCCCGCTCACCGTACTGGTCAAACGTGAAGGCTCCGATTTCACCACCAAGGCGGGCCAGGAAAAGCTCCGCGAACTGGCCGACGATCTCTACGTCACTGACGTCGCTTCCGTCCGCTGCCTGGTCGATCCCCTCGGCGACTATCGCCCCGGACAAAAGAAGAGCATCTTCCGCAGCAAAGCGTACCAGGCGTGGGGCGCTCCCACGCAGCGCAAGAGTCAGTCGATGTACGTTTCACAAGCGCCCGGTTTGGATGGCGATGTCACCAAGCTGGAACTCGTGCTGGAAACCGATCCCTTCGATGTCGCGTCGCTGCAAGCGCTCAAGCGAGTCGATGATCGCTTGCGGGAACTGCAGAACAAGCCCAACTCGTATTGGAGCACGGCCGAGTTCGCGTATGCCGGGCCGACCGCGGGGCTCCGCGATTTGCGCGACGTCACCCGCAGCGACAACACCCGCATTCAACTGTTGGTGGTTATCGCGGTGTATCTCGTGCTCGTGGTGATGCTCCGGCAGCCGGTCATCTGTGCTTACATGATCCTCTCGGTGCTGTTCAGCTACTTCGTCACCATCGGGGCCAGCGAGGCGTTTTTCGCGTGGGCCTATGGTCCCGGCTACCCAGGGCTGGATTGGAAGGTGCCGCTGTTCTTGTTCGTGATTTTGGTCGCGGTCGGCGAGGACTACAACGTCTACCTCGCCACGCGCGTCGTGGAAGAACAGAAGCGGCACGGACCGTTCAGCGGGCTGCGCAAGGCCATCGTCAAGACCGGCGGCATCATCACCAGTTGCGGCGTGATCATGGCCGGCACGTTCATCTCCATGACCGCCAGCATGTGGGGCCAGTTCATCCCCGAGCCGTTCTCGAGCTGGCTCTTTGCGAGCGACATCGGCCCGCTCCGCGGGATCGTGGAACTCGGCTTCGCGCTCGCGCTAGGCGTGCTGCTGGACACGTTCATCGTGCGGCCGATCCTGGTTCCCGCCTTTATCGCGCTGCTTGCGCACCGCGCCGCGCTCCGCCCTCGTAAACCGCGCCCACCGCGCCGTCCACTACCTGGCAAGCCGCATAAGCCGCGCGTCGTGGAGACTGTGAAAGACACTCACTAACCCGTTAACTCCAGGGCGTCAGTGAAGGCCGCTCGCCCACCACTCCGATCCCGCTTGCATCCATGACCCGTCTCTTCGCCGGCACGCCGTTCGATATTCCGCCGTCGTGCGAAGACTGCGGAAAGCTCGTGTCGGAGTGCCGTTGCACGCCCGCCGAAAAGGCCGCCCGCGCGGCGCTGCGACAACGCGCCGCGGAGCGACTTCCGCCCCAGGAACAAACGGCCTGCGTGAGCGTGCAGAAACGCAAAGGCAATCGTGTCGCGACGGTGATCGTAGGCTTGACCGCCAAAGCCAACGACCTGCCCGCCCTGCTCAAACAGTTGCAAGCCGCCTGCGGAACCGGTGGGACCGTCAAAGCGAAGGAAGACCTGCTCGAACTGCAAGGCGATCACGCGGCCCAAGTCCGCGCTACGCTCGCGGCGAACGGTTACCGCGTGATCGAGCGCTGATGCGTTCCGATGGGTCACTGCTGTTTTGGTTCCTTCACGTCGCGCTTGATGACGTGGAACGCCGTGTTTGAGCCCCAGCCTTGGCGGATGGCCAGGTGGATGTAGAGCATGGCCAGCGGTTCGAGATAACGGGCGTTGACCAGCGGGCCGGCATCGGCGGCCTCGAAGCCCAGGTCCGTGGCGAGCTGATGGACGACTTGCTTGGCTTTGGTGTCGTCGCCGCAATAGAAGAGGGTCGCCGGTTGGCCATCGAAGTTGGGATCGGACATGACCCGCGCGCTCACCGAGTTGAACGCCTTCACCACATGCGCCCCAGGGGCCCAAGCGGCGACAAGTTCGGCGCCGGAAATCGAATGGCCATGCGTTAGCCCGCTGAACGTCTCGTTGAGCGGGTTGATGCAGTCGATGATGACCTTGCCGGAGAGGTTCCCCAGCGAACCGAGAAGCCACTCCGTCGCTGGCCAAGGCGTGGCGAGCAAAATCGCGTCGGCGCCGACGACGGCTTGCTGGACCGTCGCGGCGCGGGCGTTCTCGCCGGCGGCCGCTACGACCGCCAGGGCCTTGGGACTGCTCGGATCGCGCGAGCCGAACACCACCTCATGCCCCGCCTTGGCCCAGCCGGTTCCCAAAGCGCTCCCCACATTTCCCGTCCCTAGCACAGCAATCTTCACAAGTTTTTCTCCCAGTCGCGAGTCGGTTTCGGTTCGTATCTTCGGCCAGCTTCCCCAGCCATGCAAGCGGGCAACATGCGGCGATTCGCGGGGCGCAGTGCGACGAGGCGCGCCGTTAAAGTCATTGCAATCGGCAATGTCGTATGCGCAGGGGGGACAAATATCTGCGCGGCGGCTGCGGCGTTTGCTTACGGCGAACCTATACTCCCGTGTGGGTCCTTTCGCCCCATTGCCCGCCGCGTTACCCTCGAACGAGCCGCAGGCTGCCTCCAGCCTTGGGCCTGTCCTGGTTTGCCCTGAAGATCGCTATTATCCCGCCTGACGAGTTTGGAGCTGTCATGCTTGCGCGTCGAATTTCGTACGGAGTTGTCTTGGCCACGTGGATGCTCTGGGGCGCTCTACAGGCGGCCACCGGCAGTGCCTTGCTAGTTGCACAAGAAGCGGCCCCAGCGGCCGACCACGCGGAACCCGCCGCCGATCAAACGCAGTCGCCGACTGCGGCCCACCCGCCACACGCAGACGGCGAAGCGCACGCCGAGGAGCATACTGAGGGACATACTATCTCCCTGCCGATCTGGAGCGTGCTCCCCTTTGTCGCCATTTTGCTCTGCATCGCCGTGCTGCCGCTCGCCACGCCGCACTGGTGGGAACACAACACCAACCGCGCGATTATCGCGTTCGTTCTCGCTGCGCCAGTCGCGGCGTACCTGTACTTCGTGCATGGCGCCGCGGGCTACCACGCGCTGGAGCATAGCGCCGATGAATACGTCTCGTTCATTCTCCTGCTGGGGTCGCTGTATGTAATCTCCGGCGGTATTTATGTCAAAGGCTCGCTGGCAGGCACGCCGATTGTGAACACCGGCGTGCTCGCGCTCGGCGGACTGATCGCCAGCTTCATCGGCACGACGGGAGCCAGCATGCTCCTGATTCGCCCGCTGTTGCGCGCCAACGCGCCGCGCGAGCGCAAGGCGCACATCGTGGTCTTCTTTATCTTCATCGTCTCCAACTGTGGCGGTCTGCTCACGCCGCTGGGTGATCCGCCGCTGTTCCTTGGCTTTTTGCGCGGCGTGCCGTTCACCTGGACCTTGGGCCTCTGGCTGGAATGGCTGACGGTCAACGGCTTGTTGCTGGTCATTTTCAACATCTACGATCAAATCGTGCTCAATAAGGAAGAGTTGGAGCGTCCCGGTTCCCAATTGGAAGAGGTCGAGCGGCACGAACCGCTCCGCATCCTCGGCTTGCACAACTTCGCCTTTCTGTTTGCCATCGTCGTCATCATTTATATGTCTGGCCTGACGGACATCACCGGCACATGGCATCCGCTGTGGGATCAAGTGGCGATGTTCGTCGTCGCCGCCGTCGCGTACGGCATGACCAAGCAAGAGTTGCGCGAAAAGAACCGCTTCACGTTCGCCCCGATCATCGAAGTCGCCATTTTGTTCGCTGGCATCTTCGTGACGATGATCCCCGCGATGAAAATTCTGGAAGCCAACGGCACACAGCTCGGCCTCGCCCACGACTGGCACTTCTTCTGGGCGACCGGCATCCTCTCCAGCTTCCTCGACAACGCACCGACCTATCTCGTGTTCACCACCACCGCCAGCGCGGTGCTCCATTCGGACCCCAACGACCTCAGCACGCTCCTGCACGCCAGCAACACCGGGCTGGGCTTGGAAGGGGCAAAGGTGCTGGCCGCCATCAGTTGCGGGGCGGTCTTCATGGGAGCCAACACTTATATCGGCAACGGCCCGAACTTCATGGTCAAGGCGATCGCGGAAGAGAACGGCGTGAAGATGCCGAGCTTCTTCGGCTACATGGCTTACTCGGGGGCGATCCTGATCCCGCTGTTCATCCTCGTGACCTTCATGTTCTTCCGCCAGGCCTAGCACAAGCAGTTGCCGGCGAGTTCACGAACAGCGCGACGCTGCGTTTGGCAGCTAAAGGGCGTCCGGTAAATAACTTTCTGGTCTTGTGAATACGAACGTCGCGACTTGCGTGGCTTCTGGATGCTGATCTGTGGCTGGACCCAAACGTCTTCCCGGACCCCATCCAGCTCGCGGGCTGTTGATTTGATGCAGTGCTAGCATCGGGGTTGTGGTGCGCGGCGAGGGTGAATCTTTGGGAATTGAAGCGGCGGCGGGGTAAATCTCTCCGAAACTCAAGTTTGAGTGGGAGCGAATTA
>CAUJKE010000158.1 GCA_963205385.1 Planctomycetota bacterium | reverse complement strand
ATGCAAGCCCATCGGTCCAATTTTCCCCAAAAAACCTTCGCCCCCCCACATCGTGCATGTCTCATTCACCTTCGTTTAACGGCAAGCCGTAGGCGTCTGCGTAAAAAGACGTTGCCCCGCAGTCGCCTACGGCTTGCCGTTAAACAAAGAAACAACCCCGAGCAGATCGACAAGTAGCGCGAAACGGCGCGCCGCGCAACGCCAATCCCCTTGCACCCCACCGAGCACGAGCATGGCCAATATAACGTGCTGTGTGAGTTCAGGCTTCGACTCGCAAATCAGCGTGCCGCACTCGCGGTGAACGATTATATTGAAATCCACGTGAACTCACGATTCCGCACTGGCAAGCCAGTGGCACCCACTCGACATAGTGGCCCGTGCCACCCCGCCGGCAGGAGTCCTCGACATTTTTGGCATGGTGGTCAACAGATGCCACGACTTGTTGGTGTGAATTCGCTGGGATACATCGCCTATAGCACTCCTGTACCGCTGACGGCATCGATTACGGCGCCGTCGATCATCGGCGGAACAACTGGTTGGGGTGAATGATGAATGTGCAATTAAGGACGCATGTCAAATTCATGAGCGATCGCTTTTCGGATCCAAGTTCTCACCCACCATTCTACGATCCGCAGCCAGGTAAGGATTGTGCAGAGTACCTAAGCAAACGACTAACACTCACATTCCCAGACGCCAAAGATGCGGAGGTTCAGTATGATGAGCCAAATTGGAATCTTTACTTGTCGATTGCGGGGCGATCGAATGTCGTCATCATAAACAGCATTCCCGGCGACGAAGTAGACGAGAATAGAGGCCGATTTTGCTGGCTTGTTCGCAGCTACATTTCCCGTCGCTTTCTTGAGTTGATGCTGAGACGCGACCCGCCGCAAGCGGAATTGCTGGCCGTGGCGACTGCATTGCGGCCGATCCTTGCAAGCGATGATCGTATTTGGAATGTAAAGTGGTTAAGCGAGAAGGAGTTCCAGCAATATGTGCTAACAGGAGCTTGGGCGCCGTCTGTGCCAGAATCAGATGGCGGATGAACGAGTCGAAGCCGCTATTTTGGGCGATTGGGTAGCCGACGAATGACGGGACGAAAAGGACAGGCATGATTGTACTCGCCGGAAGAATTTACAAGCCTGCTCGTCAACAAGAATGACCGGCAATATGGTGTTTTGAGCCGCGGCGGGGTGGCACGGGCGATGCTGGAGGGGTGCCACTGGCAAGCCAGTGCGGAGTGGCGATTTGATTTTCCACTTCGTTGGTTTCGCAACGGCGAGGCAGCGTTCCTCGGCCTTGCGAGTCGAACGTGACATCTTGAGCACGCATCGTTGGTGAGCAACAGCATGCGACGATAGCACGAAAACGTCAGCTCATGCACTTCGCCTGGCTGATGATATCGCTTGCGAGTCTTGCGGTGAGGAGTCTTTGACATGGCAGTGGCTCGGTGTCGACATTATGCAGGCATAAGACCTGTGAAGGCAACGCGCGAACGAAGTTCAGGCTTCGACTCGTGAATCTGAGATGCCGCACTTGCGGTGAGGGACTATGATGTAACCCAAGTGAACTCGCCACTCCGCACTGGCAAGCCTGGCACCCCTTCAGCATCGCCCGTGCCACCCCGCCGGTGAACGAGTATATTGAAAGCTACGTGAACTCGCGATTCAGCACTGGCAAGCCAGAGAGAAATCTCGGTCGGTTTTCGCGCTTACGGTTCGGGCTTTGGTTTTCTCGGATTCAGCCCCTACAGTCCGGGGCTGCCTTGCATGATGCCGCCATCGGCGAAGATCGTGGTCGCGGTGACGTAGCTTGCGCCTGGCCCGGCAAGAAACGTCACCACGCTCGCGATTTCCGTCGGCTGGGCCATGCGGCCAAGTGGGATGGCGCTGTCTAGTTTCTTCAGCAGGGCGGGGTCGTTCATCGTCGTTAGATTGATCGGCGTTGCGACCGCGCCCGGCCCGACGCCAACCACCAGGATATTGTGCGGCGCTAGTTCGACGCCGGCGGTGCGGGTGAGCATGCGCATGCCCCCTTTCGAGAGGCAATACGGCGTATTCCCCGGCATCGGCCAGTCTTCATGCACCGATGTGACATTGATGATCCGGCCTCCGTCCCCTTGCTTGATCATCTGCTGGGCGGCGAGTTGTGTGCCGAAGAACGCGCTTTTGAGATTTATCTCTAGTACCTTATCGTACTGGGCTTCGGTAGTGTCGAGGATGGAAGTGCGAGTCTCGACGCCGGCATTGTTGACCATGATGTCGAGCCGGCCAAACTTTTCGACCGCCTTGGCGATCAACATCCGCAGGTCATCGACTTTGCTGACATTCGCATCGACCCCCACGGCTTGCTCGCCAAGCGCCGCTATTTGCTTCACAAGCGAGTCGGTCGCTTCGGGGTGCGAGACAAAGTCGATGACGACGTTGGCCCCTTGCTTCGCCAGTTCGAGGACGATCGACATTCCAATGCCACTGTTGCCGCCGGTGACGATGGCGACTTTTCCTTGCAAACTCATGAGCAGACTCTCCTGGGGCTTAGGTTGTGAAATAAGGTTGACGGCGGGGTGGCAAGCCAGTGCGGAGTGGCGATTTGATTTTCCACTTCGTTGGTTTCGCAACGGCAAGGCAACGTTCCTCGGCCTTGCGAGTCGAACGTGACATCTTGAGCACGCATCGTTGGTGAACAACGGCATGCGGCGATAGCACGAAAACGTCAGCTCATGCACTTCGCCTGGCTGATGATATCGCTTGCGAGTCTTGCGGTGAGGAGTCTTTGACACGGCAGTGGCTCGGTGTCGACATTATGCAGGCATAAGACCTGTGAAGGCAACGCGCGAACGAAGTTCAGGCTGCGACTCGTGAATCTAAGATGCCGCACTTGCGGTGAGGGACTATGATGTAACCCAAGTGAACTCGCCATTCCGCACTGGCAAGCCTGGCACCCGCTAGCATCGCCGACTGTGCCACCCCGCCGTCACAGGGCGAAAAGGAAACGGACATTCCTCGCGGTTCCCATTACCGTTGCCTGGCGTTGCGTTTCGTCTTGCCGGGAGGTCTCGGCGCTGAAGCGTTCGTTCCATCGCGGTAATTCTCCAAACTCGCGGAGAGTTCCGCAATCATTTTTTCGCGCAACGTCGGCGGCTCTAAAACTTCCGCGTGTTGCCCGAAGCTTAATATCCAGGAGGTGAATTCTTCTAGCGAGGAAAGCTCGTAGGTGGCGAGGAGGGCGCCGGTGGGTTCTGGGGTAAGCTCTTGGGAGTCGTGGAAGCGGCGTTCTTGGATGAGGCGGGCGACGGTCGCGGTGAAGCGAACACGCACCTTCTGTAAGGCGCCGTCCCCTTGGAAGATGCCGAAGGAACCGGAGAGGTAGGCGGCGAGATCGAAATTTCTCGGCCGTTGAAACTGTAGCGTTTCCGTGGAGGCACTGCTGATGCGGTCGACCTTAAACGTGCGAATAGCTTCATGATCGCACGACCAGGCAATGAGATACAGCGCGTGCCTGTGCCACGCCAGGCCATAGGGATGAATATCATAATGCGTCACAGGCTCCGTGGATCGTAACGATTGGTAGGTGATGACCGTCAACCGGCGGTCTTCGATCGCGCGCACGAGATCGTCGATCAGCTCGCCTTTGGCGGAGTAGTCCGCGAGGCCGTGGGTCTTGGAATAAAAACCGGCGGCAAGCTTTTCGAGGTGACGCAGCACGGCGTCGCCAAAGCAGGCCCGCAGCTTGGTGAACGCGGAGTTCGCGCCGGCGAAGAAGAACGTGCCGGCGAGCGGTTCGAGGAATTGTCGCCCGAGATAGAGCGCGGCCGCTTCTTCCAGCGTGAAGTTGAGCACCGGCATGTTGACCGGCGAGGCCAACCGCCACTCCTTTTGCCCACGCTCGTTGATGGACTCGGCCAGCGGATAGCCGACCTTGCGCAATAGCTGCATGTCACGGCGAATCGTTTTCTCACTGGCCCCGGTCTGCTCGACCAGCGACCGCACCGTCGCCATACCTCCCGTGTTGGAAAGCATGTAGATGATCTTCCACTGTCGCACCAGCGCCGCTTCGGCTCGCATCTTGTACCCCGCTAGAGTATGGCTCGTCAGGCGGGGTTTAGCATAACAAGCGGAAACGCGAGTGCAACAATCACTCGGCACAACCGGGGAAGGCGATGTTTGTACAGTTGTTGGCGAGGGATGTAGACTTGCCAGTGCGGGCGGCCAAAGATGGAGAAACTCGCTTTCGACAGCGCACCGAAAAACAGGTCTATGGCAAGGGAACTTCGCGCGTCACATCGGCCTTAGCATCCGGCAGGACGATGCGAAATCTAACGGCCGTTGCCCCCGGCGGCACTGGTAGTTTTCCGGCTGTGTAGAGCGCGGGGGAATTCTTCCCCAGCGGTACATACAACGTGGGCAAGTCGCTCGCGTGCGCGCCGCTGTCTTCCGCGCTATCGTGAGGCGGCACCAAAGCGATAAACACCATCGCCCCAGCCAGCGGTTCGCCAGCGCGGGTTAACGACGCGACCGGTTCGACCGTGCTAGCAGCGGACGACGTCTGGCCTCGAAAACCCAGACGGATGTTGACGCCTTCATGTTCCCAACCCTCTTCGGCCCAGACGATCGGGGGCGCCGCCGGTTCGGTGGAAGCCTTGCGAAAGCAGCCGCTGAGGGGACCAAGTACAATAGTTAGCAGCAGCGCGGATAACGGCAGAAGGTGGCGCATGGAAGTCTAGCGTCGGAGGTAAGGACCATAAAAAGTTGACAGCGGTTCGCCGGTGAGTTATGACAGAGTCGCTTTCCCACCTTGATTTTCATCTCGCGCAGCTAGGCGCGCGGGATTCGTTGCCGAGTCTTTCCCTGACTGGCAGGATGTAACTTAGCCGAGTCTTGCCTGGCCAACAACATTCTTCCCACCTAACCACTCCCATTTCCCAAGAGGTGCCTCATGCCCACGTCGCCACGATCCTCGCGACGCGACTTTCTCAAAACGGCCAGCGCGGCTGTCGCTGTCCCTTATATCATCACGTCCACGGCCCTGGGCAACCAGAACGTGCCGCCGGCCAGCGACCGCATCGTCATGGGCGGCATCGGCATCGGCAATATGGGCGGCGGCGACCAAGGCGCCTTCCTCGGTCGCGGGGACGTGCAATATGTGGCCACCTGCGACGTGCGTAAGAACGTGCGTGAGAACTCCAAGTCCCGGATTGACAAGCACTATAACAACCAGGACTGCACGGCGTACAACGATTTCCGCGAGTTGCTGGCCCGCGAGGATATCGACGCGGTGCATGTCGCCACGCCTGATCATTGGCACGCGATCATGGTGATCGAAGCTTGCCGCAATGGCAAAGACGTGTATTGCCAGAAGCCGGAAACGCTGACGCTCCGCGAAGGCCCGCTGATGGTCGACGCCGCCCGTCGCTATGCGCGCGTCGTCTCCGGCGGCAGCCAACGGGTGCTGGAAGATTATCAAGGGGTCGTCAATAAAATCTGGAGCGGCGAGATCGGCGCGGTGAAGTCGATCAACGTCAACGTCGGCCCGCTGTCGCAAGCCTGCAACTTGCCTGCACAAAACCAGCCGGACAATATCGACTGGGAATTGTGGCTCGGCCCAGCACCGTGGGCGCCGTATAACGAGGCCCGTTGCTCTGGCAGTTTCTCGACGTCCGGCAATTCGTGGCGGTCGTATATCGACTACTCCGGCGGCGGCATGACCGATTGGGGCGCGCACCACTTCGGCGGTGCGACGTTCGCCATTGATGTGCGCGATCTGCAGCCAGCGGAAATTGTCTTCAATAACGACAACGGCCACCAGCATCTGGAGTTTCGCTATCCCAACGGCATCTCGCTGACGCACAACAAGCCCGGCCAGGGCAACTTGCAGGTCGAAGGGGATGGCCAAACGCGGGCCCCCAAGCCGGTTCCTGTGTATAAAGGCAGCGGCGGCATCTATGGTGATTTCATCGACTGCGTGAAGACGCGCGAGCGCCCGTTCCGCGACATCGAGTTCGCCGTCAACTCCGTGGCGCTGAGCCACTTGGGTTCGATCTCCTATCGCCTGCAACGTTCGCTGAAATGGGACTCCGCGGCTCAGCAGTTCGTGGACGATGCCGAGGCGAATCGCTACCTGGATCGCGCGCGCCGTGAACCATGGCAGATCTAGTCATCACTGCTCGTTGGTTCGCGGGCGAAATTGAAGCGCTGAGCGTTACTCAAGTACAAAACTTTCAAAACAACATCGACGAATAAGGAATATAACTATGCTCGAACAGGCTCTGACGGCCTTGAAGGCTTATGATTGGGGACAAGATCCCAAGACGCTGAGCCCCATCGACGAAGCGATCGTGGCTTCGCACGGGGACGCCGCCAAACGCCGGGAATTGGAAGACCAACTCGGGGCGGTGCTGACGACGGCCGATGCAACGTACGACGGCAAGCAGACCGCGTGTCGTTATTTGATGGCGATCGGCAGCGCGGCCTGTGTGCCGGCGCTCGCCGCGTTGCTGCCAGACGAGAAGATCTCCCACATGGGGCGTTATGCCTTGGAGCGCAATCGCGCGCCCGAAGCAGCCGCCGCGCTGCGTGATGCGTTGCCGAAGGTATCGGGTAAATTGAAAATCGGCATGATTTCGTCGCTCGGCGACCGTGGCGATGATGCGAGCGTGACCGCGCTCGGGGAACTCATCGGCGAAGGGGATGCCGCCGTGGCCTCGGCCGCCGCGCTAGCGCTCGGCGCGATCCGCACGCCGGCGGCAGCCGAAGCGCTCAGCAAAGCCTCGCCGAGCGCCGAAGTTCAGCCCGCGGTGACCGACGCGTCGCTCGCGTGCGCCGAAGCACTGCTCGCGGCGGGAAAGAAGATCGACGCTTTGAAGATCTACAAAAAGTACGCCGGCGAAAGTCAGCCCAAGCACGTCCGGTTGGCAGCCACCCGCGGGATGCTGGCGTGCGCCGGCAAACAGGAATAACGATCTGTGATGGCTGAGGCTCACATTTACAACGCCAGCGCGCCGTGTGCGCGCTGGCGTTTTGTAGCATTTCTGGCGGCGATCATGCTGTTGCCTGCGCTTGCGCAGGCTCAAGATGACGACTCCCTGTCGCTCATTTCGGAGCTCCTGCGGGAGCCAGATAAGGACATCCGCGCGCTAGCGCTGGAGCAAGTGCGAACGCAGGCTCCTGGCGAAGCCGCGACGCTGAAATTCGCCGAAATATTGCCCACTCTCCCGCAAGATGCACAAGTCGGCATGTTAAGCGCCTTGGCGGCGCGCGGCGACGCGGCGGCGACGCCTGCCGTGCGCAAGTTGCTCAAAGATAGTCCAGACGAATCGGTGCGCGTCGCAGCGCTCGAGGCGCTCGGCCGCTTAGGCGATGAAACGGATGTCGGCACGCTCGTCGCACAACTGGCCGCAGGCGATGCTGCGCTGCAGAAAGCGGCGCGAGGCAGTCTGATTCGTCTCACGGGTCCGCAAGCGTCCGCGGCGATCATCGGCCAGATGCAGCGCGCTGCGCCTGGGGAGCGCGTCGCCCTGATTGAGGTTCTTACCGAGCGGCGTACTGGCGAACAGCAGTTGCTAGCCGCCGCCCTCGATAGCAACTCCGATGTTCGTCGCGCCGCGATGAACGCGCTGGGGAAGTTCGCAACGCCTGAGCACCTTGCCGCGCTGGTGCAAGGGGTGCTCAAGGCGGAACCGGGAAGCGAACGCGCGGCCGCCGAGCGCGCGGTAGCGCTGGTCTGCCAGCGCATTGAGGAACCGGATCGGCAAGCTCAAGCGCTCTTGGCGGTGATGGATCAGCTCAACGCGCAAGACCGCCTGGCGTTGATGCCCACACTGGGACGTGTCGGCGGGCCGGCGGCGCTCGCAGCGGCGGAACAGGCGTACAACGACAAGGATGCCAGCGTCCATGCGGCCGGTTTGGCGGCGTTGTGCAATTGGCCTGATGGCGCGGTCGCGGCGCGTCTGCTGGAAATCGCCCGCGTCGGGGAACATCCCGATCATCGCACGCTCGCCCGACGGGCGCTCCTGCGCATCGCCCCGCTCGAAGACGCGCGCAGCGACGCGCGACGGTTGGATCTGTTGCGGACGCTCGCGGTGATGTGCACTAATGACGCGGAACGCAATCAACTGCTCGACCGCGCCAAGGCAGTGCGCACGGTCGAGACGCTCCGCTTCGTGTTGCCGTATCTGGATCAACCGGCGTTGTCGGAACAGGCCTGTTTGACTGTCGTGGAATTGGCCCACCATAGCGGACTGCGAGAACAGCACAAAGACGAGTTTCATCAGGCGCTCGATAAAGTCATTGCCACGAGCCAGGACGCCACCGTGATCGACCGCGCGCAGCGTTATAAAGTGGGACGAACTTGGGTCCGGCCAAAGCCAGCGTCCTGAAGCCAGCGTCCTGATGCCTCCGCTGCGCTATTGCGCCCACCATTCGGGACGGCCTCAGTTTCTCTTGACGCCAAATCGCCGTTTTGCAATGATCCCGATCCTTGCGGCGAGGCATTCTGCATTGCTTCACAAAGAAGTTTCAGCAATGACGGCAGTTGACGTTAACGAACGTCAGCAAGGGTCTTGTTGGAACTCGCCGCGTGAAAGTTACTTGTCAAAAGTTGTGAACCGCCGAGTGGGTGCCCAATGGGCATCACTGACCTCGAGAGGGAGAGGCGCCGATGACTAGTGCCACAAACATTCGCGCAAACACCTGCGACTTGCCGTCCCCCAAAGTTAGCGTGCTTGAACGGCATTGGCTCCGCACTGCGATCGTTCTGTGGGTCATTCTCACCGCCGTGATTACGGTCAAAGCCGCCGTGCTGCCGAATCATCGCTCGGTATATCCCGCTTTTACTGCGGGGACGCGCGATTTTTTGGCGGGACGCCATGAGCATGGTCGTGAAGGTTTTCTCTACGGGCCAACCTTCGCCACATTGTTCAGTCCCTTCGCCATCTTGCCTGATTCCTTAGGCGCGATGCTGTGGAATTGGTTCAATGTGGCGATCATGCTCTATGCGCTGCTGCGCTTCTATCGCGAAGTTCTCGCTGTGCGCTGGCCACAGTTTTCTCTTGGGCAGTTTTTGAGCCTTACCGCTATTGGCGCCGCAGGAAGTTTGTGGTCGGCACAGAGCAACGCAGCAATTATTTCTTTGATCCTGCTCGCAGGCGTTGAGATCGTGAACCGCCGCTTTTGGCGCGCCGCGTTATTTCTGGCGATCCCGGTGCATATCAAAGTGTGGCCGATCGCGGCGGGAATGTTGTTAGTAGCATTGCGGCCCAAGGCCTTGGCGCTGCGATATGTCGTTTGCCTGGCGGCGCTCGCGGCCTTGCCGCTGGTGCTGGTATCGCCGGCATACTTAGCAGAATATTACGGCATGTGGGGTGATACGATCGTCACCCGCCAAATCGAACCGAGGCATTGGGGGGGCATTGGGGGAGGGTATCGCGATGGCTGGACACTGTGGGAGAACCTTGTCGGCCCAGTCAACAAGCGTGTCTATTCCCTAGTGCAATTGAGCGCCGCGGCATTGATCTTCGCTTGGTGTATGGCGATGCGCTATATCAAGAAAGACGAACGCTTCCTCGTCGTCGGCGCCATTAGCTTGTGGGCGGCCTGGCAAATGCTGCTTGGGCCTGGCAGCGAACGCTTAACGTTGGCCATCCTGGCCCCCGTCACTGCTTGGACCGTCTTGATCAGCTTTCAGCAACGACAAACGCGTTGGCTCGCGTCTGTCGCGTGCGCGTTGATTCTCATTTTCAGTTTTGGCGAATTGGAACGTGTCTTCG
>CAUJKE010000157.1 GCA_963205385.1 Planctomycetota bacterium | reverse complement strand
ATAAACCCACGCGGGTCCGGCCAACCTTCGGGAAGCAGCGGAGTTGCTGGCGGGGGAACTGACATCTCTGCCTGCGCCGGTGGCAACGATGCGCCACCGGTACTGGCAGCGTTATCATCGTTATGATCGTTACCAGGCGCGAGTGCAGCGTGGTTATCATTGGCGGCAAGGGCTTGTTCGCCCTGCATGAGCGCGGCATTGTTGTCGGCCACGTTCACATCCGGCGTTTGGGTTGCGAGTTGCTCGCGCGCAAGTGCGAACTCTGCGTCGAAGACAATCTCTTCCGGAATGTCTTCCTCGTGCGGCGTGCCCCAAGGCAAGCCGTAGCCTGCGGGGATCGGGTGGAAGTTGGGATTGGCGGCGTACCAGTTCACCGCCAGGCCCATCCGGGGCGGATAGTAGGGCGTGTAATCGGTGACAGACCCGACCACGAGCGCATCGACCCCCATGAACCGGGCGAGCTTCTGAAAATCTTCCGCGGTGTGCAACTCCAGGCCGCTCGCTTGCACCAACCGCTTCGCCACGCCGACCGGCATGACCTCGAAACCGCGCACCCCTTGCAACTCGTGGTAATACGCCAAGGCGACCGCATCGCCGTCGACCGTCGGATCCTTGCTCTGATTCACAAACGGCAGCACGGCCACGCGATGCAACTGCGGAAACGGATTGTGGAAGATCGGCTGATGCGTCACATCCGGAATGAGGGAACAGCCGCTGCCGCCCCCCACCGTGATGCCGAGCAAGATGAACAGAATTGCCTGCCGCATGAGCCGCTAGCTACCTTCCGCCGAGTTCGAGGCTGGAGGCAATTGCCGCGTCAATTCGCGCGCAAGCCCGCCCCTACATTCGGATTTATCGGTAAACTCCGCGCAGATTCTCCAGCCGAATCACACGAAACGGGGCGAGGTTCGGGGGTTAGCGCTAGCATGGGCGAAGTCCAACAGGGAACCAGGGATTCGCGTGAATACCCGCCCGCGAGGTGGCCCCGGTATGCGTCGCGAATGTCCGCGGTGGTGAAACCGTGAGCCCGGGGAGATTCAAGATGTAGTCGCCTGAGAGCCGCGATTCTTGGATGGCCGGTTTGTCTGCCGACCAAAATCTTCAGGCTGCTGGTGAATCGTTCGAGCGGATGACATGACCAGCTTTTACTCCGCGTTTGCACTGTCGACGAGCTTCTGCCAATAGTCCCGCGCCGCGCGGTGATAAGCCATCACGGCTGCTTGCTCGGCGCCATCTTCCAGTTGGATTTGCCGGGCGCGGTCGTAGACCCAATCGAGGAAGAATTGGGCGGAGGCTTTGCTGATGCGCTTTTCGTAGCCGATCTCGACGTAGTACGGGCCGGTCATCGCGAAGCGGAATGTTTCGGGATGATTCGTGACGGCGCGGACGAGCATCCAGCCGCTTTGGTCAAACTTCAGCGGCGGAAGTTTTCCGCCATCCTGCGCGAATTGATCGAGCCGGACCTCGTGAACGACTTTGCCATTTTGCACAATCTCCAGGTAATCGACTTTTTCACGCAGTGACAGGCTGAGGCCGATATCGAGCGTCACCGTTTCGCCGGCGTCAGCGGTGAAGACGTGGCCGGGAAGTTTTCCGTTGACCAGCGGGCGAAGCATCGGCCCGTTGGTGATGACGACGCGCCCCGCCTTGAGCCCGGCAAACCACTGGTCGTAATCGAACTCGTCGCCGCAGTGAACATAGACGCGGTTGTAGCCAACCGGGTTCGGCAACACGCCCGACGCGCTGCCGGCGGAAGGAGGAATCCGCAAGCCGCAGTTCAGCAAGTGATAATAGATGTCGAGGGTGTAGCGGCCGATTCCGCTTGGATCGGGATACAACTTCATATCCCGCGCCCGGCCCCAGGCTTCGTTTTTGAGCAGGCCGTTGCGCTGCAGATGATTGTGGGCGATGCCGACGGAATCAATCTGCCCGCTGGCGACCCACGCGGGAAAGTCCCACCAAAAAGGCTTCTCGGCATCGACATGCACGCGATCGCCGGCCGCCTTTGCCGCTTTGAGGAACTCGAGCGAACTGGGATACTCCTTGCTCGCGCCGGCGATGTCGAGCGGCTCGTTCAAATTGAAGAACAACAACGCGCCGCCGCCACGCTCGTCCTCGCCTGCGAGGAGGTTGTAGTAGCGATCGGTATCAAACTTGATCGTGGCTGGATGAGGAAGCGGCTGGCTCTCCCAGAGGTTGGTCTTGTTCCACCAGGTGATGAGCGGCGCGACGTGCAGGTCTTCGGCCTTCATCAACAATTCGATATCTTCCACCGGGCGATGGACGTGCAAATCGCCCGACCACCAGCCTTCGCTCTTCATATCGACAAAGCGGACCATCTCCACGGTCGTATTGTCGGTCGCGCTCCGCTCGATAGCGAAATGCCCCGTGCGCAGCTTATACTCAGGGCCGCATTCCAGTTCGAACGTATAAGTTCCCGGCCGCAACGAAAGCCCGACCGTGCCTGGAATGATGAAGTGGTCGTGCCAGTAAATCGTTTTGGGAGGCTTGACCGGTTTGCCGCGACTATCCTTCAAATGCATCCGAGCGGCGAGGGGAAGTTGTGTTTTGGCATCGATGACCCGAATATCGAACTCACCGGCACTGGCCAACAGCGGCGCGACTGCCAAAAAGACCGGCACGAGGGATGCAAGGCGATTCATGGAGTGGTCCCCTGGGGGTAGCGCTTGGGTTGCGCCACAAGTGTAGCACTCCGCGGATGAAACCCTGTCAGTGCGGCGGTTTCGCCCGTAGAATGAAGCAACGCGCAGCGCCGGCGCGGGTGCGAAAAACTCCGCCGGGTGCGGCCATGAGCGTCGCTGCAAACCATTGTCCGACAAAACTTTAGACACAACGACTGCGATCCGCGACAGCAAGGATTAACGACCGCATGAGTGAGGATTACTATCAAATTCTGGCAGTCAACCGCAACGCTTCGCAGGCCGAAATTCAAAAGGCCTACCGTGAGGCCGCGCGGAAGTATCATCCCGATATGAACCCCGACGATAAGACCGCCAAGGAAAAGTTCCAGAAGATCCAGCAGGCGTACGACGTGCTGAGCGACAGCGAGAAGCGCGAGTTGTATGACCGTTACGGCAGTTCGTTCGAGACGATGGGCCCCGGCGGACCAGGCGGCGGTGGCAGCGGGCCGCAATGGACCCATACCGGCAGCGGCGGACCGGGGGGCGGATTTGAAGGCTTCGATTACTCGCAATTTTTTGGCGACCGCTATCAAGGGGGCGATCCCGGTCCCGGCTTTGAGGAGATCTTTCGGCAGTTCACCGGCGGCGGTGGTGGCGGCGGCGCAGGGGCCGGGCCACAAACTTCTCGCCGCCGTGGTCGGCGCAGGATGAACGGCGCGGACCTTTCGCACGAGGTGAAAATCCCGTTCCGCACGGCCGTCACCGGAGGCGAAGTCGCGCTCAAGCTGCAACGGCCCAGTGGGCAGACTGAAACGCTGACGGTCAAAATTCCGCCGGGGGTGGAACAAGGACAAAAGATTCGCCTCCGCGGCCAAGGGGAGCAAGTTCCTAGCGGCAAGCCAGGCGACTTGCTGCTCACCATTCAAATCGCTGCGCATCCGCACTTCACCCGCCACGGACGCAATCTGGAAGTGAAGCTGCCGCTCACGCTGGCCGAAGCGGCGCTGGGAGCGAAGATCGATCTGCCGACGCCGCACGGCACGATCGCGCTGAAGATTCCTCCGGGAACTTCCAGCGGCAAGCGGTTACGCGTCAAGGGACATGGCGCGCGGCCGAAATCCGGCGAGCCGGGCGATTTATTCGCGGTGGTCGAAATTCAACTCCCCAGCGAACTCGACGACGACGACCGCCAGGCCATCGAGCAGATTGCAGCGAAGCATCCTTCACAGCCCCGCGCGGACTTATCATGGTAGCGCTGGCGACGATCGGTGGCGGATTTCTTCGTAGTCCGCTCGCGAGTTTCCTGCTGGCGGCCGCGGAAGTGGAACAGAAAGTCCCGGCTTTGCAACGCATGGAACCTGGGCGCCGCGCCCAAGTGCTCGCCGCCGTGACGGGACTTTTGATTCTGGCAGGCGCGTTGATGCTGCTGGCCTGGATGGGCGCCCGCGCGACGCGGCGCTATATGAACCGCGCTCCGATGCTGTTTGAGAAGCCCCCTACAGAGACGCCGATTCGCGAGAAGGACTGGGCCGACAAGCCGCTTTCCAGCCCGTTTGAGGAAGAGGAAGACGAAGAGGAAGGCGAAGAGGGCGGCGCGTGACCAGCTTTCGTTTCACCAAAGAACTACGCCTCAGGTCGCAGGCGGATTTCGACCGCGTCTACGCAGCGGACCACTTCGCCGCGGATGGCGTGTTGGTGATTCGCGGGGTCGCGAACGAACTGGACCATTGTCGTCTGGGGCTCTCCGTCTCGCGCAAAGTGGGGAACGCCGTGGTGCGGAATCGCTGGAAGCGGCTCATTCGCGAGGCCTTCCGCCTGGCTCAGCACGACCTGCCGCCGGGGCTGGATCTGGTGATCCGTCCCAAAGCAGGCGCCGTTCCCAACTTCGACGCAATCCGCCGTTCACTCCCCCAACTCGCCGCGCGCGTCGCGAAAAAGGTTCGCCAGAACCGAAACTAGCAGGCGAACGAAACGCGACGAAGTACCCGTGCTCAAGCACGCGTCTATTCCCCGCGTGGCGGCGGGAGAACGACCGTAAACGGCCCTGCATACCGACGTTTGCCCGCGTATGCGATCGCGCGCCCCCACCAATAACGGCGATTATTAACCCCTCTGCGCAAACCCCGCCTCTCCCCCACGACCCCATCGGGCTCGTCCCGATGGTGAGCAAGTCGGCGAGCTAAACCCTCGCCACACACAACCTCTCCCCCACGACCCCATCGGGCTCGCCCCGATGGTGAGCGAGTCGGCGAGCTAGAGCCCTCGCCCCACACACAACCACACCCCCACGACCCCATCGGGCTCGCCCCGAAGGTGAGCGAGTCGGCGCGCTAAAGAACTCGA
>CAUJKE010000156.1 GCA_963205385.1 Planctomycetota bacterium | reverse complement strand
CGGCTCGACCACCACGGTCGACAAGTTTGTCTACGATGGCAACCAAATCATCCTGCGCCTCGACGAGCAAAATGGCGTTCAGGATCGTTTCCTGTGGGGTCCAGCGGTGCATATGCTGCTCGCGCAGGAAGCCGTCAGCGGGTCCAATTCTCAGGTTCTGTGGACGCTAGGCGATCATCAAGATAGCATCCGCGACTAAGTGGCCCACGACGGGTCGAGCGTGCTCGCGGAGGTGGAGTACAACGCCTTTGGCGAGCGCGTGCTTGATTCCACGCTTGCCATCGTCGACGCCCTCTTCGCCTTCATTGGTACCAACCGACAAACACGTCAACAGCCCATCGCACGGTTTCTCTTCACAATCACCGCGGGTATGCTGTGAGGGCGCGACATTCCTTCCCAGCCTCGCATGTGGCACGACCGCATGACTGCGTCGCCTCCCATCTTTCTCTTTTCCGCCGGGTGGCGGTGTGGCGGGACGTGGCTGTCGCGGATGCTGCTCCCGCGGTGCCTGCTGTGGGGAGAGCCCTACGGCCACGCTGGACTGGTGAGCGGCCTGGTCGCCCCGCAAACCTGCTTCACCCCGTCATGGCCGCCGCCGCAGTTCTTCTACCAAGGCGAAGGGGCCAGCGATTTGGTGCGGCTGTTTGTGGCGCATCTGTTTCCGCCGCCAGAGCGGCTGGTTGAAGCGCAACAGGCGTGGTTTGAGAAGCTCTTTGCGGCGCCTGCCCAGGATGCTGGGTTTGCTGGCTGGGGCGTGAGGGAGCCACGGCTGACGTCAGCACACGCTCGCGCCATCCGGGAGTTGTTTCCAGAGGCCAAGCTGCTGTTTCTGCACCGCAGCCCCTACGACGCCTATCGCGCGCTGGCGGCCCGGCAAAGAGCCGGGTGGAAGTGGTACTTGCAGTGGCCCGATCGGCCCGTGACCCTGCAATCCTTCGGCCGCCACTGGCGAACGCAGGTGGAGGGCTTTACCCAGGCGGCAGCCGAACTCGATCTGTGCGTCGTCCGCTATGACGAGCTGGTGAAAGGGGAGTTGGAGCGGATCGAAGACTATCTCGGCTTTCCACTCTCACGCGAGGCGTGGAAGCTACGTCCTGACGATGGCGGGCCACCATCACCGCCGCCGCTGACGGCTGAAGAATTCGCCGCTTTACAGCGCGAGGTGGAACCGGTGGCCCAAGAACTGGGCTACGAACCGGGCGAATCCTACGCCGAGCCCAAAGTCGCTTCCACGCAAGGCAACGATCGGTCCCAGTGTGCCGTGCTGGTTCCCGTGGGGAGCCATATCGAACCTGCTTGCGAGGAGGCGCTGTTGGAGCTGGAACGCTGCGGTTACGTGGTGCGCCGGGTGCGAGGCTACTCCGCCATTGATCAGGGACGGAACCAGATGGCCACCGACGCGTTGGCCGACGGATTCGCGGAGACGATGTGGATCGATTCGGACATGGCCTTTGATCCAGACGCCGTCGACCGCATCCGGGCCCACAACTTGCCGATCTGCTGCGGCATCGCCACCAAGAAAGGAAAGCGGGAACTGGCCGCTCATGTCCTCCCCGGCACGGAACAGATTGTCTTTGGCGCCGGCGGCGGGTTGCTGGAACTGAAGTTCGCCGGGACGGGGTTCTTGCATGTGCGCGCCGACGTATATCGCACGTTGCAAAAGGAACTAGACTTGCCGCTGTGCAATACCCGTTGGCCGCGACCAATGGTTCCGTATTTTCAGCCGATGATCTACGAAGACGATGGTTTTCCCTGGTATCTCGCGGAGGACTACGCCTTTTGCGCCAGGGCGAGAAAGTGCGGCTTTCGCATCCTGGCCGACACGACAATTCGCCTGGGACATATCGGCGGCTATGCGTTCAGTTGGGAAGATGCAGGCGAAGCGCGACAGCGCCACGAGACTTACACCTATCACTTGAGCGGCAACAACCGGACGGCCCCACCGCCCCGCGAGGACACGTAATGTCATCGCGGGGCGTGATCTATCTGGCGACGGGAAGCGACCTGCAGCATCAATTGCTGGCGATCAGCCGGCAGGCGCTCGCGACGCTACATCCCGATCTCGATCAGGTCGTGCTAAGCGACCGCCCCGCTGTGGCGCTTGACTCGCCTTCGGTCACGGCGCAGATCGACTACTGGCGCGTGGAACCGGTAAACGGCTATGCAAGCCGCACGGTGAAGACCCGATTGGCGGAAGTGCGTTGCTTTGAACGTAGCTTGTTCCTGGACAACGACGTAGTCGCGGCGCGGCCGATCGACGATGTTTGGGGGTACTTGGACCAGTACGACCTGGCAGTCGCCCACGACAATGTGCCCAGGTTGGAGGATGCCCTCGTCTCGGGCCTGCAAGACGGCCTCCTTTCACCTGCCGAAGCAGCAGCGACACAAGCGGCGTGCGGCAACCACATGCCCTATTTCAACACCGGCG
This sequence comes from Planctomycetota bacterium, assembly GCA_963205385.1. GTDB lineage: Bacteria > Planctomycetota > Planctomycetia > Pirellulales > Pirellulaceae > JAEZGD01. The sequence goes on along the minus strand of CAUJKE010000156.1, from coordinate 2,968 downwards.
TTCTCCTCTGGCGGAAATCTCCTGCCGTCGACCAGTTCTTTGCAGCCTGGCACCAGGAGTGGCAGCGATTTCAGCAGCGCGACCAATTCGCCTTCTGTCGCGCGCTAGCGGAAACAGGGCTACCGATTGCCATTCTGCCGCCGATTTACAACATGCCAGTCTTTGAAAACACGGCCCCAAGCGACTTGGCGGCCGCGAGACTGTTGCATTTTTGGGCGGGAGAGAAATTACAACTGATCAAACAGTGGAATCTGGCAAGCAGGTAAGGCACCGCCGTGCCGCCGCAGGTTCAGAATGTCGATTGGTCCAGGTGTTGTCTGCATGTCGCGTCGGCGGGATTCGATCTATTCGTCCCGGTCTCAAGCGCACATCGGTCCAGTACACCGAGCTAACAAAGCGACCCGGCCCGCGGCGCAAACTTTCCTCGCGCCACTGCCAGGACATCGGTTCTTAGACGAGTCGATGCTCCATCAGCCAGGACTCCTCCGCGGAGAGGGCCTCGCTGCGCGACACAAACGGCCCGAGCGTGGGACCGTTGACGGGCGACAGATCGGCGTGCCAACAGCCATCCGCATCCGGCTCCACATGCGAAGCACGGTGGATGGTCAGCGGACCTAAGTTGCGGAGTGAAATCGCCTCGCCGTACAAGCAGCGGACGCTGCCGTCGGCGTGAATAATAAGTTGCATGTCGCCTCCTATTTCGCGCGACGAAGAATGTTACGGCGGGGGCGATCGACGAGCATGCCGTCCAGTACCGACTGCACGCTCGATAGCTGCGTGGCGATCTGCTGACGTAGCGGTTGGTTGTCACGTAACTGCTGAGGCTCCACGCCGCGGATGATCTGCTGGGATTGTTCAACCAGGCGGTCGAGTTCATCGCTGGAACGCACGTTAAGATGGCGGAAGCGCTCGAAGAATTCGCGGAGGTTTTCCACGGCGGAGTCGCGGAAGACTTTCGGCTTGCCGTCTTCTTGACCAGCCAGGCGTTCCGTGAGATGGGCGACGACTTTGGAAAATTCTTCCGTGAACGCCTGCTCGGCCAGTTGCACGGCTTCTTCAAATCTCGCCCTGATGCGACGTGATTCCTGCTCGTACAACTCGGGACTGACTTGTCTCAAATACGAAGGTGGGTCGAACGCAGGAAAATCCCAACTCACTCCAAACAAATCGACGAGCGAATCGGGATAATCGGTAACGTTGTACAAGCTCCCTAGCCGACGACGCGCCGCTTGTTTCAAATCGTCATACCGCCGATCGAGTTCGGCCACCGCTTCAGTGAGTTCCGCTTGCAGCGTCGTCATTTGCACGTTGAACGCGGCGACGTCATCCTGGCGTATTAGGCGGATGCCAGGTTCGGGATACGGCAGCGACAGTCCTCGCCAGTAGTTCAAAATGCGGCCGCGTGTTGAAGTGACCAGTTTGAAACTAGGATGCGATGTATCCAGCAGCTTCTTGGCTGCGCTTACGTATTCGCCAGCGGCACCAAACGTGTCGGCCGCTTGCGATTTCTGTTCTGGTGTCAGCGTTTTGCGCACGCCGAACCAGACAAAGGCGATCCGCACCGCCGCCATCGTCGTGCGGAGGCGTTAGGCGGCCTGGTTATCGGTTTGCGTCTCAGGCAAATCCAAGAGTGAAGTCATAGAAACTCCTTACATTGTGAATTGCGGTTAAGGCCGCAAGGAAGTATGTTTCGACAGTGGCGAGCTAGCCGGTTTCTGTGGTCCGCTCGATGCGAACGCCTCGGTTGCTGGTGCCGATTTTCGTCCAGGGGATGGATTCGTCGTTTTCATCCATGAGAACTTCAGCAGCTAAACTTGCCTCCAGTGGCGTCTTGGCGGTGATGTCCAAGAACGCCCGCAAGCGAGTGACTTCCGTCTTGCGGACTTCGACCTGGAAAACTCGCGGCAGTTCGTGCTGACGAGAAGTCGGTTCGCAGTTGAGGCGTTCGCACAATTCGTCGATCTCCGCAGCCGAAAGTGGATCGCAGTGCGCAAAGTGCAAGCTCTCGCTGGTGGATCGAATCGAACCGGCTTGCCACGAGCGCAGAGCCGCAAGAATGGTGGCCAGTTCGCGCTCAGAAAATGAGTTGTGCATGGCGCTTGTTTCTCCGTTGGCGATGGGCATTGGTGTTGGCCGCTACGCCAACTCACCGGCTGCGAGCAAGGCTTTCTCCACGTCCGTGCCCACCAGGGCTTGCAGATCGTGCGACGTGAACTGGTCGACAAAGACGCGCTCCGGACGGCCAGCGGAAACGATTTCCAACAGCCCGGGTTCGTCTGAGTTTCCGCCATCGACGTCGAAGTCGACCAGCGTTACTTCGGCATTGGCAGCGGAGCAATACACGTCCTGCACCAGCCCGCCGCTGACGTTGATCACGATTTGAATGTGGGGCATGAGGTCTCCTGCGAACAAGAAATGAAAACAGCGGCAGCCGGAGCAAGTGAACCCCGACTGCCGCCTCGAAAGTGGAAATGCCCTGCAACCGCTCAGCCAGCTTCTTGGAGTTCGGCGGCGAAATCCTCCTGCGCCCAGCGCTGCAGCAAGTTCAGCACGCTTGGCGCCAGCGTCAGCCATTCGAGAATCTCGTAGGCGTCGGTCGGCGAATCGCCCCAACTCATTCCGCCGGTGATCCAGCAGTTCACATCGCCGCAATTGATTGTGCTGACGTCGCGCCGCGAACCCAGCTCTGGCAGTTGCTTGACGGCTTGCAGAATGTCCGTAACGATCTCGGCGACTTCCCAGCCCCGCTCCTCTGACAGCTCTGACAGTTCAGCAGGAGGAATATTGCGCACCAGGCGACGCAACTGAGTCACGCGCTTGCTGGTGGGCTCAAATTTAGGACACGTGCAGTATAGAAAGTCTGCGCCCATGACGATGGTTACTCCCAAAGTGTGAATAGAAACACCTCGCGACGGTTCACCGCACCGCACACTCCTGATATCCCTTCTTTTGTTTCGCCGCCACAAGC
>CAUJKE010000155.1 GCA_963205385.1 Planctomycetota bacterium | reverse complement strand
AAAAGAATTGAGCGTGAAGCGGCCATCGGGGCCAATCTTGCCCGAGGCGGGGCGGGCGTTCGCTGGAACAATAGTGATGTTGCCCGTCGTGAGTGGCTCGCCGTCGATGGTGACTCTGCCGGAGATCGGCACGCGCGAAGGCCGCCCGTCACCGCAACCAACAACAAACAGCAGCAGCAGCAGCAGCAGAACGCCGCAAGTCGCAGATCGTGGGACTTGATGCGATGAGAGAATTTTCATGAATGCCAACATTCTTGCGAGCTAATAAGTGCCAACAATGACTTCGCCGCGACCTTGACGTGTGGACAATGCGCGATACGTGGCCAGGTCGATGTTCTCACCGATGCTCGCGACATGGCCATCGCCAAACACAAAGTGCCCGCTGCCTGGGTGTTGGCTGCCGAAGGCGCCGTTGGTCTTGTACCCGTAAATTTCAAGGAGAATTCCATCGATGCCGGGTCGCGAGTTGAGCGGGTTATCAGTGCTGCGCATGCTGTCAAGATGGCGCGAACCACACGTCCAGCGATTGAGCGAATCTGCCGTATGGCCTGCAATCGTTTCGCCTACAAAGAACGTGTTGCTCATGCCGTCGCGAATGAGCGCCCGCTTCATGGCCACGGTATAGTAGAACACGCCTGTGTTATTAACCTTCACGGCGTCCCCATCGATCTTCTTACTCGGTCCATTGGAACCCATGTTCAAGGCGTAGCTGCCGACAGCCACGGGGTGGCCAGCGAGTTGCACAGTCTTGTCTGAACTATCCGAAGGACAACGAAAGACCGGCAGTTGCGCGCCCACGCTAAGATTCGTGGAAATCCATGAACCCGCCGCTTGCTCGTCGGCGTTCGTAAGCCAGGGGCCATTACTGAAATCGAATGAGTCGTACAGATTCCCCTGTTCGAGTTGTGGCAGGATCATCACAAAACCACTCGTTCCCACGCGCTGCTTGGCGGTGGCGCCATTACAGGGACCGTAGTTCATACCGTCGCAGCCGAGGCGGCCAGGTGGGAAAACCCTGTGCGTGTTCTCGTACGTGTTGAGCGCCAAGCCAATCTGCTTGAGATTATTGGCGCATTGGGCGCGGCGGGCGGCTTCACGGGCCGCTTGCACGGCCGGCATCAAAAGGCCCACGAGAATGCCAATGATGGCGATGACGACCAACAATTCGACGAGCGTAAAGCCCGCAGTTGCGCGGCGTGGCATGAGAGATCCAGGTGTGAAGTGTTCCGATCCAATGCTGACCGCCGCGCTGCCATTGGCGACCAACCCCTCTTCGAGATTCCCCAAATTATAGGGCGGAAAATCTTTACGGACAACAAGTTAGGAGCGCCGAGGCTGCTCTTGGGCGTGCGATTTGCCGCAAAATACGCCCGGCAACGTGCGCCAAATCAAAGCCCGTGCGGCGTGGCAGCTTGCTGGCAAACCGAGTTCATCGTGGCGGCGTTGGCCTTGTTCTCAGCGCGATGATTGACTACAAACCGACCCACTTTTCTAGGGCCATCCTGTCCGCACTTCGCGCGGGGACAAATTCATGCGCTGCGCCATATTAATACCGTTGCTTGTCAGTCTGGCAGCGCCGCTGAGCGCCCAAGAGACGTTTCCCTACGTGGCGTATGTCCGTGAGGATCAAACGCCAGTTCACGCGGGACCAGGTCAGGCGTATTACGCCACGGACGTCATCTCGCGGGGGCAGCAGGTCGAGGTGTTTGAAACGGCCGGCGACTGGCTGGCGATTCGCCCTCCTGCGGGGAGTTTTTCGTGGGTGCCGGCGCGCGAAGTGGAACTGACCGACCAGCAGGACGTGGCCGTCGTGGTCTCGGATGAAGTGGTCGCTTGGATCGGCACGCGGATTGAAAACGGTGCGGATCATGTCTGGCAACTGCCGCTGGCGCAGGGAGCGAAGGTCCACGTCCTCGATGTCAAGCGCCGCCCCGGCACCGCAGGCAAACCGGCCGAAACGTGGTACCGCATCCAGCCGCCGGAGGGTGAGTTCCGTTTTATCCTGGCCGCTGACGTTTCAACCGACCCCCTGCCGGACGAGCCACGTGAACCAGAACACTTAGCCGGCGAAGACAACACGCCGCCGCCTCGCGCCAGCCAAGCTGAAGTCGCCGCCGCGCAAAGCGACCCCAGCGAAGCGGTCGCGGAAACGCAACTGGAGATCGAGGAAAGCGTGCAGCCTGCGCAGTTCGTCGCAGGCGAACAGGCCGAGGAAACTAGGCCGGCGCGGCCCGAATCTCCGTTTCGCGAGATTGGTTCCAACGCGCCGCGGGGCAATTCCACTCCCGCCGCGCCGCGAGTCGCCTCGCTCGATCGGTCCCTCCCCAGTCGTCCGGAGAAGCTACTCGACACGTCGATGCGGTTCGACGACCGCTTGATGGACCTCGAACTGCAACTCGCAACCATGGCGGCAAAAGACCCGCGCCAGTGGCGTCCCGAGACGTTACGCGACGATGCCGAGCGTCTCGTCGCGATGGGTAAGACCACGCTGGAGCGCGGGCGGGCGCGGTTGGTGATCGATAAAGTCGTGCGCTTAGAAGAACTCTATCAGCAACAGTTGGAGGTTAACGAACTTCCGCGGCGAACCATTGAGGAAGTCCGCGAATCGGCTCTGCCGACGGATCCCACGCAGGCCCAGACCAAACCCCGCGGCATGAAAATTCCCGATGGCGTCAGCTACGACGGCGCCGGTTGGCTGAAACCGGTCTATTCAGCCAAACGAATCGCGCCGCCCTATGCACTGGTCGACGACAACGGCAAGGTGCTGCAGTACGTCACGCCGGCGCCTGGGCTGAATCTGAATCGCTATTTGAAGAAGCCGGTCGGCATTTACGGTCAGAAGGGGCACCTGGCCGAGTTTCAAGCCGACCACCTCAGCGCCACACGGGTGGTCGACCTGACGAAATATCAGGAATAACCCGGCGTTAAAGGCTTCGTCTTCGATCCTGCGCCGCGCGGCGAGCTTAGCTCACCAAGGCTTTTCGCCAGACGGCCGACCACTGGCCGGTCTTCCAGCGGTCCTTCGTCAGATACTCGCGCACGACGAGTTCCTGGTCCGCAAGTTCCACATAGAAGATGGCCTGCGTGTCGCTGTGGAAATGACCGGCGTTATCCGCGGTGAAGAGTGAGATCCCCTGCTTCGCTTGAACCGAAGCGCCGTCCCAAGTATGCACCTGCCGCACGTGGGTATGCCCGTAGAAGGCGGCGGCGATGTTGTACTTGCTAATCGTTTCGTAATAGGCAGCGACGTCACACGGATCCCACTCCTGATTGCTGTATGGCAATGACGCGTCGCACGGTTTCGCATACCGCGCGATATCCACATGGTGGGTGAGGACCACCGGACGATTGCTCGCGCCGACTTCCGTGTGCAAGTAATCTCGCAGGAATTCCAGGCTATTGTGCGGATCGTAGCGGCGTTTGCGCGGCTGGTCACTCGTGCGCCCCACCACGATGCCTAAGTTAATGAAGTGCGCCGGCCCCCATTTCCAGGCGTAATGCAGGCCGTTGTCGCTGATAGCCGTAACGCCCTGGCGTCGCTTGTTTCGCTCCCGAATGCCATCAACCACGAACCCTACACCTTGCGGGCCATCGTGATTGCCATGCACTTCATAGACGGGATATTTGAGCCTGCCATCGGCGCCTGTCAGCCCATAGTCCGCCACGAAGGCTTGCCACTCGGTCTGTTGCATTTTTTGAAAGACAGCGCCTTGCTTGTCGGCCGAGTCGACCAGGTCGCCGCCGTGAATGACCCCTAGAGGCGTCAAGACCTCGCCGCCCCCGGCGCTCTCTGGAATCTGCTCGCCTGGCAAGCGGTTGAGCGTGTCGATCAAGCGTCCGGTCACGTCGGCGGATTCGGGCGCGAACTCCGTCGGGGAATCCTTCACGGCCAGATAGTGCGTATCGCTAACGAAAAAGAAACTTACTTTTTCCGGCGGCGCCTGGCGGGCCGACAAGTTCAAGCCGCCACAGGCTAGCGACGCGGCCGTGGCGCCTAAACCAACTTTCAAGAACTCGCGACGTGTGGACATAGGAGGAACTCACAAAGCCAAAGGAGGGAGCGGAAGTAGCAGAAGGCTTAATTGTGCGCCGCTGGTCCGGAGAAATCAACTTATTCGGTAATCGGCGCATCCCCGCCGCCATACGTCTGTTCGACGAACGGCCGCTCGCCATCCCAAGTGAGATCGATCTCCCAATTCTCCAAAGGTTTGTCGACGGTGACGGTGAGCTCGGACGTAGCGACGTCTTGATATTTCTGCGGCGTGAGCCACTTGATCGCCGTGTAGCCTTGACTTTGCTTGGCGATAATTTCGACGCGATGAGTTCCCACCACGCAGCCATCCTCGCCTTCGAACGTGGTCATGACAAAGCGGCCGTCGGGGCCGATCGCGCCGATGCCGGGACGAGCATTCTCGGGAATGACGCGGACAAAACCGGTGGTCAGCGGCTGGCCGTCAATGAGCACGCGCCCCGCGACCGGCACCCGCCGCGGGCGACCATCGCCGCAGCCCACCAGAGAGGCCATGGCAACCGCAAAGATGAGGCAATGCCAGATTCGCATGGTGGCAGTCGTCAGCACGAAGTTCGAACCTGAAGTTTCAGAAAGAGCGCACGGCGCGCTTGGTGTTTGAACCTCACTTTAAGAAATTGGAGCCGTTGAATCCAGCGACTTGCAGAAAAGCGACAACTATTTTACTTGCTCGACAGTCTCGATCACCACCGGTGTGACGGGCGTATTCACGAAGTCGCCTTGATCGTGCACGGCGGCGCTGGCGATGGCGTCGACGACGTCCATGCCGGCAATGACCTCGCCGAACACGCAGTAGCCAAATTCCTCGCTCGTTTCCTCGCCGCTGTGATTGAAGCTGGCGTTGTCCTTGAGATTGATGAAGAATTGGCTCGTGGCGCTCTGCGCGTACTGGGGGTCGCGAATCATGGCGACCGTGCCCCGTTTGTGCGTCAGGCCGTTGGGGGCTTCATTGGCGATGGGAGCACGGGTCGGCTTGGGTTCGAAGTCGGACGTATAGCCGCCAGCAATCACCATCTCCCCACTGTGCACGTAATGGAAAATCGTGCCATCGTAGAATCCCCGCCGAGCGTAGTTCGAGAGAAAGTTATCGACGGTCAGTGGCGCTTGTTCGCCGTTGAGGCGCAGCCGAATGTCTCCCAGCGTGGTCTTGAGCACAACTTCGGGAAAGTTATTGGCTCGCGATTTTGCGGGGGCCGTTGACGGCTGGCCCACATCGCTGGTGGTGCTGGCCGGCGAAGCAGCGCTGCTAGCATCGTCAGCGGCGACCGCAGGCGCAGCAATACTGGCGGCCGGCGACGAGGCGTCGCCGCGACCGCAACCGAGCAACAATAGCGAAAAACCGCCGCAAATCACGGCCAAACTGAGGAATCGAAAGCACGTCATCGCAGCGCCTCCTTGCGTGGAAAATCGTGGGGTGGGGTTATCATGCGAAATGCTGGCAGTTCTTGCAACAGCGGTTTTTGTGTCCGCACGCCAAAAATTCGGGGCTGAAGGGGAGAATGCTCTGGACGAACACCGAGCGGCGGGCTACTGTTCCCGCCGCCAAATTGTTCCAGGCGGAAGGCCAACCCGGAGGAGAACGAAAGATGCAGTTCAATCTGTTTATGTGGATTCGCGAGTGCGTCCGCCAATCGGTGATCTTGGGCGTTAGTGACGCGATCGAAACGATCGGGGCGCCCCCAGGCTCGGAAGACATCACACCGCACTTGAAGTCGATGCTGGAGCCGCGCGATCACGCCGCACTGCCGGGCACGGCGGTCAACGCGGCCTCGAGCGGCGGCTCGCGCAAGCGCTTGGGCCGCTCGCTGAAGGACCTGGACATGGGAGCAAAAGCCGCGACCGAATAGGGAGCACGCTGGGTTTCGCCTAACCGCCGCTGCTGTCCATCAGATACATGTCGATTGGCAACTCAACGGCGATCTCGGTGCCGAGGCCGGGCGTCGTCGAGATGGTTGCGTGGCCACCAAACAAGCGGGCTCGTTCCTTCATGCCGCGCAAGCCGAAGCGATCCGCGGGGACGTCGGAAGGTTGAAAGCCGACGCCATTGTCGCGGATGGTGAGCCGCAGTTGCTCCCCGTCTTGCTGAAGTTTGATTTTCACGGCCTCCGCGCGACTATGCCGCCAGACATTGTTGAGTGCTTCTTGTACGATGCGAAACAGATTGCCTTCCAGCAGCGGAGAAAGTCGTTCGAAGGCAACTTCGTGCTCAAACTCCACTTCCACGCCGCCGCGCATTTGGTGTTCGCTAATCAGGTAGCGAATTGCCTCCAGAATGCCCTGTTCATCGATCACGGGGGGACGCAATTCGCTAATCAACCGTCGCCCCTCATCAATGGCCTTGCGCAGCAGGCGTTTTACGGATTCGACTTGTGCTTGTACTTCCGCTGGAAGCGACTGGAAATGGAGTGTCATTCCCTCCAGGGCCAAGTGGGCGCCGACGACATCTTGCACGAAACCATCGTGAATATCGTACGACATGAGCCGCCGCTCGCGTTCTTGCAGGCGCAACATATCGCGCAATAAGCTTTCTTCGTGACGTAGGCTTTGCTCGGCTTGCTTATGCTCGGTGACATCGCGCGCAATGGCGATCACCAGTCGGCGGCCATCGATTTCCGTCCAGCGCAAACTGGTTTCCACCGGAAGCAAGTGCTGCCGTGATTCGATGAGCTCCACATCGGTGATCAGCCCGCGGCCCTGCTTCGCGCATTGCTGGAAAAGGAGCTTCACGCGGACGGCATGAGCGGGTCCATACAACCGATGATGCTCGCAGCCTTTCAGCTCACTAGCGCTCTTGCCGAGAATGGTTTGCGCCATGGCGTTGGCTTCGAGCACGCAGCCTGTTTCGGCGTCGATAATCAGGATGGCATCGTGGGCGGCGTCCATGAGCGAGCGGTAGCGCGATTCCGCGGCCAGTCTCGCTTGTTCCGCACGTTTGCGACTGGTGACGTCGGAGATATACATCACCACACCGATGATTTTCTCATTTTCGCGGTAGGGCCCCATGCGCACGGCGTACCAACGGGGCTGGTCATCGGGACTATAGCCGATGGTCTCGTAAGGCAGAAACTCACCTGTGGAGAGCACGGTTGCTAAACGCTCGGGAAACTTCTGGAAACTTTCGCCCATCGTCCAATCCTGCACATTCGTGCCGATGACTTGCGAGGAATCGAGATCCTCGGTGGGGCGATTGATATAGGTGATGCGCCCCTGCATATCCAGTAGCAGGACATGGTCGCTCGAAGTTTCCGCGAGATCCTGCCAGCGGCGCACCGAGCGCGCCAAGTCCCGCGCGGTCTTTACGCTGTCGGTCATATCCAAGGCGAAGCCGATCGCCCCCGCGCCGCGCGCGTGATCGAACGCCAGGAACGTATCGAACGCAAACGGTTCGCCTGCAAAGATCCCTTCGGCCAGGCAGCGGACTTGCTCTCCGTTAAGTGCCGCCTGAACAGCGTCGCGGGTCGCAGTCTCCTGCAGCGCGCTGGCGTACGCGCTTAAACACTCCTCGCCCTCGCCAAAGCGCCGCAGGCCGGCGCCGATGGCATTCTGAAGTTCGCCGCTACTGCTGATGCGAAAGGCCACCACCGGCAAATTCGCGAGCATGCCTTCCGCGTTGGAGGCGATGAATTGCAACCACGCGGCGGAATCGTCTGGCGAGGGAGTGTGCGGCATGGCTTCTGTGTTCATGACGGAACTGGAAACGGCAAATTTCGGCACGACGCAATTATCGTCGCCGGAGAACCAAACGCAATGACGCGCTAGGACGTGGGCGATTGCCGGGCCTTGGTCAAGAGCCGCGATAGTTCGCGCAGTTCGTCCGTCGTCAGCGGTGACATCGCCTGTTTGTGCAGCGCCCGCACCGGTTGGTCAAGCTTTGCCAAGTGCGCCAGCCCCGCAGGCGTGATCTTCACCAAAACGACCCGGCGATCGCTATCGGTGCGCGACCGCGTAACCCAGCCAGCATTTTCCAGGCGATCGACCAGGCGCGTGATGTCCGGCATGCGCGTGATCATCTGTCCCGCGATTTCCAAGCAGGGGAGCCCCGCGCCGCCGGCACTGCGCAAAATGCGGAGCACGTTGTACTGGGGGCCGGAGAGACCGTGGTCGCTGAACAGGCTTGAGAAGAGGGAATTGAGTTCGTCGGCCGTGCGGAGCAGATTCAAGAGCGCCTCCTGTTCGAGCGATTCGAACGGCTCTTTTTTCTTGAGTTCGGACTGCAACGACGGTTCATTCATCGACAAGAAGTTCCTCTAGGGGATCTTCATAATACGCGATAACCGCCAGCGGCGCAACTCCCCGCGAAATTCGCTCGCTCAAACGCGCAACCCATAAAAGCGGACGGCCGTTTGGCCGAAAATGGCGGCCTGCTCGCTGGAACTCAATTCCGCGACGTTTTCGGCCAGGGCCTGGAACACTTCTTGATAGGTGCCCGCGAGTTCGCAGACAGGCCAGTCTGAGCCGAACATGCATCGCTCGGGGCTGAATAGCTCCAGGGCGTGGTCAATATACGGGCGCAGGTCGGCTGGCGTCCAATTCGTCCAATTCGCTTCCGTGACCATGCCTGACAGCTTGCAATAGACGTTGGGAAAGCTGGCTGCTTGGCGTAAGTCGTCGAGCCACGGTTGGAGGACACGGTCCTTGATGTTCGGTTTCGCCAGGTGATCGATGACGAGGGGCAGGTTAGGACAATGCTCGACAATTGTAGGAACATGCTTCAAATGCCGCGGATAAAACAACAAATCGAACGGCACGCGGTGCTTTTCGAGCACCCGTAGCCCGCGGAGCGAGTCTTCGCGGACGATGAAGTCATCGTCAGGCTCATCGTGGGTGACATGCCGCACGCCGACGAATAGGGGCTGGTCCTTGAACTGTTCCACTTGCCGTTCGCAATCCTCAGACGCCAAATCCACCCAGCCGACGACACCTGCCAGAAAATCGTATTCATGGGCCAAGGCGAGCACCCAGTCGGTCTCGGCGATGTTGTGTTGGGTTTGCACGAAGATGGATTTGCGCACGCCGACTTGTTCCAGCAATGGCTGCAAGTCGAGCGGGAGATAGTCACGTTTGATCTTCGCAAGCTGCGGTGCGTTCAACCACTCGTAGTCGAACCGATCGAGTCGCCAAAAATGCTGATGGGCGTCGATGATCAAGCTCATCGCGGTGCTCCGTTCCTAAACATCCATCCGGACGCCGATCGTGAGCAGCAGATTCGCAAATCGCTGCGTATCGCCGGTCTGGATGGTGAGGACGTTGTCTGGCGTTTGTACAGCAGGGTAGAAATCCCACTTGGCGATCGGCTCGAGCTGCACGTTGCTGTTGGCGCGCTTAAAAACATCGCGATACTGCGCCCAGACCGGCGGATCTTCGCTCAAGGCGTAGGGGCCAGTCGTTTCGTACATCATGGTATTCGCCGCGTCGATTGGGATTGCATCCACGAGCGCTTCCAGCACTTGCGTGCAAGTCACGACCCCCGGCGAGAGATTGAGCGAGACGAGCGTCGCGTTGGGGCCGAGCGTACTCGACGCGGGATAATTGCCGTCAGCGATCAGCACCTTCGAGTGGTGCCCAGCAGCGGCGAGAATCGCGTTGATTTCCGGATGAATCAGTTTGTGGTAAAGCATACAGGTTAGGACTTGTCCGCAAATAATTTACCGCTTTTGCGCCTTATGCGGAAGAATCTCATAATTCCAGTCGCCTTGAAATGAGTTGCGACGGATGTTCACGTATGCCATTTCAGATTTCGAAACT
>CAUJKE010000154.1 GCA_963205385.1 Planctomycetota bacterium | reverse complement strand
GTCTACAAGGCCAAGTCGAACGAGCTCAAGTCCGAGGCGGCGAAGACGGACGAGTCCTTGGCCACGCTGGGCGACGTAGACCCGGCTCGCGGGGAGATAGCGCTCGCGATCTTCGATTTCACCCAAAACGCGGCGAATCGTTGGCGGGGTTCAAACAACGCCATCAGGCGCGAGATACTCGATTTGGTGTGTTTGAACCGTACTTTGGGCGACGTAAGTCTAGACGCCACAAAGAGAAAGCCCTTCGACGTTTTCGCCGAAGGGCTCGAAATCAAAAATAGTCGGGATGATAGGATTTGAACCTACGACCCCCTGCTCCCAAAGCAGGTGCTCTAGCCAGGCTGAGCTACATCCCGAAGTTTCGCAGTATAGCAGCGCTTCGCAGGCGGCGGGAGGCGGCTTGGGGCGATGTTTGAAGTGGTGCTGGTTTGTCGACTTTATGCGGCGGCGCCGCCGCGGCCGGCGTCGAGTAGCAGCTCCCGGAGGCGGTCGAACTCTTCGTAACTGCCGAAGTGGACGACGATCTTGCCGCGCCCCTTGCCGGTGGTGCGGATGTCGCATTTCGTGCCGAGCGCGCCGCGCAGTTCCTGCTCCAGGGACGCGACCTGGTCGGTGCGGGTTCGCTTTTTCTTGGTGCTGCCAGCGACTTGGGCGCGGCCATCCTCGGCCGCGAGCTGTTCTCCCACCATTTGCTCGACGGCCCGCACACTGAGCCCTTCGGCGGCGATCCGCTCGGCGTAGCGAAGTTGCTGCTGCTCATTTCCTAGCGGGAGCAGCGCGCGTGCGTGACCAGGCGTCAGCTTTCCCTTGCGGATGGAACTGAGGATGGGGTCCGGCAATTCGAGAAGCCGCATCAGGTTGGCGATTGTCGAACGATCGAGTTTAAGGCGTCCGGCGAGTTCATCTTGGGTGCATTGGTGCTGATCGAGATAACGCTTGAATGACATCGCCTTTTCGATCGGGTTGAGATCCTGGCGTTGCAGGTTCTCGACGATGGCGAGTTCCGAGACGAGCCGATCATCCGCCTCGCGGACGCGGGCCGGCACTTTCTGCCAGCCGGCTTTGATCGCCGCGCGCAAACGCCGTTCACCGCTGATGAGCTGGAATCGGTCGCCCGTCCGGCGCACGAGGACCGGCTGCAGCATGTCGTGTTCTTTGAGACTTTCGGCGAGCGACGCAATTTCCGGCTCGCTGAAGTCGCGCCGCGGCTGGAACGGATTATCGTCAATCTCATAGACATTCAGCATCAACAGGCCATCACCTTCGTTCACAGGCGAGGTCGCGCCAAACGCGGCTTCGTCACTGGTGTCCGAAAAAGCTTCGTCGTGCGCGGAATCGATGCGAATCGTCGGCGGCGCGTTCGCGCTGGGGGAACTAGCAGACGCTGGCGGCGCCCCAACATTCGCTTGCGGGGGCGTGCCGAGCAATGCGGCCAGGCCGCGGCCGAGAACTTTATCTTTACTCATCGTTCAAGCACCTCCATGCACAGTTCGATATAAGCCCGCGCGCCGCGCGCCCGGGGAGCGTAGTCGATGACCGACTTCCCGTGGCTGGGCGCTTCGCTCACGGCGACGTCGCGCGGAATGACCGTTTGAAACACTATCTCGCCAAAAAACTCGCGGACCTCGGCGTCCACTTCGTGCGTCAGCTCGAGCCGCGGATCGTACATCGTGAGCAAGATCCCGCCAAAGGCCAAGCGCGCCGGATGACGCGCGATGACATCGCGGATGACCTCGATCATTTGCGTTAGCCCTTCCATCGCGAAGTACTCGCACTGGATCGGCATCAAAACTTCGGTCGAAGCCGCCAGCGCTGATTGCGTCAGCGGACCGAGCGACGGCGGGCAATCAATCAATACGAAATCGTACGATGCCATGCCCCCTGCCAGGTGTTGTTGCAAGACCGCCGCATTGCCTTGTTCGCCTCGTGCTAGCACTTCCACATCTTGAAAGCTGCGACTGCCGGGAAGTAGTCGCAGGTTCTCGGTGGCCGTATCCAGCAGCGATTCGCGGAGCGGCTTCTTCAACACCAGCGGATGACGATCGGTTGGCGTGTGCCCCAGGCCCGTCGTCGCGTTGCACTGCGGATCGAGGTCGATCAACAGCGTGCGCGCTCCTGACTTCGCCAGACCGGCGGCCAGGTTGACGGCGGTCGTGGTTTTGCCCACGCCCCCTTTCTGATTTGCGATGCACAGGATCCGTCCCACGTCCGCCCTCCGAAAGTCAGCGGGCGGATTGTAAACGGATGGCGGTGAAAAAGTGAATGGCAGTTCGCAGGCCTTGTTTCACGTTTCACGTGAAACAGCTTGCCCAAAGCGTGGAGTCTGCCTAGATGGTTTCACGTGAAACAGCGTAGGCAGGCGCAAGCGGCTAGAAGCCTTCAGGCTCTAGCCACAAGTTTCACGTGGAACGCCTGCGACCAAGCCTACTCCAGCGGGTTGAACACCAGTCCGCTGAGCAGTTTGGGATAGAAGTAGGTGCTCTTGGCTGGCATCCGTTCGAGTTGTTCGCTCACCGTCTCGATGTGCTGGA
>CAUJKE010000153.1 GCA_963205385.1 Planctomycetota bacterium | reverse complement strand
CCCAAACCGCCGCCTAAACCCATACAATCCCTGACATGCACCCATGAAGGCGAAAATCCAAGGAAGCGAGTCGAGAAGTCCATACTTATGGGTGGAAGCGGTCGCGCGTGCCGAGTTCGGCCGCCATGCCTCGGGATGCCCGAGGCCCGAGTCGCCCCGGGCGATGAGTGGCTCGCATCGTCTTGCGGGCGGCACACGAACCCGAGCCTGCTACCCGCGCTTATCCATCGGCACAAAATCCCGCAGCGCGGCGCCGGTATAAATCTGGCGAGGGCGGCAAATGCGCTTGGTCGGCGAGTCGTGCATTTCCCGCCAGTGGGCGATCCAACCGGGCAAACGGCCCATCGCGAACAGGACCGTAAACATCTGCACCGGAATCCCAATCGCCCGATAGATCACGCCGGAGTAGAAGTCGACATTGGGGTACAGCTTGCGTTCCACAAAATACGGATCGCTCAGCGCTGTCGCTTCGAGCTCTTGTGCCACGTCGAACAGCGGATCGCGAATCTTCAGCTTGGCGAGCAGCTTATCCGAAGCCTTCTTGATGATCGTCGCCCGCGGATCGTAGTTCTTGTACACGCGGTGGCCAAAGCCCATCAGGCGAACATTGCTCGCCTTATCTTTCGCCAGGTTGACGTATTTCTTCACATCGCCGCCGCTGGTGACGATCTGTTCCAGCATGTTCACACAGGCTTCATTGGCGCCGCCGTGGAGCGGGCCCCACAAGGCGCAAATGCCCGCCGAGATCGAGGCGAACAAATTGGCGTTCGAGGAGCCGACCATCCGGACGGTGGAGGTCGAGCAGTTCTGTTCGTGATCGGCGTGCACAATCAGCAACAGGTTCAGCGCTTCGACGAAGTCCGGGTCGCAACGATACGGCTCGGTGGGAACCGCGAACATCATTTTGAGGAAGTTCTCGCAGTAACTCAGGTCGTTCTGCGGGAAGACAAACGGCTGGCCGACCGACTTCTTATAACTATAGGCGGCGATGGTGGGGAGCTTGGCGAGCAGCCGATGGATCGAGACTTCGATCTGCTTCGGATCGTGGACGCTCATCGAATCCTGGTAAAAGGTCGACAGCGCGCTAACCACCGAGGAGAGAATGGCCATCGGATGGGCGTCGCGGGGAAAGCCGCTGTAAAACATCCGCATCGCTTCGTGCAGCATCGTGTGGCGGCGAATCGACTGCGTGAACTCCTCGAGTTGCAGTCGCGTGGGGAGGTCGCCATAAATCAGCAAATACGCGACTTCGACAAAATCGCACTTCTCCGCCAAGACTTCGACCGGATACCCCCGATAGCGGAGCACGCCGTTCTCGCCATCGAGAAAGGTGATCTCCGAGGTCGTGGAACCGGTGTTCATATACCCCTCGTCAAGGGTAATGCATCCGGTATCGCCCCGCAATCTGCTGATGTCCAAACCGCGTTCGTGCTCGGTTCCCTCGACAATCGGGAGGTCGAGTTCCTGGTCGTCGATCTTGAGTTTGGCAACTTTGGCCATCGAGAGCACCTCGGCAGGCGAAGGGGAACAGCAGAATACCGCAAATGTAGCCGAATTTCGCTGTGCCGACAATTCGCCGTCGCGGTTTGTAAGCTGCTCACCAGTATCAGCACGGATTATAATGCTGAGCCGGAGGTTTAGAGTATCTGCGCCAGGCACCCCCACCGTTTAACGTGGTATGTAGCGGTTGTTGTCGGCGGTTTGTTCGGTTTCGCCGGCCGCTTTTTCGTCGAATACCGTCCAGACATTCGTTCGGGCCTTCAAACGCTCGACGTAGGCCATCACTTGTTGCTGGACCTTCTCTTTTTTCAGCTTGTCCTTAATCTCCGCCTGGGCGTCGACGAAGTCGATCTGGTGGGCATCCTCGCGGTCGAGAATGCGAATGATGTGGAAGCCTTTGCCGTCGTCGATGATCTGGCTGAGGCGATTGAGCGGGAGACTGAAAAGCGCTTCGTCGATTTCTGTTGAAGCCAGGCTGCCTTTTGTGACCCAGTCGTTTTGGCCCCCCTCGGCGGCGCTCGGCGCTTCCGAATGGCGTTTGGCGACCGCCGCCAGCGGCGCGCCGCGGAGCACCTCATTCCCCATGGCCGCGATTTTCCGCCACGCCTCTTCTTTGCTGGGATGGTTCTCGAACTTGACGCTCAATTGCTCCCATTTGGCTCGCCCGGCAACCGCGAACTCGTTGCTGTGGGTGTGGTAGTAATTGAGCATGGCGTCGTGTGTCACTTCCGCCTGAAAGTCGATCTCCTTGCCGAGCATTGCGCGGCCTAGCTTTTGTTCCATATAAGCGCGGCGCTGCTTTTCGAGCGATGAGCCATACCGCCGCAGCAGGTCATCGAGTTCCGCCGGCGAGTTCACCTTGGCGCGCTCCATGGCCGCTTCAAGTTTTTCGGAGTCAAACTCGTCGTAGAGTTTCTGTTGCACATCCTTGAACCGCTCCGGCGGCACCTGGCGCAGAAACTCGAGATAGAGAATCTTGCTTTCGACCATGCCGGGAAGCATTTGCCGCATCAGCTTTTGGCGCTGCTCTTCAATCTGGTCCTCCGGCGCCTTGCCGATGTAAGGGGCGAGCATCTGGTTAATCTCGCCCAGCATGTCGCCTGCCAGAATATGCTGATCTCCCACCACGGCAACCGTTTCCGCGGGCGCGAAGATGCGCGCCTGAGCCGGCGGCGCGTAATCAGCCGCCGGTTCCACGTAAGGGCTCTCCTGCGCGATGGCGAGTGTGGCCGCCAAAGCCAGCAGGATGCCGGAAGCCGATAAGGTGCGAATCTCAGGAGTCGTCATGGCCTGCGAGAGAATCCTTCGCCAGGTTGCGATTCGAAGTTGTTTTTTCGTAGCCGAATTGCTCCGAACATGCGTCTCGGAAGGAATCCGACCGGCGCGGGAGTATAGACGCGGCCTCAACCTGGCCGCAACACCGATTTCGCCAGGAGAATCAACGCATTCGGTGACATCGTCCGACTGGGGAGCGTAAAGTAGGCGCTCTCGTCGTCCACCACGCGCAGGGTCCCCTTATTCAACTTCGCCAACTGCTCGATTCGCCGGCGCTGAGTGTAATCGAACACCAGGTAGATATCTTCGATACGAATCCCCGCCACCTGCCACACGGCGGCATCGATCTTCAGTTCTGCTAGCGCTAGCAAGCGCTCGACCGGTTCCGGTAGCGCGCCGAACCGATCGAGCATCTCCGCACGGAACTCCGCGATCTGCTGCTCGTGCTCGATACGCGCGAGCCGGCGGTAAAGATCGATCTTCAGGCGCATGTCGTCGATGTAACTCTGCGGCAGATACGCTTCGCCGGGAAGATCGACATCCACATCGAGCGTCAACCTCGCCGGCATCTTCTTGGCGTCGCGGACGGCGTTCTCCAGCAGTTGGCAATACAGCTCATATCCCACCGCCGCAATATGCCCACTTTGCTGCGTCCCCAGTAAATTGCCAGCCCCCCGGATTTCGAGATCGCGCATGCTGATCGCAAAACCCGCTCCCATCTCGCTAAACTCCTCAATCGCCCGCAGGCGTTTGGCGGCGTTGGGGGTGATGTGCTTGTAGGGATCGATCATCAAATAGCAGTACGCTTTGTGCTTATAGCGTCCGACTCGCCCGCGCAGTTGGTGCAAATCGGCGAGTCCATAGCGTTCGGCTTCGTTGATGAAGATGGTGTTCGCGTTGGGGATGTCGAGCCCGCTCTCGACGATCGTCGTCGCCACCAAGAGATCGAACTTGTGGTTGACGAAGTCCACCATCACGTTTTCAAGTTGATCCTCCGGCATCTGGCCGTGGCCGATCCGGATTGTCGCTTCAGGAACGATTTGTTCCAGCTTGAACTTAATGAGCTCGATATCGCTCACGCGATTGTGTACGAAATAAATCTGGCCGCCGCGGGACAGTTCGCGCAAGACGGCGTGGCGAATCAGTTCGGCATTCCAGCGTGTGACCTTGGTATCGACCGACATCCGGTCTTCAGGCGCGGTCTCCAAGTTGGAAATATCGCGCACGCCGACCAGCGACATGTGCAACGTGCGGGGGATCGGCGTCGCAGACATGGTGAGCACGTCCACCGTGGCGCGCAGCGTCTTGAGCCGCTCTTTCACTTCCACACCAAACCGCTGCTCTTCGTCGATGACGACCAGCCCGAGGTTGCTAAACTCGACATCCTTGGACGCCACGCGATGCGTTCCCACGACGATATCGATTCGCCCGGACTTCACCCCTTCCACCGTTTCGCGCATCTCCTGCGGCGTGCAAAAGCGGCTGAGCTTGCCGATATCGAACGGAAACTCCGCCATGCGCTCGCGAAACGTTTGGTAGTGCTGCTCACAGAGGATGGTGGTCGGCACGAGCACGGCGACTTGATAGCCGCTATCGACCGCCTTGAACGCCGCCCGCATCGCGACTTCGGTCTTGCCGAAACCAACGTCGCCACAGAGCAGGCGATCCATCGGCCGGGCGCGGCGCATGTCTTCCTTGATCGAGGCGATGGCCGTGAGTTGGTCCGGCGTCTCTTGGTAAGGAAACGAAGCGTCGAACCCGAGCTGCCACTCGCTATCGCTCGCAAACGCAATGCCTGGGCGCGATTGCCGCGTGGCTTGCAGTTCGAGCATTTCGGACGCCATGTCCGTCACCGCGGCTGCGGCCGCTTGCTTCTGCTTCAGCCACAGCTTCCCACCAATT
Source organism: Planctomycetota bacterium (assembly GCA_963205385.1). Taxonomy (GTDB): domain Bacteria; phylum Planctomycetota; class Planctomycetia; order Pirellulales; family Pirellulaceae; genus JAEZGD01. The sequence continues at coordinate 394 of CAUJKE010000153.1, read as the reverse complement.
TTCGCGAGTTGCGGGCGAGACTTCGCGCCGCCGATGTACTTTTGCACCAGGCCGATCTTGGTCGCTGGGACGAAAATCTTGGTGCCGCCGTGAAACTCGATTTCGAGATGTTCTTCCTTTTGCTCCTCGCCGAGCGTGGTCTTGGTGATGATTTGAAGCCCGCGATAGCGGCCGATGCCGTGCGACAAGTGGACGACGAGATCCCCCTCGCGCAAGTCGAGAAAGCTGTCGATCGCCTTGCCTAAATGCCGCCGGGGCGTGCGCCGCAGTTCACCCCGGTTGAACAGCTCGCTCCCGCTGATCACCAGCACGCGTTCTTGCACCAGGCGGAAGCCGGCGTTGATAATGCCGACGATATAGTGCAGCGCGCCGCGGGCCGCGAGTTTTGTCGACT
>CAUJKE010000152.1 GCA_963205385.1 Planctomycetota bacterium | reverse complement strand
CGGAGCACTCCCCGTGCCGACGACTTCTCAACGCATGACCTGCTGGCGGTATCATCAGCCAGGCAAAGGGCATGAATTGGCATGCTCCCGCGATAGGCGAGTGTCGCTGGCGGTCAACCAAGCGCGGCGAACGCTGGATTTGCGAGCGATCGGCGATGCCGGGCAAAGTGGCGAATGCAGTTGTTGGCAGTGATCGAATCGATCAACGACGCGCATCAACTTGAAACAGAATCGCTTCCGGTTTCTCAAGTCGAAGCAATCGATTGCCGACGAACGGTCTACGCTCCGCTTATGCCAGCGTCAAATAGGCCGCGACGAGGAGTTGGATCACGGCCAGCGCGCTGGCCACCGCTAGGGCCACGTGGCGTTTGTAAAGATACAGCATTTGCACGGTGCCGATCACGATCAGTGTGCCGAGAACCTTCGCTCCCATGAAAATCGCCACGTTGCCATTGTCGACGGCCATCAACAGGCGGCCGATCGGGTTGAGTTCTTGATAGCGCAAACTGTCCTGGTACTTCACCGAGAGATAGACATCGTACGCGGCGACCACGCCGATCACCAATAACAGCGCTACCATCAGCGCCGTCTCACGCGTGAAGCGGAACCGCGCCGCAGACGAGTTCGCCGGGGCGTGGGCAAGCGGCGCCGGACGCGGGGCAGGGGATTGCCAACGCGCGTAGCCAGTCCGCCTGGGAGAAACGTGCTCGAAGCGCCCGGAGTCATCCGACAGCGTCAAAATGCCTGATTCTCTGTTCATGAAATCCGTTCCTGGAAATTGGAAACCTCAGCAGCGCCCCTTTCGCCCACGAAGGCCTCTAACTTCGTAGGCAGGCGCCTTAAGGTGTGGTCAGTTCGTCGGAGTCGGTGTTTGTCAGTATTCGTGGTGTGGCAACTGTGGCCGCTATGCCATAGTCGCCGCTCGATGCCTGGGGGTTCACCGCAAGCATCAGAATCGTAGGGGTGGGATGTTGGGGGTGGGTGCGTTTGGCGGGAAACAGCGCGGTAGCCGTCGGCATTTCGAAGGCGACCAACGAGTATCATAGTCAATCTTAGTTCAGCGCAGGCCATTTCGCCAAAGCCACCCCGATTATAGAAGCACCGCCGCTGATCGGAAATGCCGGTCGTAAAGTAGTTTTTTCGTCGAATTCGCGAAGGATATGCTGTAACCGCTTGCGGCCACAGTGTTTACTTCCGATCCCGCCATCGTTTCCAGCAGCCCAGACCGTGCCGGCGGCTTTCCTAGCTCTATCTCGCTACTGCCGGTGCGAACTTTCCGTCACCGATTCTTCAAAATGGAGGTCGATTTGCCTGCCGGACTTTCCGCCTCCCTATAATGCATTCGAGGCGACCCAAGTACTCTTGCCACTTAATGACATATTTCATGACATCGAATGCACGACCAACGAATCTAGCTCAGTTGCGCGACTCTGGTTGGATAAGTAAGCCTGTCAAACAAGAACTGTACGACAACTTCGTACGCCAGCTTTCCAGCGGGGAGGAGCTGTTTCCTGGCATCGTCGGCTACGAGGATACGGTAATTCCCGAGATCAGCGTCGCACTGCTCGCGGGGCACGACATGCTTTTTCTCGGCGAGAAGGGTCAAGCCAAGAGCCGCTTGATGCGTTCGCTGGTGCAGTTCCTCGACGACGCGATTCCGTATTTGGATGTCCCCGGCACGCCGATGCACGACGATCCGTATCATCCGATCAGCAAGGCCGGGCGAGAATTCATCGCCGCGCACCCGCCGGAAGCCATCCCGATCGCCTGGTGGCCGCGAGCAGAGCGTTATGCGGAGCGACTCGCGCCAGGCACAAAATTCGCCGACATCATCGGTGAGATCGACCCGGCCAAACTTGTTGGCGGCGTGAGCATGTCCACCGAGGACGCGCTTCACTTTGGACTCATCCCCCGCATGCATCGCGGCATCTTCGCCATGAACGAACTGCCGGAACTCGACGAACTGGTGCAAGTGGGCCTGTTCAACATTCTCGAAGAGCGCGACGTGCAAATTCGCGGCTATCCGGTCAGCTTCGACATCGACCTGGTGCTCCTCTTCTCCGCCAATCCCGCGACGTACAACCGCAGCGGCAAGGTGATTCCGCAGCTCAAGGATCGCATCGGCTCCGTGATTCATACCCATTATCCGCGCGAGCGCGACTTGGGAATTCAGATTATGGAGCAGGAAGCCGAAGTCGATCTCGCGGGGCCCTATCCGGTGATGGTGCCGTATTTCATGCGCGAGATTATCGAGCAGATTACCGTGCAAGCCCGCAAATCGAAATACATCGATCATCAGTCCGGCGTTAGCGCGCGGTTCAGCATCGCCAACTACCGCACGATGATCGCCAGCGCGCGACAGCGTTCGATTGTGCTCGGTGAAAAGCCGGCCGTGCCGCGGATCAGCGACTTGGGGCACATTTATGCATCGTCGCTCGGCAAGCTGGAACTCGACTTGATGAGCAGCCATCAAATGTCGGAGCGACAAGTGCTCGACGCCGTGATCGCGGAGGCGATTCGCATCGTGTTTGAAGAATACATTGCCGAACACGGCCTCGCCCCCATGACCGAGATTTTCAGTCAGGGAGTCAAGATCGAAGTCGGCAGCATGCTTCCTTCGGCGCATTATGCGGAACGGCTGAAGCGCGTGCCGCCGGTGTGGGATAAAGCGTTCGAGCTCAACGCCGCCGATGATCCGGCGGTGCGCGCTTCCTGCGTGGAGTTCGTCCTCGCCGGGCTGTATTCCCTGGATCGCATCAGCCGTAGCCAGCAATACGGGAAAGTCTTGTACGAATTCGAGTAAGCACTTCAGCAAGGTTTCACATGACCTCTCGCACGCAACTTGGCGGCATCATTCACACGTACCAAAAGTACGATCCGAAGGAATTCCCCAGCCCGACGCAACCGCCGCCGGATTTGGTGAGCAATGCCTTCGAGCACATGCTCTGGTATGGCAACATGCGGCGATTGACGGACGAGGAACTGGCGCGCGCTGTGCATCTCGATCCCAGCCAATTCTCCAACCTGGGTCCGAGCATCGATGCGCTAATCGCGATGCTGCTCGAGCGGAAACGCAAGATTCTCGCCAAGTACGAAACGCAAACGGTGCAGAAACTCGCTCGCGAGGAGTATCGTAGTCGCGGCAAACGGATCCATCCGCCCCGTGACTTGCGCCGGTACTTTGCCGCTGCGTTCGAGAGCGAGCAACTCCGCGACCTGGAGCACCTCTGGTACGCCGCAGGGGACGATCATTCACCGCTCGCGCGGCAGTTGGTGCAACTTGTCGATGCGCTCGGCAAGAAGTATCAAGTCGACGAACTGGCGGCCAAGTATGAATTTACCGGCCGGACGCCAATGTCCGTCCCTCAGGCGATCGAGATCAAGCACGAGTTGGAGCAGATCGACGAACTTCTCAAACAGCTAGAAGAGGCCCGTGAGACGGCGCAGATCGGGATTGTCGATATGGACCTGCTTAGCCAGTTCGCGGAGCCAGGCGACTTGTCGCAGCTCGAAGAGTTGCAGCGGATGGTCGAAAATTACGCCCGCGAAATGGCCGAGCGACAAGGCTTAGAGCGCGATCCAACGACCGGCGCATTCCACTTGACGCCCAAAGCCTACAGCGTGTTTCAAGGCAAGCTGCTCAGTCGCATCTTCAGCCAACTCGAAGCAGGGCGTAGCGGGCGGCACACGGGGCCGATTATCGGCGAGGGGGCGGTCGAACTTGAACGCACCCGCGAGTACGAGTTTGGCGACAGTGTCACGCACATGGACGTGCCGCAAACATTTCTCAACGCGCTCATTCGTGCCGGCGGAGCAGGTCCGCTCACGCTCAAGTCCGACGACATCGTGGTCCAGCGCACCAAGAACACGCCCAAGTGCGCCACGGTGGTGGTTATGGATATGAGCGGTTCGATGCGGTACGACGGACAATACGTCAACGTTAAGCGCATGGCGCTGGCCATGAACGGGCTGATTCGCAAGGAATATCCCGGCGATGTGCTGCATTTCCTGGAAATGTATACCTTCGCCCAGCCCCGCACGCCGAGCGAAATTGTTGAGCTGATGCCCAAACCGCCAACAATCTTCGATCCCATCGTGCGGCTAAAGGTCGATATGAGCCGCGAAGAGTCGAGCGAATATCGCGTGCCGCAACACTTCACCAACATTCAACATTCGCTGCAACTCGCGCGGCGACTGCTCGCCAACACCGATACGCCGAACAAGCAGATCATTCTCATCACCGATGGCCTGCCGACGGCGCATTTCGAAGGGTCGTGGCTGTATATGCTTTATCCGCCGGACCCGCGCACCGAAGAAATGACGATGCGCGAGGGACATGCTTGCGCTCGGGACGGCATCACGCTGAACATGTTCCTGGTTCCCAGTTGGTCGCAATCCGAAGAAGACATCCGCTTCGCCTATCGCCTGGCTGAATCGACCCGCGGCCGCGTCTTCTTCACCGCCGGCGGCGATTTGGATCGCTATGTGGTGTGGGACTATGTGCAGCGGAAGCGGGAGATTATCTCGTAGGGTTAAATTAGATCCACCTTCCGCTTCATTCGCCGCTTGGCGGAGGCGCACTCATCGCAGACGCCGCTGATGATGAGCCGGTGGCCGGTGACGCGGAAACGCTGCTCGCGGGCCACAGCGTCGCGCAACGCGAGAAGCTCTTCGCTTTGAAACTCGAACAGCCGGTTGCACTTCGTGCAGTGCAGGTGATCGTGCTCGGGGTAGCCGTAATCGTGCTCGTAGACGGCGCGGCCGTCGAGTTCAAATTTGCGCAACAGACCGGCTTCGACCAGTTCGTTCAGCGTGCGATAGACCGTCGGCCGACTCACGCGCCCAAACGCCTTGTCGGTATCCTTGCGGACGGTCAGCTCGTCAATGAGTTGGTTGGCGTCGAAGTGGTCGTGATGACTGAAGATGTGCGTCACGAGCAGCTTGCGCTCTTGCGTATTTCGCTTGCCGCGGCTTTGCAGAAACTCCTCAAAACGTTCCTGCGGCGTGAGGGCGACTTCGACCGACCCCAGTGAGAAATCTTGATTCATGGCACCCACCAAAGAGCAGGGCGAAAGTGCCCTATTGAGACAAGCCCATCTTGCAAAAGCCGAAAATTAAGGACAAATGGCTTGCCGGATGTCTCAATAAGATTCTAAACGCCCCGCAGAAAGTTGCAAGGTGGGACAAGTCGAAGCGGACCGGGCAGAGCCCGTTGAGGCGCGCGGCAAGATTATATTACCCCCGGTTCTTGAGACGCATCTTCAATGCATCACGAAGTTCGGTAAGTGCATCGTTGGTGAGCGCCATTAGCTCCGCTCTGGGAGAGATGGGTTCTTGAAGCAGTTCCTGAAACGTTTGCACCATCTCCGCAATGACTTCAGTCCGGCCTTCAGCCTGGCCTTCGCGCCGTTCATCCGCCAGGCATGCCTGATAGTCCAACTCCGCCTTGCGGCGGGCTTCGTACTGCATTCGTTGTTCAGGTGTTTGGGCGATCATTTCCACGACTCCTGTGGCTTTGACAAACTCGCGCTGCGGTAGCAGGCGTTTTAAATCTTCCGCTTTGAGCTGGGCGGCGTGATTCAGAAAGAACGCCCACTGTGCCAAACCGCCTGAACTCTCAGGCGAGGAACCTTCCGAATTATACTTCGCTAGCTCCACAATGTGAACTTGTAGCCGGTTGGTGAGTTCCAAGCCATGCTCGCAATCGCGAAGCGCGAACCGCAAATGGGGGGCGGCTAGCTCACGAAATAGAGCCTCCTTGAGAAAGCAAATCGTGATCGCCGGAAGGAGAGCGGAGTAGTCGTCCCCTTCGGAAAGCTGCTCCACGTACAAGCGCGCGCCGTAATACGCCAACCGGGGGCGAAGCGACGTGTAAACCCGGTTCTGGATCTCAATATTGAACCACGCCTCGCCGACCGAACGGGCCTTGATATCCAGGACCGAGAGCTTGTCGTCCGCGTATTCTTTTTCGTTGAACGGGTTGAGAATCACCACGTCCACGATCGGCGGCGAAGTTTGCAGCACGGCGTTGAGCAGGTGGATCAGCAGGTCCTTGTTCGCTGGGTCGGCGAACAGTCTCTTGAAAACGTAATCCACCGTCGGGTCAATTCCCAGCGGCATGAGCGCGTTCCTGGAACGGAAAGTAGCCAGCTCGCTCGGCGCGATGATTCGCCACGCGGAGCATGAGGTCTACTATATCCGACTTCACTACCCGATTTCATCCAGTAAACGGCTGAGCGCCAAGTCTAACTTCGCATCCGTCTCATACGTGCCGCTGGCGATCTCCGCCTTGATGCGGGCGACTCGATCCGCGCGAACATCCGGCACTTCACGCACCCGGCTGACCATGTCAGCCTCGGGCGAAATGCTGATTTCGTCGGCCCCTTGCGCGCTCTTGGCAGGCGGCGTAGGCTGCGAGTTGTAGGAACGGTGCGGAGCGTTAATCGGCTGAGCCCCGTGAAGATACGACGTGCCTTGGATGTACATCAGACTACTCCCCCGCGCTGTAGACCAGAACAATAATTCTGGTCCGGCGCATTTCCGAGTGAAAGACAAGTATGCGACTAAGTCCAACCTTCGGAGACGATCTCTCAGAGTCGGCTGTGATCTGGGTGATGCGTCTCGCAAGTTTACCTCATGGTGTTCTGCTGGGCGTCGCAATCCGTGTCGTCGGGTGCAGTCCGTGGCGGAAGTTGACAACCGCAATCGCCGTAAGCACACCAGTTATCGGAACGCCAGCAGGCGCCATTCAATTCATTCTGTTGCAATCCTTGTTGTACCAGTTAGCCAAACTCCAGCCACCAGAGCGCTTGCACCGATCGCAGGTGGCGTGCCTGCAACCGTCGGCAAAGTCGCGTGGTGGCCAGCGGATCGCGGCCGGTGGCGTTCTGGCCACACGTGGTTTCTCGGCGACATCCCAAATCGTCTCCACCGAGACGACCTGCGTCACACGACCTTCGCCTTGCTCTACGCAGCCCAGCGGTGCTCGGTTTGCCTGAACCAGCGATTTTTCCGTTTGTGCAGCTAGCACGAGTTGTGCCGCCACGCCTCCGGGAGCGATACTAACGGGGCGGAAGTGTAGAAAATCCCGCGACCGGCGGCAACGCCAAATCCCGCTTCACCCGACCTCAAAAACACTCACCCCCAAGCGAACCATGTCCCGTATTGCAAATCTCGTTGACGCCTGGCAGTTCAACCGTGTCCGCACTCTGGGATTGCTCGACAAACTCGAGCAAGAGACCGACGCCGCCGAGTCGCTCGGCTGGCGTCCCGGCCCAGGTCGAGCGCATATCGGCTGGCAACTGATGCACATTGGCATCACCGAAGAACTCTTCGCCACGGAGCGGTTGCTGCCGGAAAAACACGCCCAGTTCCAGGAGTTACTCCCGCGCTTCCGAGGCGGAAGCACGCCGGACGACAACATCCCTTCCGCCGCCGAGATTCGCGCCGTGCTCACCGCCTCGCGCGAACACCTGCTCGACACGATCCACAAGTTCGACGACAGCCAACTCGAGTGGATCTCGCCGGCGCTGGCCCAGCGGCAGTTGAAACTCCTCGACGTCCTCCACATCCTGGCCTGGCATGAAGCGCACCATCAAGGACAGGCGCATCTTACGCTGAATTTGTATCAAGCCGCGAAAGCTTCGTGAGCCGTTCGACAATTTACCGTGCGATTTGCCGAATCCTAATCGTCACTCGGCCACGTGGGTTGACAGTAAGGGGCGTCCAGTAAATAAGTTTCTATTCTTGTGAATACGAACGCCGCGACTTGCGTGACATCTGGATACCAATCTGTGGCTGGCCCCGAACGTCTTCTCGGACCCCATCCAGTTCGTCTGGATGGTGAACCAGATGGTGAGCTAACTGTGGCTGAAGATCGCCGCGTCGCGCCGGTAGCCCACAGGACTTCTTCACCATCGGGGCCGAGCCCGATGGGGTCGTGATGTTGGTGCGCCTGGCTTCTAGCTCACCAGCTCGCTCACCATCCGCACAAGGCGGATGGGGTCGTGATCTCTTGGCCGGCGTGAAAGTCGGAAACTTATTGAGCGATCGCTCCTTATCGCCGCAAACATCATTGAGGACCACGCTGACTCACCCGCTGGCACTTCGGCTGGTGCACTTCGACTGGTAAAGATGCTGGCGCATCTTACTCATCCGTCACACACCCTTCGCTGGCCGTCTTCACGTTCTTGATGTACTTATACAGCGTCCCGCGCGTTACTTTGAACGCAGGCGCTTTCCAGGCGGCGCGGCGTTTGGCCAGTTCTTCATCGCTGATGTCGATGTCGATGCGGTTGGCTTCGGCGTCGATCGTGATCGTGTCGCCATTTTCGGCCAGCGCGATCGGGCCGCCGAGTTGCGCTTCCGGCGTGACGTGGCCGACGATGAAGCCGTGCGAGCCGCCGCTGAAACGCCCGTCGGTGATAAGGGCCACATCGCTGCCGAGTCCCGCCCCCATGATCGCCGAAGTCGGCGTCAGCATTTCCGGCATGCCGGGGCCGCCTTGCGGGCCTTCATAGCGAATGAGGATCACGTCCCCCTTTTTAATCTTGTTCTCCTCGAGCCCCTTGAGCATTTCCTCTTCGCTATCGAAACAGACCGCCGGGCCGGTGAACTTGAGCCCTTCCTTGCCGGTGATCTTGGCAACCGCGCCATCAGGGCAGAAGTTGCCGCGCATGATGCAGATGTGTCCGGTCGGCTTGATCGGATTCTCGAGCGTGTGAATCACCCGCTGGCCTTCAGCGAGCGGTTGCACGTTCTGCACGTTCTCCGCGAGTGTCCGGCCGGTCACCGTGAGGCAGTCGCCATTGAGCAGGCCTTTTTCGAGCAAGTACCGCATCACCGCCGGGGTTCCGCCGACATGATGCAAGTCCTCCATCACGTACTTACCGCTGGGCTTGAGATCAGCGATGAACGGGACGCGGTCGCTCACTTCCTGGAAATCGTCAATCGTGAGCGGCACGTCGACGGCGCGAGCCATGGCGATCAGGTGCAATACGGCATTGGTCGAACCACCGAGCGCCATCACCATGACCATCGCGTTTTCAAACGCGGCGCGGGTCATGATATCGCGCGGCTTGATGTCTTGCTCGAGCAGGTGCAGAATCGCCTTGCCGGCCGCCTTGCATTCACCGACCTTGAGCGAATCCTCGGCGGGTATCGACGAGCTATACGGCAGCGACATCCCGAGTGCTTCGATCGCGCTGGCCATGGTGTTGGCCGTGTACATGCCGCCGCAAGCGCCGGCGCCGGGAATGCTGCAACGAATGATCTCCTCCCGGTCTTCTTCAGTGATCTTGCCGGTAATGTATTCGCCATAGGCTTGAAACGCGCTGACGATATCGAGCTTGGGGTGTCGCGGCGTGCAACCGGCCCGAATCGTGCCGCCGTAGACCATGATCGCCGGACGATTGAGCCGCCCCATCGCAATCAAACAGCCAGGCATGTTCTTATCACAACCGGGGAGCGCGATCAGGGCGTCGTACCACTGAGCCCCCATGATGGTCTCGATGCTGTCGGCGATCAGGTCGCGCGATTGCAGCGAGTAGCTCATCCCCTCGGTCCCCATCGAGATGCCATCGCTGACGCCGATGGTGTTGAACCGCATCCCGACCATGCCCGCCGCCGTGACGCCGGACTTCACCGCGTCCGCCAGGCCATTGAGGTGCATGTTGCAAGTATTGCCTTCGTACCACACGCTGCCGATGCCGACTTCCGCTTTATTCATATCCTCTGGAGTCATCCCGGTGCCATACAGCATCGCTTGCGACGCTCCTTGGCTCTTGGGCTGGGTGACGCGACTGGAGAATTTGTTGAGTGGTCCGGACATGGCGAGGGGGTGCTCCCGAGGCGAGAGGTAGGCTGGAGGGAATCCAATATTTTAGTAAGGAATTACGCGTGGAACTAGGACGCTTGCCGGGCTGGAGAGGTTCGTGTGTGGAGTGTCGTGCATTGAGGCGAAATTCCAAATCTCAAGCACCAAATCCCAAGGAAATCCCAAATTCGAATGTCGACATCCGCCACAAATCCAAATGCCCGCGGTGCGTGCGGATTCACAAGTTGCGAATATCCACACCGCAGGCGTTGCACACGTCCGCTTCCCTTACGAAGTCTTGCGCCGGGCCTGCACAATCCGCGGCAATTGCGCCAAATCCTTGACCGTCGAAATCTTCTCATATCGGCCGTCCTCGGTCAGCAGCGCGTGCGTCTCTTTTTCCAAGCCGGAATGAATCTCCATCACCAGCCAACCGCCGCCACGGAGGCGCTCGGCAGCGTCGGTGATGAGGCGGGACGTGATCTCCAGCCCCGTCTTCCCGCCGACGATCGCGAGCTTGGGCTCGAAGTCCTTGACGCAGGGAACGAGCTCGGCCCATTCGGATTCGAGCACGTACGGCGGGTTGCTGACGACGATGTCGAACGGCTTCGTCGTGGGAACTTCCGCGAACAGATCGCTTTCGATGAAGACGATCCGCTCGGCGACCTGGTGCGCGCCGGCGTTCTCTCTCGCCACCGCCAGTGCTGCCGGGCTGATATCCGTCGCGGTGACTTGCGCCGTCGCCGCATGCTTCGCCACCGCGATCGCGATGCAACCGCTCCCGGTCGCGATATCGATCACCGCGGGCGGCGTGTCGCTCGCGGGTCGCGCTTTGAGCAAGTCCAGCACCGCGATCACGGCGTGTTCCGTCTCAGGACGCGGGATCAGCACGTCCGGCGTCACCTTCAGCATTAGCGAGTAAAATTCCTTGCGGCCAACGAGATACGCAACCGGCGTCCCTTCACCGCGGCGCTTGACGAGCGCCCGAAACTTCGTCCGCACGTCGTCATCCACCACGTCGTCAAACGCGGTATAGAGTTGAATCCGTTCGCAGCCCCGCGCTTCGGCCAAGAGGATCTCCGCCTCCAGGCGCGGCGAGTCCGCTGCATGTTTGGTGAGATACTCGGTCGTCCACGTCAGCAGGCGTTTAATCGTCCACGGTTCGTCAGCCGACATGGCAGTTCCTTATCGTTGGCGGCAGGGTTGGCATCTCGCTCCGCGAGTTGAATTACTTCACGCGGCGCGTGACGACTACTCAATCCAGCGAACCCATCTGTTCCCGCAGCGCTTGCCGATCGTGATCGATCAGCGCGTCGGTCACAGGCTGCATGTGTCCGGCGATGATTTGATCGAGCTTGTACAGCGTAAGCCCGATCCGGTGATCGGTCAGGCGATTCTCGGGGAAGTTGTATGTCCGAATCCGCTGGCTCCGATCGCCGGAGCCGATGAGCGTCTTGCGGTCCGCCGCCCGCTTCGCGTCTTCCTGCTGGCGATAGTGGTCGTACAACTTCGACTTGAGCACGCGCATCGCTTTGGCGAGGTTCTTGTGCTGGCTTTTTTCGTCCTGACATTGCACCACAATGCCGGTCTCGAAGTGTGTCAGCCGCACGGCCGATTCCGTCTTGTTCACGTGCTGCCCGCCGGGACCGCTCGCGCAGAATTTATCCAAGCGATAATCGTCCGGCTTCAAATCGACTTCGACATCTTCCGGTTCAGCCATCACGGCTACGGTCGCCGCCGAAGTGTGAATCCGTCCCTTGGTCTCCGTCTCAGGCACGCGCTGCACGCGATGCCCGCCCGACTCGTAAGCCAGCTCTTGATAGCAACCTTCGCCTTGCACGGCCAGAACGAGATCCTTGAAGCCCCCTAGCTCCGTCGGACTCGCATCCATGACTTCCATCTTCCAGCCTTTGGACTCCGCATAATGCTTGTACATCATGTAGAGGTCATAGGCGAACAGCGCGGCTTCGTCGCCGCCGGTGCCGGCCCGAATTTCCAGCACGCAGCGGGCCCGGTTGGCATCCTCGCCGCCAATGGTCATCGCGAGCAGTTCGTCCCACAGCTTCTCGCGCTCTTGTTTAAGAACGGGGAGCTCCGCTTCCGCCAACTCTTGCGAATCGGCATCGTGGGAGTCGAGCATCTCTTGCAACTCCCGGCATTGGCGCACGACATCCTTGAAGCGGCGATACTTCGTCGCCAAGCGCGCGATCGAGCCATGCTCGCGCATGATGTTTGCCATCTTGCTCGAATCGGCAAGCACCTCTGGATCGGCCATTTGCCGTTCCAGCATTTCAAAACGTCCCAGCTTTTCTTCCAGCATCTTGCGCATAGTCCAACCCTTAAGCCTGGTGTGATCTCACCCGCCGGGCTGCTCTGACTACGACGCAATAAAGAAGGCTGCGGCAGGAGAACGTCGCCCGGACGTCCAACAACGTGCGACGAAATGTGCGCAGCCGTAGCTAATTTTCGGCGGGAGCTTTGACCGGCTTCTTCTTGGGCTTGCTCAAGCTGGCATAAGTGCCTGCGGCAAACTTATTCTGAAACTTCTCGATCCGGCCGGCCGTATCGACGTACTTCAAGCGGCCTGTGTAAAACGGATGGCAGGCCGAGCAAATATCGACCTTCAACTCCGGACGGGTCGCCCGCGTCTTGAATGAGTTACCGCAAGCGCAGGTCACGCTCGCTTCCACGTACTTGGGGTGAATACCGTCTTTCATAGCCGTAAATCCTCTGTTGCAGGCCGGCCAAATCGTACGGCCCGCTCCTCTGGTCAATCGAGGGAACTGGAGAAACAATTCTTATACCATCGTCGAGAAAAGGCAACAAGGGACAGACTTGTTGCGCAATTCCTACCCCACCTCCCCCATCGCCGGGGATCTAACTCCGTCCCGAGACCCAATCCGCCTCGTGCGGATGGTGAATCAGTCTCTCCGCCTGTCCCCTCGCGATGCAACGCTCCTCGCGCCGACTACCCGCATCGCCGCTTCTTCGCCCGAACGCGCGCGTCCGCGAGCAACTCGGCCACGCGACACCGCTTCTCCGCGACGCTCACCGCCAGGTCTAAATAGTGGAGCACGTCGTCGCTGTTGTGAGTCACCG
>CAUJKE010000151.1 GCA_963205385.1 Planctomycetota bacterium | reverse complement strand
CCTGCATCCGCTGGGGACTGAGTTTGGCATCCAAACTGACTTCTTGATTAATCGCGTACGCGCGATTGGATTCAAACTTTGCGACCGGAGCGCCGCAACCGCCGCTTGCCGACAGCAACAGCACTCCGACCACCACCACGGCAACTTCGAATCGACTATGCCAAAAACTTTTCATGTGCGTTGGTCCGTCACCCCAAGGCGAGCGTTTCAAAACCTGACTCAGCATTTGCCTGCGAGCAAACGGCCCGCGATGTAACTATCCGATGAGCTAAGTGCCCACTACTTATTGAATACCGCTCCGTCAATCACGACTTCCAGCGATTGCTTGGCGTCGGGGGCGAGTTCCATTTCGAATCGACCCTTCTTCCACGTCACCGGCGTGCCGTTGAGCGAGACGTCTTCGATAAAGCCACAGCTTTCGTGCCACACCCGAAACTCCAGCTTCAGCCCCTCACCCGCCGGCAGGTTCTCGAGCTTGAACGTTCCATCATCACCGGTTACCACGAAGTAGGGATTGTTCCGGCTGATCATCCAGGCTTTCATCCAGGGATGAATGGAGCAGGTGACGGGAAACGGCTCCGGCGACTCGCCGCCTGGCGAGTAGGCGACGGTTTGATTGGCGGGAATCGAAATGTTTGCCGGCTTGGCGCCGCGGGTCGGTTGGATGTTCGCGTTGTGGCCGACGGGATCGCTGTTCGCCAGCGGCGCGGTTTGCGTTGACCGTAGGGCGTAGATTCGCTCCAGGAACAAGCAACTCTTTTGGTCAAAGGGACGATCGGTCAGCGTCGCCGTCTTGGCGGCTTCATAGCTCGGATGTTCCCAAGCGGGGTTGTTGGCCTCGTAGGTGGTGAGGAACAACAGCACATTCTTCAAGCCGCCATTGGGACCAGCTTGCACGTGTTCGACAAAGACCGCCTTGCCACCGGGGGCGCAAACGGCCAGGTCGTCTCCCTTCACGTCCAGTTGTTCAGGACCCGGGGGCGGGCCGACAAGCTTGAACGTGCCCGAGAGGGTCGCCCATCCGGTCGGTTCCACGGCAACCTCAGCGGTCGCGCCGCTGCTGACCGCGCCGGCATCAATCGCTTCTCGAATGGCGAGCGCATGTTCCATATTGGGCGGATGGTCGGCGGGGAGGCTCGATCCACAACCTGTTGCACAGACCACTCCTAGCGCACACGCCAACAGCGGTCCTGAGAATTTCATTCCACGGTACTTCATCTACCAGCTACCCTTGTAGTTCAATGAACGAGCGATACCTGCTTGCCGCACGTTGGGGCAAGCAGGCGTCGCCGTGTTTGCGCGGACTATTTGAAACTAGCGGCTGGAATCTTGATCTCGCCGAGATCGACATCCGCCCCATTCTTAATTTCCACGTCAAAGCGGCCCTTGGCCCAGTCGGTGGCCTTGCCGTTCAACTTCACTTTTTGCACATAACCAGCGCTTTCTTGCCACGCGCGGAACGTGTGCTTACCGGCGGGAATGTTCTTGATCTCGAACGTGCCGTCTTCCGCGCTGACCACCATGTACGGGTCATCCCGCACCACGAGGTAGCCACGCATCCAAGGATGAATCGAGCAACTGACTTGCATCGGCAGGATTTCTTCGGACGTCAAACTCTTCGTGAGGGAGCCCCCTGCGGGGATCAAATCGTTGAACGGCTTGTTCTTGAGCAAATCCGCCTTGGTGTTATGGCCCACCGAATCGCTGTTTTTGACGATCAACGGTTGCGAGGTCCGCAAGATAGTCACGTGGGGCGAGAATCGGCAGTTATGATTGTCGAGAACCACATCGCTCTTGGCGGAATCTTTGTAACTTTCGTGCACCGCCGGTCCCTTGGCGCCCGGCTTGAGATAGAGCGCGACGACGACATTCGCGATGCCGCCATTCTTGTCAACCAGTAACGATTCATCGACCAACCCGTGGTTGCCGCAAACCTGGACATCCTTATTGATGACCAGCTTCTGGGCTTCTGGCGCCGTCCCTTCAAACACAAACTTGCCTTTAAGATTGCCCCAACCTTGGGCGTCCGCGCTGGGCGCGGCGAACATGACGATCGCCGCGGCGATGGCCAAAATGACTGTCTTTCTCATGGAGGTAACTCCTAGCTAGGCTTGCACCGCTCGGCCCCGTCGCGGGCCGATGGTCAGGCAAGCAATGAATGTGAGGCTGCCAGCGCATTTTGCCTGACAACCTGGATTCGGTTCTATAACGCTCTTAGAACCAAAACAGGCGAGCTTACTAGTATATCCGTCTTTCCCGTTCTGGCCTATCACACTCGCCGCTTTACCAAAAATGACATGGCGGCTACGGACGGCCGCGTCCGCCGAACTCTATTCATTCGGCGTGGTCGCAGTCGCTTCGCTCGCAGGTTCGTCTGCGCTGGTTGGCTCCGTAGCCGGCGCGGCTTCGGTGGCCTGGCCTGGCGCGGGCACCTGATCGGCGACGCGCGTCTTGCCCAGCGAGTAAACATCAAAATTCATCAAAAGGTCAACTAACGCATCCAACTGCTCAATGCTCGTCCCGTGGTAGTATTTCTCTTGGTCCACCCCACCCAGGTGCGGTGCATCCGCATTGAAGGGGATGTTCACTGGCATCGCCGTATATGGCAACTTGGTCTTGGGATTGGCGATCCAGTCCCGCACATAGCCAGGACGGAGTCGTCGATATACGTCCGCCAAATCAGGCCCCATCGCTTGGGGCGACGAAGTCGGGACGAAGTCGCCGACGATATGGCACTTCACGCAATAATCGTTGGAAACCACAATCTTCATCGCGTCGTCGAACCGCGACCTGGGCGCTGCTTCACCTGCGGCATCTTGGGCCATTCGCTGGAGACGATCTTGATAACTCGCCTCCTCGCGCTCGAGGTACGTTGACCGCTGCCGCTGGCTGAAGGTGTACGGATACTCCGCGTGATCCACGGCCGCGAAATACGCGGCGAGCTTCGTCGCTTCTTCAGGCGACATATTAAACTTCGGCATGCGCAAATACACGGCCGGGCGAATCTTGTACGGCTCCAACAGGAACTGGTGCAACCAGTCCGACTGGACCTTGCGCCCTTCGCCAATTAGCGGCGGCGGCAACCAGGCCATCGCCTCTTGCCCCTTGGTATCGCCACCGGAAGTGTTCGCCTCGATCTGCGTCACCACAGGCAACAAGTAGCGCGTGAGAAAACCGCCGCTGGCCGCGCGATGCCCCGCGACCATCGTCCGGGGAGCAATCAGCGAGTTCGAGCCCATCATGTATGAGTGCCCGCTAAGCACCGTATTATCCCACAGGTCGAGGTACAGCAAGACTTTCGTGGGATCGTACTCGCTCTCTGGATCGAGCTCGTCCCCTTCGTCGTCCGTAAGGTACGGCTTGCCGTCGTTGCTAATCCGCGGCATGACTGAAATTTCGCTTTGGTGCAATCCTCGACGATTGGCCGTCTCCGATGCCTTGCGCATTTCTGGGAGTACATGCGGTAGCAAAAACGGGAAGATCGTCAGTTTGTCGTCCTCGCTCATCTGCTGACCGAAATACTCCGGCGGAAAAGCGAGCGTGTATTGATCCATATTCAAAATATGGCAGCTTTGGCAGTTGTACTTCTCCAGTACCTTTTCGCCTTGGATGATAGCTTGACGGCGTTCATTCGGTTGGTAGACGTACTTCGGCGCCGGCGGATCAGCGACCAGCCCCAGAACGAACGTCATCACCGCTTCCCGCTCCTGCTCGTTGAACGGGAACTGCGGCATGCGGAGGCGTTCGTTGTACTTCTTGTTTTCCGTCTTGAGAAAATCGTAGCTGCGTGGTTCACGGAGTTTCTGGTACAAGAAGCCGATGCGATTGCCGCTTAAAATCTGGTGTTCGAAATAATCCGGCAACGGATCGGCGGGCCCCGCAGGCACGCCGACGCCGGACTGCTGCGCTGGACTAGGCGCGTGCTCTTGGGCAGCGTGGCCAGCTTCGGCAGTTTCCGCCGCGTGCCCGCCGTGATGCCCGTGCTCGATGTATTGCACGATATGCTCGAAGGCGAGCTTGGCCGGCTCTTTTCGTCCCCAATCGTTGAGGCTGGTGCCGGACGGCTTCGCGTCCTCGAAGCCGGGGATATCGTGACAGCCGTAGCAGCCATACTTGGCAATCGACTTGCGGCCGATGTAGTTGAGCTTTTGCGCTTCGGTCAACTGCTGTCCCGGCTCAACCAGCAACTCTTGCTCAAGCGACTTGAGTTCGCTCGCGCGGGACGCGGGAATGCCGGTCTTGACGTAGACCTCCGCCGTGCGGATGGAAAAGGCGTCGGTCAAATACTGGAGCAACAGCTCGTCAATCGCCGCTTGCTCTTCGGCGGATATGTGGTCCGGTTGGGGATCGATCGGTTCCCAAGGCTGAACGCCTTCCTCTCCGGGGGCCATCAGATAGGCCACGATGTCCGCGACTGGATCGGTGAGAATCTTCTTGGGCTTGGGCGCTTCGCCGCCTGCTTCCGCCGCGGCCCCCTCTTCGTCCGGCACCACGACTTCGATCGGGTCGAGGAACAGATCCGGCATCAGCGTGCGCACATGATAACGCTGTGGGTGCTTGATCCAGCTATACAGCCACTTCGGTCCATCGGGATTGCGCTGGGGATCGAACTTCGCGGCGATGTTCGTTAAGTCGGGCCCTTGCACAATCGTGTCGGGGTCACGAAAAGCTTCAGCATCGGCAAAGTCACCGCGACTGTGGCACGCGATGCAACCGCGCGTTTGGAACTGCTCCTTGCCCCGCTCGGCGCTCGGCGCGACGGTAACCTCCGCTGGCGGTTCTACATAATCAAATCGCTGGCTGCTTGAAAGCAGGTACGTGCTGATGCCGAGAACTTCGACCGGTTCAAACTCTTCCGCGGCATGAAGCCCTTCGCTGTTTTGCAGGTGCTGCCACAAGCCGAACACTCGCGGCATCCGCGTGCTGGGGCGGAAATGCTGGGGGTTCGCGATCCAGTCGTACATGAACGCAAGGTCCAGTTTCTCCTTGCTAAACCGCAGGCTCGGCCCTGGCTTACGCAGGTCGCCTGGCGCCTCGATATCCTTGAACAAGGAAGCCAGGCCATACGATGTCTCGGTGAGGCCGCGCTCGCGCGCTTCGTCGCCGTCGAGGAGTTCAAACAGCAGGTTGCGCTCGCGCTCGCGGGTGGGGTCTTGAATTAACGCTTCCACCCAATCCTTCTCGTCCGCCGAGAGCCCCGCCTCGAAGCTCGGATCGGCTTTCAGTTGCTGCGCGGCGGCGAACGTCATCGGCTCCAAACGCAGGTCCGGTCCAATCCGCTTCGCACCGTCGTAGCCGTTGATTTCATGGCAGCCGTAGCAACCATATTTGCGAATCAGGTTATAGCCATGCACCACCTTGGGCGCCGGCGGTTCTGGGAAACGCTCGCTCGGCTCGAGATCGACGACTTCGTGATGGCACTTGATGCAACTCGCTTCCGTGAAGCGGTTGGCATTCATCGGATAGATCCAGTGGTGATTATCGAACCAACTGTAGTCGCGCACCCATTCCTTCATCTGGGTGAGCGTGTCAGGCGTATGCCCAGACCACTTGAACGCCGTGGCGCTCCCCTGCCCTTCGTGGCAAATGGTGCAGCCGAATTCCTGCATCTTGTGCGGACTCAGCGAGCCGACAAATAAGTCGAGACGGGGGTGGCTGGTGTAGGGATTCGGCAACCCACGGCGGACGCGAATGTAGACCGGGCGATTCGACGCGGCCCCATCAAGCACGAACCGTTGGGCTTCCCCAAGCGTGCGAACGACATTCCCATCGACGTCGACGAATACATCGCCTACGAACAGCCCCGGCGACGGCGCAAACGGGTTGTTCGGCTCTTCAAGCGCGTAGCGTGGTTGCGACGCGGTTGAGGTCATGAGCAGCGAACTGCGAATGGCGGCGCCATCCTTAGGCGCCGTCCACTCGGGGTTCCACTGCAGACGAGCCTGTGCGGCCAGGCTGGCGTCAACGACATGCGTGACCGAAATCGCGTTGGCATCGATCAGCCCATCGGCCGCTAGCGAGAGTCCAAATACTTCTTCGACGGTAAGCTCGCGCTTAGCGTCGGCGGCGGCCTGCTTCAACTCCGCATATTTCTCGGGGTCTGGCGGCGTCAGCACGAGCGTCAGATGGCGCTCCAGAACATATTCC
The DNA here is from genome assembly GCA_963205385.1 of Planctomycetota bacterium. Taxonomy (GTDB): domain Bacteria; phylum Planctomycetota; class Planctomycetia; order Pirellulales; family Pirellulaceae; genus JAEZGD01. The sequence continues at coordinate 4,779 of CAUJKE010000151.1, read as the reverse complement.
GCCTCGCCAGGCTGACCGGGGCGTGACTTCTCCATCATCTGATGGCAAGTCGTGCAACGGTCGTAGCGCTTCACATTCTGAAAGTTGTAGTCAATCGTGAGATCGTCGCTCCAAAGATTCTCAATCTTGAGCGGCGAATTGAACGCGCTGAGAATCGGCGCTTCCAGCCATTTCTTGCCGGGGGCAGGCAGTAAACCGCCTGGGCCCCACCACACCACATAGGTCGAGCGACGTTTCTCGATCCCCTTTTGCAATTGGACGAGATTCGAACGCGAAGCTTCGATCTTCTCTTGAATACCCGCCTCGTCCGCGGTCATCTTGTCTACCAGGCTATCGAGCGCTTTGCGATGATCGGCGGCGGCTTGATAGCGGAGCGTCAGCGCGTGGACCTGGCCTTCGAGCGATTTGATCTTTTGCTCGAGTTCGTTGAGAACGTCAGGCGAGCGGCCATCCCGCACCGCGAGGCCTTCATCGGCCTTGGCTTTGTCGAGGTTGGCATTCGTGAACTTGCGATCGCCCAATAGCCGGTTCTCTTGAAAGCGAACCTTGGCAACGAATTCGCGGTTGAGCTCGTCCAACAGTTTCTGCCGAACCGTGCCTGCCTTGAGTTCGGCTTGCATGGCTGCCTTTGAAGCGGCCGCGGCGGCTTGACGCAACTCCGCGATGGCGGCGGACTGGATGTCCGAGGCTTCCTTGGCGGCGGTGGCGGCCGCTTGGGCTGCTGCCTTTTCCGCTTCGCCGGCGGCTGCGGCAGCCTTCTCCGCGTCGGTGGATTTGACGAGCGCATCGGCCGCTTCGGTCTCGGCTTGCGTTAACTCTGCCTGCGCCGTCGTCGCCTTGCTCCGCAACTCGGCCGCGGTGGCGGCTAAGGTCTGTAGTTCTTCGTGCAACTTGTCGACGCGCGCAAAATCCGGCTGCGGGGCGCTCTCGGCGCTGGCATCTGGATTCTCGAATTGATAGCGAATGACCCAGTAATCGCGAACTTCCTGCTCAAAGCGCTGCAGCAACTCGTCAGCGATCGGCTGCGATTGGGCGGTCAACAAGGCGCTTTGCAGCTCCGCATGTTTTTGCTCGGTTTCGGCCGTCGCGAGATGCTCTTCCTTCCAACGATCAGCCGTGAGCAGCACATTGCGAGCCTGGCTTTGCTGGACTTTCCACTCGCGGTTGTGGTCCGCGAGGAGCATCCATACGGTGGCAATAAACAGGATCGTCCCACTGATGGCGAACAATAAGTGGAGGCGGTTCTGGTCGTACCAGGTCTGTTCTGTGGCTGGCATTTTATAGGCTTCTCCGCCGGGCTAGGCGATGCTTTACGAAGACAATTGTCAAACTTGAAATCTCGCGCGCCGACGCGCCGTCACTGGCTAGAAATTAAGCAAGAATTCGGGATAGGCAATGAAATACTTGAGGTTCAGCGGCGACCACCGCAGCACCATTTTGAGCGGGAGCAGCATCATCATGAGCAACAAATTGTTGAGCACCATGTAACGCACGAAACCCATTTTCAAAAACAGTTCGCGAAAGAACTTGCTGAACAGCACTAGCGCCGGCGGAATCACCGTGAAGTAACCCACAAGCAAGACAATGCCGGGCAATTCCCGCAGGATATACGTGAAGAACGAGCGCAGTGCGCCATCCGTGGGGCTGGGGCGCGGCAGGGGCATGTTCAGCATTTTCACCCAGAAGTATTCCGAGAGATTAACGTTGTTGAGCGCTTCGACCTTATGCGGATCCCAAGTTTCGAAGAGGCCAAAGAAGTTCCAATTGGGCCCGCGCAGGAAGGTGCCCATGATGATGAGCATGATCCACAAGAGGAAAAAGCCGAACTGAAACATGATGTACGCGAACTTGCGCTGCTCGATGGTGTAGTAACCGTTGCCTTGCTTGTTGAAGTCGAGGTAGGGAATGGCCATCAGCCCAAACACGACCATGCTCGGCAGCACTACGCCAGCCATCCAGGGATCGTAGTAGACGAGCATTTCCTGGAGTCCCAGAAAATACCACGGCGCTTTCGACGGATTGGGCGTCTTCACGGAACTCGCGGGCTCCTCCAAGGGCGCTTGCAGCATCAGCCCCCAAAACAGCAACAGCGCGGTGACCGCGACCATGCAGATCAATTCTGTGTAGACAAGGTCAGGCCAGACCAGAACCTTCTCATCGTCGAGTTTCTCTGTGGGGGGCAAGCCTTGCCTGGCTCGCTCATCGTTTTCGACCGCTTTCGCGGTGGCGAGCCAGGTGAAGAAGCCCAAGAGGAAGATCAGCCCCACGATCGGGACGTTGTCCGGTTTGGTGACGATTTCCGCGAAGTTGGGGTCGGTCATGGCGAGGCCCATAAAGAGCATCGCCAGGATCAGGATGGTCCAGGCGACCATCGGCTTAACGAAGAATTTGCGTCCCAGAAACAGCACCACAAACAGCACCAACCCGCCGACGCTATACACCACGGGGCCGAGTAGCCAGTTGGAGAAGTCTCGCAGCGGTTGCGGGATCGAGATGAACACCACCCACCGCGCGTCGCCGCTCATCGCCAGAGGCGAGATGATCGTGAAGGCGACAGCGACGAGCAGCCAGAGCGTGGCGGTAGTAAACGGAAAGCCAGCGACCCGAAACAACGTCGTGGCTTTGCCGGAGTTCCACAAATAGAACGCCAAAATAGCGTTCATCAGCGCCAAGATCAAATAATAGCTGCCTAAGAACCCAGAAATCTGGTGTAAGAAGGTCGCGTAATCAACGTGTCCATGCATGGCAAGTTCGCCGCAAAAGGATCCGGCTAGCAGGCCGGAGTCGTGCTATTTAGTCTTCCACCGATCAACACTTACAGTTCAACACTACAGTTCAAGATTTACAAAGGCCCGCTAATGCCGCCGTCCTTGCGCACGCGCCAGAAGTGAATCGCCAACAGCAGCGACACGCCCAGCGGAATCGCCACGCAGTGCAGTACATAAAAGCGATTGAGCGTTTCTTCACCGACGAACCGAGCGCCCAAGAGACCAAAGCGAGCATCTGAGGCGCTGGTGATCATGTCGAGGCCGTCGACCGAGAGGAGCGGAGCACCAGGCCCTTCATAGCCCAACACGGGAGTCGCCCGCGCCATATTCGAACCGACCGTGATGGCCCAAATGGCCAATTGATCCCACGGCAGCAGATAACCGGTAAAGGAGAGCAGCAGCGTGAGCAAGAGCAGGATCACGCCGATGACCCAGTTGAACTCGCGGGGCGGTTTGTAACTTCCCGTGAGAAACACGCGATACATGTGCAGCCAGACCGTGATGACCATCGCGTGCGCGCCCCAGCGATGTATCTCCCGCAAAATGCCGAGCGAGGTGACATCACGCAGCGCGAGAATGTCGTTGTACGCCCACTCCAGCGTGGGCCGGTAGTAGAACATCAACAACACGCCGGTGACCGTTTCCACCAGAAACAGAAAGAAGGTCACGCCCCCCATACACCAGGTATAGCTCAGCGCGATCCCCTGCTTCTTGATGGAGACAGGGTGCAAGTGCAAGAAGAAGTTCGTCAGCATCACCACGATACGGTTCCGACGGTCTGTCGGCATGGGGTGACGGAAGATACTCTTCCAAATCTGCGACTCACGAATCATTTCGCCAATGGGAGGCATAGCAAGCTACCACTTGAACAAACTGTTAAAGCGCCCGCACGAAGGACGGTTCGCCCCGAATTCAACCACACATTACACCGGCACAAACGAAGCGGGATCCGACCACTGCCCCGTTTCTTCATGGAACGTCGCACTCTTGTCGACTTCCAGCATCCCGTCCACCTCCGCGATCGCGTAGCGTTCGAGCGGGCGTGGGGCCGGACCCTCGAAATTGATGCCGTCTTTATAAAAACCGCTGCCATGACAGGGGCATTTGAATTTTTGTTCGCCTTCGAGCCAGTTGGGCGTGCAGCCGAGATGCGTGCAGACAGTTTTGAGGGCGAAAATCATCGGCTGACCTTCAAACTCATACCGCACGATCCAGACGCCGAACTGAGCCTTGAACTTTTCGGAGACCTGCCCCGGAGCAAAGTCGTCCCTAAAGCCAACCTTAAAGCGGGTCGGCGGCTCGATCAGCACATTGGGAAACATGAAGCGAGCAATGCCCAGCACCCACAACAAGTTCGTCGCCGCTAAGGTCGTGAACCCGACGGCGAGCGTTGAGCCAAAGAAAATCCCCATCGCGCTAGCGAAAAAACCACGCCGATCCTGCGCTGCCGCCGTGGCTGTCGCACGCGCAGCGGGAGCGGGCGGGCGAGCGTACGCCGGCTTCACCGGCATCGGGGGGACTTCCAGCTTTTTTTTACCGGCGGGAGCTTTTTCCGCCGCGACTTCCGCTTTGGAAACCGGCCCCGGCTGTGACGATTTTCGTGCCGCCGCCAGAATGCTGGCCGTGTCTTTTCCTGAGGGGGCCGGCTTCGCCGCTGCTGCGGGCTTGGCCGCGGCAGCAGGTTTCAAGACAGCGGCCGGCTTGGCCGCCGCTGCCGGCTTCGCGGCGGCGGGCGCTGGCTTCGCGCCGGCCGCTTTCTCCGCCTTGGCCGCCGCGATCATTTCGGCGACCGACATCTTCTTGGGGTCTTTAGGAACAGGAGCGGACCCGGCCGGCGATGCTGCAGCCGGCGATGCTGCAGCCGCCGCAGGCGATGTTGCGGCACTCTCCGGCGCAGCGGCTTCACTGGCCACTGCTTCATCCACAGGCGCAGCCTCTGACGGAGGAGTAGGCTCGCTGGGGGAGCCTCCCTTGCTGTCGGACTTGCGTGCCGCCGCGATCATCTCGGCGA
>CAUJKE010000150.1 GCA_963205385.1 Planctomycetota bacterium | reverse complement strand
TTGGCCCCCACAGCAACGGATTTAGAAGCGGATAACCTCACCAAAGCCCGCGACGCGATGTCGGCCGGGAAGCTGGACGAGGCGGAACGCTTCATTGCGGAAGCCGAAAAACATCCCACCCAGCGTGATTCGCTCTGGGCTGGCGGCTTGATCGGCAAGGACTCGCCGGAGAAGGCGCGTCGCGATCTCGAAAAATTGCGCAGCCAAAACGAGCCGCGCACGCCTTCGAGCCGTTTCTCGGCCTGGCCCGGCAGCTCCTCAGCGAGCGCCCGAGGCGTCAGCGCGGAGAAGGCGCCTCAAGATCCGTTCGCGGCCCGTGCCGGCGAAGGAACGCTCGACCGGCTCACGAGCGACAACAAGAGCAAAGCTGTGAAGTACCTCGAGAATGGCCGCCAAGCGTTGGCCGCTCGCGATATTCCCGGCGCCATCGCCTGGCAGCAAAAAGCGACCGCCGAACAAGCGACGTTCGGTCCAGGGGAATATTCCCCCCAGTCGCTGGCCGACGAACTGCGTCGCGCCGGCGTCGATGCGAACCGCTTAACGGCCGCCGCGGCCCCTCGGTTCGATTCCCACTTCGCTCCCGAAGGCGAACGGGATCTCGCGACGCGCGTCCCCAGCTATGAACCCGATGCGATGCCCCGCACGGCCATCACGAGCCTGGATCAAATTCAACCGGATACGAACCCGCTCACGCGCGGCGGTCCGCAGGTTATTCAGAACAACACCTTGGGCGCCGCTCGCATCCTCGCTGAAGCCCGCAAGGCTGTCGCTGCCGGAAATGTCCGCGGCGCCGCCGAACTTGCGAAGCAAGCTCGGGCGCAAGGGGTGATCGCGCATCAAGGCGACTCGCCGGATGCGATCGACGCGCTCATTCAGAAGTCGAACCAGCTCTCGGCGGGTCCCCGTCCGGGAACTGATCCGGCCCAATTCTCGCAAGCCTACGCCCAGTTCCTGATGGAGCAATCCGAGGGACTGCTGCGTTATCAATTGTATGGCGAGGCCGAGCAACTTGCGCAGCAGGCCAAGGGGCTCAACGTTCGCTACGGCAGTAACGAACGGACGCCTGATCAACTGCTAGGCCACATTGCCGCCTTGCAGAATCGCCCTGCCGCGGCTGAATCGCAAGCGGCTGAACCGCGGGCGCTCGCGATGCCAACATCGCCGCGCCGTTTGCCGGCGCCGCAAGCTGCGTCCGCGCCTAGTCCTGTCAAACAGGAAGCGCTCCGTCTGATGGCCAACGCTCGCCTGGCTTTGGATCGGGGGGATGTTGAAGTGGCGCACCGCATGGCGCTGGAAGCCCAGAATCTGCGGGTGCCGGAAACGGAGTTCAGCGGCGAAGAAATGCGCCCCTGGCAACTCGTGCTCGATACCAGCCGGGCGCTCAATTTGCGTCAAGGTGGTCCACAAGTGATGCAGGCGGGCAATATCATTCAGAACCCGAACTTCAACGAACGGGGCGAATACGCCGTGCAGCCTGGCGTGTATGACCCGTCCAACGATCCCTCGCGGAACATGGCCGCGTCCGCCGCCGAAGACGCTCGCGAGCGTTCGGTCTTCAACGGCGATCTGGACACCGCAGGCTTGCAATACTACGAAGCCGGGATGAAAGCCTTCACCGCCGGCGACCGCGAAACGGCTCATCAGCATTTCAAGCAGGCGTGGAAGTTCAACGCCCAACTCGAGCCGGCGCTACGCAGCCAACTCAAGGACAAACTCCTCGCGCTTGACGCCCCGCGTCCCGAGCCGCTGCCGACCGGCAACGCCTCGCCGCTGGCCCAGGTCGATCAAAAGACAGACGTTCTTCGCCAGAAGATTCTCAAGGAGATTCAGGCGGAAGACAAAGAAGTAGAACGCCTGGCGACGACCGATCCCGAGCGGGCTCTGGATCGCCTCCGCACGCTCCGCGAGCGCGTGAACGCCGCGGAACTCGACGGCCCTTCGCGCAAGCAACTCCTGGTCTTCGTCGATCGCAAGATTGGCGATATGGAGCGCTATTTGGAAGAGAACCGGGTGCAAATCGATCTCGATAAGGCCAATCGCCGCGTGCGAGACGGCATCGAACTCGAAAGCGAACGGCTGGTCGCCACGCAAACCAAGCTGGCCGAGCTCGTCGAGGAGTTCAACTCGCTGATGAAAGAGCAACGCTACCACGAAGCCGAAGTTATCGCCAAGCGGGCGCGTGAAATCGCGCCTGAGGAAGGCGTGGTGGTCAACATGGTGTGGCAATCGAAGTTCGCCCGCGAATACGCCGCCCAAATGGCGATTCGGGAGCGGAAAGAGGCGGGCGTGTTGGCGGCTTTGGGGAGCGTCGAAGATTCCAGCACCCCCTACAACGACAACGAACCGATTACGTTCAACACGAAAATCTGGGGCGACTTGACCAAGCGTCGCATGACGCTGCTGGAGCAAACTCGCCGCAAGTACACCCCGACCGAACTGGCCATCCAAGCCTCGCTTGATAAGCCGGTGGAGGTCAACTTCGTCAATCGCCCGCTCGCGGAAGTGATGGACACGCTCGGCAAGATGGCCAACATCAACATCTATCTCGATCCGCAGGGAATGCACGCGGAAGGGATCGATAGCAACACGCCGGTCAACTTGAACCTGGCGACGCCGATCTCCCTCCGCAGCGCGCTCGACTTGATCCTCGATCAGCTCCGCATGGCCTATGTGATTCAGAACGAAGTCCTCAAGGTCACAAGCAAACAGGCGAGCCAATCGAACCTGGTGCGAGTGGTTTACAACGTCGGCGACCTCGTGATTCCGATTCCAAACTTCACGCCGAGCTACAACATGGGCCTGCCGGGCGCCATTCGCGAAGCCCATAACACGTTGGGTTACGGCGGAGCGTTCGCGGCTTCCGGAAGTGCTCCCATGACGCTCGCTTCGGCCCAAGGCCCAACGGCGATCAATCCCCTGGCCCTGGGCCAGATGGGCGGCAGCGGTTCGTTCGGCGGCGGCCGTCCCGATCAGGTCATGAGCGGTCCCGGCAGCTTGGGTGGAGCGGCCGCGGCGGACTTCGATTCGCTGATCGACCTGATTACCTCCACCGTCCATCCCGATTCGTGGAAAGAAGGGGGCGGCACCGGCGAAGGAACCATCGCGCCCTTCCCGACCAACCTCAGCATCGTCGTCAGCCAGACGGAAGAAGTCCATAAGGACATCGGCGATCTACTGGAACAACTCCGCCGCTTGCAAGACTTGCAAGTGACGATTGAAGTGCGCTTCATTACGCTCAACGACAACTTCTTCGAGCGGATCGGCGTCGACTTCGACTTCAACATCGACGACAACACCGGCGGGATTCCGATTCTGCCGGACGACACGGGGCCCAGCATGGTTGTCGGTCTTGATCCCACCGGCCAGCTCACGAACGATCGGGACGTGCAGTTCCGGCAGAATAGCTTTGCGACCGCGATTCCTCAGTTCGGCGGATTCGATCCCTCGACCGCCGCCAACTTCGGCTTCGCTATCCTCAGCGATATTGAAGTCTACTTCCTGCTGCAAGCCGCCTCCGGCGACACCCGCACCAACGTGCTGCAAGCTCCGAAGGTGACGTTGTTCAACGGTCAACAAGCGGTGGTCTCGGATACGTCGCAAAAGCCGTTCGTGACCAGCGTGGTGCCGGTCGTCGGCGACTTCGCCGCGGCTCACCAACCGGTGATCACGGTGCTGAGCGAAGGGACTTCGATGAGTGTGCAAGCTGTCGTCTCGGCCGACCGCCGCTTCGTCCGCCTGACACTGGTCCCCTTCTTCAGCCAGATTGGCGACGTGGAAGAGTTCACCTTTACGGGAACGACCACGACCAACACCGGCACCGCGGTGGTCGATCCGACAAACCCGGGACGGACGTTGAACGATGACAACTCGACGACTCGCTCCGGCACCACGGTGCAGCTCCCGACCTTCTCGTTCACCACGGTAACCACTACGGTGAGCGTGCCTGACGGCGGCACAGTGCTGCTGGGCGGCATTAAACGTCTCAGCGAAGGGCGCACCGAGCGTGGCGTGCCGCTCTTGAACAAGATTCCCTATGCCAGCCGGTTGTTCAAAAACGTCGGCATCGGCCGTCAAACGCAAAGCCTGATGATGATGGTCACGCCCCGAATCATCATCCAGGAAGAGGAAGAAGCCAAACTAGGCATCGACATCGGCAACTGATCGAGAATGCGTGCGAAGGTGAGCCGCGGGGGCTCACCTTCACCCCACACGAGAGCTCAGGTTCTCCGGCCGCCGCATGCTCCCCCCTGGGAAGCTGCGGCGGTTTTTTTTGGTTCTTGGAATTTGGCGCTTCGGTCTTGAATCTTGGAGCTTGAGATTTGGACTTCCCCCCTCACCGCTCCTCATCGAACTCAAACCGCACCGCGCGCGTCTCTTGCTCCCGCCCGGTCTTTTCCGTCAGTAGCCCATACAACTCTGGTCGCCGGGCTTTGATCCACCGCGCGCCGGTCGAGCGCTCGCGGAGGGAGAGGTCGAGATCGGCGATGACCAGGTCGTCGCCGGCGCGGATCGTTTCGGCCAGGATGCGGCCGTAGCAGTCGAGGATCATGGCGTTGCCGGTGCGGACTTCGTTGTCGTCCGGACCGATGCCGTTGGCGAACAACAGAAACAGGCCATTATCATGGGCCCGCGCGGGGAGCCACCGCAGCAGCCAGCCGCGCCCTTTGTCGCCGCAGATCTCCGCGTGAATCGCGGCGGGGTCTTCCGCGCGCCGCTCCCAAATCGCGCGGTCGATGACGCCCATCGCCAGTGGACTCCCCGACTTGCAGCCGCCGGTTTGATGCGGCGCCAGGAGCACGTCCGCGCCTAAGAGCGCCGTAGCGCGGGCGTTCTCGATGAGGTTGTTGTCGTAACAGATCAGCACGCCGAGCTTCGCCCCCAGCGGCGTATTGAAGACGGTGTACGAATCGCCGGCGGAGAGATGCTCGTTGACAAACACATGCAGCTTGCGATGCCGCGCGAAGTTGCCGTCCGGCATGGCGACCACGTAGGTGTTGTACAGGCGGCCGTCGGCGTCCCGCTCGATGAGGCCGGCGCCGATCGTCATGTTGAATTGTTGCGATAGCCGCATGAGATGCGCGGACGACGGGCCTGCAAACGCCGGTTCCGCGAGTTCGTCCAGGGCGTCGCGCGAGAGATGCCGCAAGTGCCAATAACCAGAGATGCAACACTCGCTAAACGCGATCAGCCGGACATCTTGCGCGGCCGCCGTGGCGACGAAGTGGTCGATCGTCGCCAGGTTCGCGGCTTTGTCGCCTGCTGCGTGTTGAAACTGGACCGCCGCGGAGCGAATTTTGCGAGAACTCAAGGTGATTTTCCTTCGATGGCATCCAGCGCGAACGCGGCGGCATCGCGCGCGATTTCATTTTGGTCGCCGCGGGCTTGTTGCTGAAGAGTCGTCACGGCCGACTTCGCCGCGCCGCCAAGTTGCCCCAAAGTAAACGCCGCCGCCGCGCGCACCTGGGGGTCTTCATTCTCAAGCGCTGCTACCAACGGGGCCACGACCACGCCCCCGCGCAGGATCGCCGCGCGGGATGCCGCGTCGCGCTGCGCGGGATTGGCCAGCAGCCCGATAAGTTCCTCAACCGGAGTCTCGGCGAGCGCCTGCACCGCGGCCTCTTCCGGGCGAGTGTAGGTTTGGGGCGGCGGGAGCGGAGTGGGCGCAGGCGGGGGAACGAACGGTTCGACCGGCGGCGACGGAGTCGGATCGGCAACAACAACACGCGGCGGAGGCGGCGTAGGCGGCGCTGAACCGGATTCACAGCCCAGTAGCAGGGCCGCGAGCAACAACATCCAGCCTTGGAGCGAACGTGACATCTCAAATCCTCCGCAATCCGCATTCTCGGGAGCGCTTCCCCGCGCGTCAGCACACTTATACCTCAGACGCGGTTGTGATGACAGAAGTTCCTGCAAGTTGAGCCAGCTTGCCAGCGGAAAGACGGCGGGCACCTTGTGTCTTTCTGGACCCGCTCCCGTTGGTGCGGATGGTGAATGAAACGCAGGGCTTCATTTTCCCTCGAATTCCGTCGCGCGCCACAGGTACCAACTGGCGACGCTCCGATAGGGCCGCCACTGCTCGGCTTGTTCGTGCATGGTTTTGGAATGGGGGAGCTCTTCCAAGCCGTACGTGAGCTGAAAGCCCTTGCGTACGCCGAGGTCGGAGACCGGCAAGACGTCGGGGCGGCCAAGGCGAAAGATGAGGAGCATTTCCACGGTCCAACGCCCGATGCCGCGGACGGTCGTGAGCCGCTGGATGATCTCCTCGTCATCGAGTTTGCGCAGCTGGCCGATGGTCGGCACGGTTCCGTCGATGGTCTTGGCTGCGAGGTCCTTGACCGCGAGCAGTTTGTTGCGCGACAGTCCCGCGCCGCGCAGTTGTTCGTCCGGCGTCGCGATGACGGCTTCCGGCGGGACGCGCGGGCCTTGCTCGTATAGTGCATGCACGCGCCCCAGAATCGTTCCCGCCGCCTTGCCGGAAAGCTGCTGATAAACGATCGCCCGCAGCAATGCCTGAAACAGGCTTTGCATGCGTTCGGGACGCATGGTGAATTCGCCGGCGCGGCGAATGACGCGGGCGAGTTGCTTATCAGACTTCTGCAGCGCGGCGACCGCTTCCACGGGATCATAGGTGAGCGACATGTACACCCCTTACTGGCAGGACAAACGATAGCGACGCGCTTGCGCGTGGCTGGCGCGAATGCGCCGTTCGAGTTCCGCCACGAGCGTCGCAACGTCCAAGCGTGCGACATCCCCGGCGGCGATCGGCTCGCCAATCACCACGACAATTTGCGACAGCGAGGGAAATTTCTCGGTGCGCGGCCAGGCCTGATAGGCGCCATCAATGGCCACGGGAACCAGCGGCGCGTGGGCGCGGCGGGCGAGCGTGACGAAGCCGGGCTTCAGCGGCGCGACTTCGCCATCGCGGCTGCGCGTTCCTTCGGGAAAAATCAGCACTTGTTCATTCCGCTTCAGCCGCTTGAGCGTCTCTTTGATGCCTGCCAAACCGAAACCATCGCGGTCGATCGGGATCGCATCGAGATAGGTGATGAGTTGTTTCAGCACCGGCACTTGGAACAGCGATTGGCGGGCGAGATAGTTCAGCCGGGCATCGAGTGCGAGCCCGACCAGCACGGGATCGAAGAAGCTTTGGTGATTCGCGCACACGAGCGCAGCGCCGCCTGGCGGAGCGTGCTTGCGGCCCCACACGCGCACGCCAAAGCCAAACACGGCTGTCAAACGGCAGGCCAGATGCAAGGCGTTGTAACCGATGCGCTTCGAGAACGGGCGTGCGGCCATGCAGGCAAGATTCCGTTCAGGTTTCGGTGGGGAGTTGTTTGGCGGGAGCCAGATGGAGCTCCGCCATGCGGGCGCGGACAATCTCTTCCAGGCGGTCGACGACTTCTTCCGGCGTCAAACCGTCGGTGACGAGTTCGATCATCTCCTCCGTCTGCATCAAGCGGCCGACAGCGCGGGTCATGTCACGGTGATCGCGCTCTGCTTGTTGCGCAAGTACGTCGTCGAGTTCCGCGTGCAATCCACGAGCCTGCAGATCGGCGACTCGCCGCCGCGCCCGCTCAAGCGCGGAAGCGGTGAGAAAGATCTTGCATTCCGCTTGCGGAAACGCGACCGTTCCCTGGTCGCGCCCTTCGGTAACGGTCGCGCCGCAACTCGCCAGGCGCTGTTGGAGATCGACCATTAGCCCGCGAATGTAGGGGTTGTCGGCGACGTGATGAATCGCGGCGGTCACTTCCGGCCTGCGAATTTTGTGCGAGACGTCGCGGCCGTTTAGCAAGACCTGGTCGTCGGTCAGTTCCAAGCGGGCCGCGCTGGCGATCGCCTCGACGTCGGCGCGGTCTTGCCAATCAACCCCCTGCTGCATCACGGCCAGCGCAATCGCGCGGTACATCGCGCCGGTGTCCAGGAACCGGAAACCAAGTCGCCGGGCGAGTTCCCGCGAAACGCTGCTCTTGCCGGCCCCCGAGGGACCGTCAATGGTGACAATCATGAATCCTCAATCCATTAACAAAGCTCGAATTCTACCACTCCGCTTCGACCTCCAGCCACTCGCTGGCCGCCAGGTCGAGCACGACGCGCCCCTCGTCCACAGTTGCGTCGGTTGGCGACTCGCCGCGGAGGTTGCAAATCCGCGCGCGCGTCACCGGGCGGAAAGCGCTGAGCTTGACTTGCCCAGCGCGACCGCCGATTTCCGCCACGCGGATACGAAATCCAGCGACGCGGCCCTCCAGCACCAGCGGCGCCCAATGGGTCGCAACGAAATGCTTGGAATCCAGATGGAACAGCCAGCTCGACGTGGCCGGCAGCGGCGGAGGGGATGTGCGCGCGAGTAGTGTCGGCGGCATCACAAGGCTGAGCGCTTCGTGCAGCGGCTCGGCAAGCTCCACCCCAATTCCCAGCGTGAACTTGCGACCTGTATCGCCGCGCACCAACAGGATCGTATCGAGCTTGCGATATTCGTGCCGCCGATGGTAAGGCAAGCCGCCGGTGAGGATGGTGGTCCGCGTTTTGGCGTCGGCAATCTCGGTGTATTGCGGGGCTTCGAAGCGTTTGGCGTCGGTCGGGACGGGAACCTCGTTGACCATTCGCACCACCTCCGCCGCTTCGTCTCCCCAGGCCCAGCGGAGGCAATAATACGAATTCCACGGGTCGGACTTCAGTTCCGCGACGGGATCGAGTTCGATTTCGATCTTCAGCACGCGGCTGCCGCGCCAGACTTGAAAGCGCTGCACGAACTTCGCCAGGGTTTTGCCTTTGCGGTCGAGCAGGCGTCCGGTGGAGGTGATTTCGCCGTGCGCGGTGCTGCTGGCCGTGACTTCGACTTTGTCGGCCGCCATGACCGAATACTCCGAGCCATCGTCGACCTCTTCATCGCCGGACGACAGCCGCAGGGCCAGTTGTTGCGACAACCGATTCGCGCGGGCGTTGTATTCGTGAATCGATTGGAGCGAACCGGTGGTCGCGTTGATCAGCGCCTCGAAATACTCGTTGCGGAGCGTCAAGTCCTCAGCCAGCGGCACTTCCTTTTTACCGCTGGCAGCGCCAGCACCCGACGCCACCCACGCGAAGCCTAGCGGGGGGACATCCACGACAACGTGTTGAACGTCCTTATCCGCCGCCGCGGCATAGACCGGCCGTTCAATGGCCGGCGTGCCGGTCAGCTTGGGCAGCGTAACTCCCATTCGTCGTACGAAGCTGCACGGATTGAACACCAGGTATCCCACTTCGGCCGGCGTCTGCGCGGTGGGCAGCGCGGCGGCGAAGCGGGCGATGCTCCGCTCGAGCGACTTTTCTAGCTGCGAAGCGAGCGCGGCATCGGCGGCGTTGTCCAGGAGGATGTTGTCGCCCTGGTTCTCGTCTTTCTCCGCAGACGAAGGATCGCCGCTCACCAGCGCGGCCAAAGTATCCAGCGCTGCCATGGCCTGCCGTGCAGCACGGCGACGCCAATACTGGACGACGCTCGTGATTGGATTGTCGGCGCGGCGGATGACCTGCTGTTTGAGATAGGGTGCGCGGTATTGATCGAAGCGGTACTCATCGACCTGGCCCGAGATATCGGTGTGGGCGAAGTATTCGTCGATCGAAATGAACTTGCCCAGCGCGGGGCAGTACGAGGCGATGCGGCGCAGGTCTTCATACCACACGCTCGACTGGCCGGGCCAATGCGCCAGGCAGACCGTGGCGACGTGGTCACGATCCATCGATTCGCCCATCTTCACCGCCAGGCCCAAAAACGTTTCGCCGAGACTGGCATCCAGCGGCGGACGGGCGATGGCGTCGATCGCCGCGCCGTCGCTCCCTTCCCACCGCACCTTGAATTGCGTCCCTTCCGGCACGCGCCCTTCTTCAAACGGCACGTGCAGCGCCCCGGTGAAGCCTAGCCCGTTCAAAATTCCCGGCAGCGCCGGGGACAACCCGTGCCGCCACCGGCCGTAAACGTGAGGCCGCGTCCCCAACCAGTGCTGGTAAGTGTCTAGCCCGTGGAGCAAGTCGGCGAGGAGCGACTCGCGGGACAACAGCGCAGACATTCCTTCGTGGAAATGTCCACCAATCAACGCGACCTGGCCTGACTCGGTGGCCGCGCGCAACATCGCGAGCGAGTCCGGTTCCTTTGCGGCCAACTCCGCGAGGACTTCACCTGAGAGGAGGAAGTTCGCGCGCGGGGCGGACGTGGTCGAACTGTGGGCGGCGCTACCGGTGGCGGCGTCGTTGGTCGCGATGTCCCGCGAACTGGACATGGCGGCGGCGATCTCGTCGCGCAGCGAGGCCCCGATCGTCGTCGAGCCGACTAAGGTCAGATCCAGAATGAACGCTTCGACCGGATAGTAGCGGTCACGCTCCTCGGCCAGCAGGTTGAAGCCTGCGGCCAGCCGCTCGCGGGCGTGTGCTTCGTCCCCCCGCAGCGCGGCCTGCGCGGCGTCCACGGCGACGTTTTTGAAATGAACCTCATCGAGATTGCTTGCGTAACGCATTTGTCGCGTGAGGAGTTGCACCTGGAGATAGCAATAGCCGAGCGCGTAGAAATCATTGACAAGATCGGCAGGCGCCCCGCCGCCCCCCCCATCGAGTTCGGCCAAGGCCGCCGCGACAATTTCGTCCCGGACATGTTGTTTGCGAACGACGCAGGCCCCTTGTTCCTGAGCCCGCTGCGCGAACCCGGTCGGCAAGTCGGCAGCGCCGACGGACGGGATTACGAGCAGTCGGTTGGCGAGGTCTTCCGGTGGGGTATCGCAGCGGCACCAGGTGACAATCGCCTCGGCCGCGGCAATCAAGGCGGGGTGCCAGAGCGCCGTCCAATTGGCCAGCAGCCCTTCGGCCGCTTCGCCTTGATGGTAGAGGGGGAAATCCTCCAAACTATGGCAGGGCAAGGCGATGATCAGTTGTTGATATTTCATGGAGCAATCGTGGACAGTGACACGCACCCGACGGAGCGATGTGGCAGGCGCGAAAGGGAGGCGGGATTCTCACTTTAGGGTAGTCGGTGGCAAGGAGTCGTGGGAGTAGGCCCCAGAGTCCCGTAAGTTGCCCGCGAAAATCGTTAAATTGTTGACATTTAGCACCTTACCCTAGTACATTGGAATACGGAACAGCTTGAAACCGTTGCCAGTCAACCATCCGTTTCTTTCATCCCTCATCTTTTGGTTCCTGGCAAGGTAGGCGGTCGTTCGCATGGGCGCTTCGTTCGGAAGACCGATGAGTTTGGCGAACCGAGCCGCGGGTTTGCAACCATTCAAATTCTCGCAGAGGTTGACGGCTTTGTGCCCTCCCGGTTGAGGGTCGCTCGCAAAGGATAACAGCAAATGGCAGGTTCAGGCGGCATTTGGGGCATTGATATCGGTCAATGCGCCCTCAAAGCGTTGCGATGCACCGTCGGCCCCGGCGATGTCGTCGTGGCCGATGCGTTCGACTATATCGAATATCCCAAGATTCTGAATCAACCGGAAGCCGACCCCAAGGCGATGGTTCAGGAGGCGCTCACCCAGTTCCTCTCGCGGAACAAGGTCAAAGGCGACAAGCTCGCGATGTGCGTTTCCGGTCAGAGCGGCCTGGCCCGGTTCTTCAAGCCCCCTCCGGTCGACGCGAAGAAGCTGCCTGAACTCGTCAAGTACGAAGCCCGCAACCAGATTCCGTTCGCGCTGGAAGACGTGATTTGGGACTGGCAAATGATGGGGGGTGGAACCGAAGTCGACGGCTTCACGCTGGATGCGGAGATCGGCCTTTTCGCCATGAAGCGCGACGCAGTGTTCCGTGCGCTCGAACCGTACGATCAAGCAGAGATCGAAGTTGATATCGTGCAGCTTTCGCCTGAGGCGATTTTTAATTTCGTCGGGTACGACGTGATTCAGGACGCTGGCGCGGGGGAAGACTATGACGCCGATAATCCGCCGCCAAGTTTGGCGGTCCTCTCGATGGGAACGGACACGAGCGACCTGGTCGTGACCAATGGCTTTCGCTTGTGGCAGCGGAGCATTCCGATCGGCGGCAACCATTTCACCAAGCAGCTTTCCAAGGAACTCAAGCTCACGTTCGCCAAGGCGGAGCACCTCAAGCGAAACGCGCGCCAGGCGGAAGACCCCAAGGCGGTCTTTCAGGCCATGCGGAGCGTGTTCAACGACATGGTGACCGAAGTCCAGCGGTCGCTGGCCTTTTTCCAAAGCGTGGATCGCAAGGCCAAGATCAAAGGACTGGTGCTGCTGGGCAACGCGGTCAAACTTCCTGGCTTGTCGCAGTACCTCGCTAAGAACCTCGGGCTGGAAATCGCCAACTTCGAAGGCTTCAACCGCTTGACCGGCGCCGGCGTGGTGGCTTCCCCTTCGTTCAAGGATAACGTGTTGTCCTTCGGCGTGTGCTACGGTTTGTGCCTGCAAGGGATGGGGCTGGGAAAACTGCGCACGAACTTAGTTCCGCGTGAACTCGTGACGGAGCGTTTGATTCGGGCCAAGAAACCTTGGGCGCTCGCTTCTTACGCGGGCTTGCTATTGGCCTGTTCGTTCAACTTCTTCTTTCACTACAACGCCTGGTCCAAAGTTTATCCCGAGCGCTGGAATGCCCGCCTGCAAGAAGTGGATAGCCTGCAAGCGGAAAGCACGCGTTTCCAAAACGAATTCAAGGAGCGCAAGGACGAGCTCACCAAGGTCATCAACATTGGGGAAGAACTGGTCGGCAATGTGGATCGCCGTTTGCTTTGGCTGGAAATGCTGAAAGCGATTAGCCAGGCGCTTCCCACGACGGACTTCACGGTCCTCAATGGTAAGCCGACCGACTACGTCCCCGGCACGATTCCGGATCATAAAGAGTATCCGATTGATCAGCGCAAGGAGATTTATGTCGAGTACATCGAATCGGAGTATTTCCCCGATTTGACGACGTGGATCAAGGATCCGGCCGTGCTTGCGAAGTACGCGGAAGAACGCCGGATTGCCGAAGAAAACGCCCCTGCGGCGCCTGCTGCGGAAGATGCCGCCGCGCCGCCGGCCGACGGCCAGACTCCGCCGGTAGATGCCGCGCCGCCGGTCGCTCCCGCGCCCGGCGCTGCCGATGACGCTTTCGCGGCGGACATCAACACCATCCTGGCGGAAGACAATCCCGACAAGTCCGGATGGGTGATCGAAATTCGCGGGCATCACTTTTACAACAAGTCGCGCGGCACCGCCGGCGTTACCCATTTGCGCAACACGCTCATCAAGGAACTCGAAGAAGGGAGCGTGATGCTTCCGGTCGCGTTCTCGTCCGGCGAAGAGGCCGGTAGCGTGAAGTTGGATCGGTTCACGATGAAGGAACTGGGGATCGGTTTTGTCATCCTCGCGACCGATGAGGAAATCGACCCGTACTTCAAGATTCCCAACGTCGATTACATCGATCCGGCCACCTTGAGCGCAGGGGATGCATTTGGCGCCGCGCCCAACAGGCAGCCGGAGAATCTCCCAGTGGACCCCAACAACCCGCCGCAGTGGACCGTGCCCAAGTATTCCTTCACGATTCAATTCGCGTGGAAACCCAAGCACTTGCGGGCTCGCCTGCAAGAGCGCGAGCGGAAGCTTCTGGAAGAAGAAGCCCGCGCCAAGGCAGCCGCGGAGGCCGCCAATACTCCCACTCTCCCGACCACCGGCACGTGAGCCCTTGAGGAATCGTCGTCATGGATCAAGTCAAGCATTATCTCCGGCTCGCCGCGAAGTACCATTTTTGGATTCTATGCGGCCTGGTAACTGTGCTCACGCTCGGAAGTTGGTATGTCGCCAGCGCGGGGCTGACACAGCAGTTCAAGACCAACGCCGGTAAGATCACCTCCGGCGAATCGACGGTCAGTACGATCCAGAGCACCGTCAATCACGCCAACGCCAATCATCTGCAGCAGATCGACGCGATCATCAGTCGCTACAAGACCAATCTGAAAAAACTGTGGGAAAAGCAATATGTCGAGCAGGGAGTTAACCTGCAGTGGCCGGTCGAAACGGCTACCTACCGCGGGCTGACGGAAGAGTTCGTGGAGCAGGTTCGTCCGCTACGTCCCATCGAAACCACGGTTCCCTACGAGCCAGAGAACAAGAGCCTGGACAAGTTGAAGGACAACTTCAAGTCGCAGTACGTCAACTTCGTGAAGACGACGGAACTGCCTCGCTTGGCGCGGATCATCGGCGCGGTGTGGCATCCGGCCGAGGAAGGCGCCGCTAGCGGCGCTACCGGCTCCGTGGCGGATCGACCAACGCTATTGGCCACCGGCGAGAAGCGGATTGTGGAATGGCACGCGGATAATCAGAAGTATTTGCAAGATACACGTTTCGATTGGCGCGGCGAGGTGGGCGGACGCCCCTCAACCTTGCAAATCCTCTACGCGCAGGAGGATTTGTGGGTGCTGGAAACGTTGATTAACATCATCGCTAAAACCAATCAAGACGCGGACGCCCCGCACAACGCGGTGGTGAAGGAAATCAAGTACGTCAAGATGGGGGCGGACGCAGTCGGCTTTTCCGGCCAGGTGCTCCGCCTAAGCGTGCCGGAAGTCGGCCCTGACGGCGCGCCTTCGGGGCCGCAACCGGGAAGCATGCCGGAAGATCCCCTCCGCGGCGGACAGTTGATGCCAGGCGATCCGAGAGCGACGGTTTCGCGCGATCCGGCCGAAGGTCGCTATGTGGACGTGAATTACCAACCGATTCCGCCGGATCGTTTGCGGTTGGCGTTTACTTCCACGAAGTCGGACGAAGCGTTCCTGGCGGTTGCCAAGCGGATGCCGGTCCGAATGCATCTGGTCGTTGATCAGCGTTACCTCAACCGCCTGCTCGCGGAGTGCGGCAACTCTAATTTAATCGTCGAGATCCGCCAGTTGCGGATGAATCGGCCGGTGTTTGACGGGGGCGGAATGAGCGGCGGCAGTGGGGGCGGTTATGCCAATCCGCTGGCCATGAGCGGCGGGCGTGAGCCAGGCCGCGGCGGCGGCGGCTTTGCCATGGAACGCGGCGGCGGTGGGTTCGGCGGCGGCGGAATTGGAGGCCGTGAAGTCGGTGGCATGGGGGACGGCACTGAAGTCCTTTCACCACACGACGTGGACCTGGAACTGTATGGAATCGTGTACATTTATAATCCCGTGAACGAAGGCCTGGTGTCCGCGCTGGGAACCGAAGCAGGCGAGTCGCCGCCGACTGAAGTCCCCGTGCCGGAAACGACCGAGCCTGCGGTGACACCGGACCCGATGGCCGTCCCACCGACCCCGGCGGAACCCATGCCGGCGGAGCCGATGCCTGTTGAGCCAATGCCGGTCGACCCGGCAGCGCCCGTGCCTGCGCCCGCGCCAGCACCGATGGATGTCGCGCCGGCGCCGCCGCAAGATCCGCAAAACACGCCGGCCCCAGCGCCGGCGCCTAACCCGTAACACTATTCGATTAAATCGTTCGCCGGCGATATTTTCGCGGCGATACACTGTAGGGACGACGCAGGTCCGCGTGGCCATGGCCGAAAAAATCGCCGCGCTGCTCTCGGAGCATGGAAAACTATGAAACCTAAAAAATCACGTTTCAATTTCGGTCCCAATGGCCTTAAGGGGTTTCTCATCGAGCATGTGGAAAAGTTCGTGCTCGGTCTGGCTTTGTTCCTGGTCTTGGTGTTTGCGTTTATGGGCTCGCGGGTGGAAACCTTCCCCGCCAGCAAAACGCCTGAAACTTTGGCCTCGCAGGTGAGCAATGCCAAGACCCACATGAACACCAATACGTGGGCGGAGGTCCAAAAGGAGCTCTCCCCACCGCCGATCGACAACCCCATTGTCATCAACACCCGCCCCGAGACGTGGATGCTCGCCCACATGAGCCCGCCGATTCTCCCCTCGCGGAGCAAGCGGCGGGATCCGAATTTGTATCCGCCGCTGAAGCCGGAAGTCGTGGCGATGGTCGCGGCGATCTCCACCCAGCCGGAGGAAAACACGCTCGCTCCCATCGATGAAAAATATCTCGAATACCAGGAAGAGCTCAACGCGCCTCCCCCGGTCGCTCCCGTGGACGATCGCAAGAGTAGGCGTCGTGGACGGGACGAAGAGGAGCTGATTCCCACGCCATCCATGACGATGCGCAATCAGCCCCGCGAACTGACGGAGAGCGAACGGGAGCAGTGGACCGGGGGACGATCCATCGGGCAGGGGACGCCTTTGTCGCGGAATATCGTCGCGTTCAAAATGTTGATTCCGGTCAAGAAGCAAACGCGCGAGTATCTTGAGGCTCTGGCCGGCAATAGCCAGAACTTCAACGAGGAGCGCGATCGGCCCAATTATTTTTGGTTCTACATTGAGCGCGCGGATGTGACGGATAATCCCAGCGCCGCGCCGGCGGATCTCAAGTGGGTGAACCTCAATGCCGGCGCGTTACGCGCGTTGCCCTATCAACGGGGCGCGGTTTGGGAAATGGCCGCCGAGGAATTGATCGACCCCGCCGCCGTGCTAGCGGGTCTGACGCTCCCCGTCCCACCGGTGCTGTTGGCCGATATCAAGAAACTTGCAGGCCATTCGGACATTGCGTTTGCCGCCGACCTCATCGAGGAACAGCAGACCAATGTCGGTCCCGACATTCCAGACTTTGGGCCCGGCATTCCCGGCATGGATGGCCCCAACTTCCCGCCGGAGTTCGGCACGCCTGGTGGCCCGTCGGGCGTCGAACCGGGGCGTGGCGGCCCCACGCCCAGTGGTGGGCCCGCTGTCCGTGGCGGTCCCACTCCGCGCGGCGGCCCTTCGCCTTACGGCGGCGGCCGTGAGTCCGGACGCGGCGGATATCCCAGCTCGACCAGTGGCGGTTACACCGAACGTGAAATTGACTACCAACTGCTGCGGATCATCGATTTTGATGTTCAGCGCGGGCATCAGTACCGGTATCGCGCGAAGTTGACGCTGATCGACCCCAACCATCCCCCGTTGGCGCAATCGACCGGTGGAACGTTGAGCGGCGATACGAATACGAACGATCCGCCGCCGACCTCGCTCATGCCCGATGTCGAACAACGCTTGCGCGAATTGGAACAGGAAGAGCGCAAGAACAAACGCCGCATTTTCTGGCGCGATACCGACTGGAGTGAAGTGAGTGACATCGTCACGATTCCCGAGCCGCTCATCCTGGCCGCCGGCAAGGTAACTCCGGCGCGTGAAGGCCCGCCGATTCCAGGCACCAACATCCGCGTCGCGGTCGGCGAGCCCAAGGCGAATGTTTTGGTCGTGGACTGGAACGATCTCTACGCCGCGCATGTCGCGGCGGAGCACGAAGTGGAACGGGGCGCCGTGATGAACTTCGCCGCTGACGGCGAAACGCTGCATCCCACCAAGCTGGTGTTCTTCAAGCTCAAGGACTATCAATTCCGCACAGGCGCCTTCGTGGTGGACGTGCGCGGCGGAGATAGGCTCACCGGCGGCAAGCGAGCGCTCGACGCGCCCGGTGCAGTCGCGCTCATCGACGCTAAGGGAAATCTGCTCATCCAGCGCGAAGGGCAAGACATGGAAGATTGGCAGCGCTACGGCGACATCAAGATGGCGCCGGTGGTCATTGCCGACGACAGCGGTTACGGTCCCACCATCGAGCCGGGACGTGGCGGCAGTCGCGATCGAGATTTACTCATCCCCGGCGGCAGTGGCCGTCGCGGGCGCGAGTAGCCGCCAGTCGTCCGAATCCGCAATCTCTCCCAAACCCAGCGCTGCGAAGCGCTGGGTTTGTTGTTGCATCAAGTCGCCATCGCAGGCGCCGAGACTTTGGAATGCGGTGGGGGCCCGGATAATTGCGGCCTCCACTCGTAAATGCTTTACACCCGAGCCGCAATTATGCCACAATAAGGGGAGTATTGCGGTTAGGCGCAGGTATTCTCCATGAACGATTTTCAACACGATCGCGCGAGTACCTCGGCGGAAGCGTCGTGGCGGCAATTGTTTCAGCCGTGGCTCAAGGACGCCGACGCGGATCTTACCGCCGTGCTTCAGGATATCCTCGAGCAGCACCCTGAGTTGTGCATGCGTCTGGAAGAAGCCTTGGGCGCGTCCCAAGCGGAGATAGAAGGGGGCGACGGCACGAACGAGGCGTGCGACGCGACCATCGACTTGCGGGCCGGTCGTTCGCCGGAAAGCGGTTCGCCGGAAAGTGGTTCGCCGGAAAGTGGTTCGCCGAGCGGCGGCGCGCGTTCCTCGCCTTCCGCTTCGCTCGATTTGCCTGCCATTGCCGATTTTGGCGACTTCGACCTGCTCGAGGAAATTGGCCGCGGCGGTATGGGCATCGTCTATCGGGCGCGGCAGAAAAGTCTGGGGCGCACCGTCGCGCTGAAGATGATTTTGACCGGGCAATTGGCGAATGCCCAAGAAGTGCGCCGCTTTTATGCGGAAGCCGCCGCCGCCGCGGTGCTCGATCACCCGCATATCGTCCCCATCTACGACGTGGATGGCCGCGACGGCCGCCACTATTACACGATGGGTTACGTCGAGGGGCCGACGCTCGACGAGGTGCTCAAGGCGCACCCGCTGCGGGCGGAAATGGCCGCGGAGATCGTTCGCAAGCTCGCCCTCGCGGTGGAATATGCTCACGAGCGCGGCGTCGTGCATCGCGATCTCAAACCGGCGAACATCTTGATGGACAGTCAAGGGGAGCCCCGCATCGCCGACTTCGGCCTGGCGATGCGCGATGGACAGGGAACCGACGAGCGGACCGGCGACATCGTAGGCACACCTAGCTATATGGCGCCGGAGCAAGCCGCCGGCCGCGTGAAGGAAGTGAACGAGGCGGCGGATATCTATAGCCTGGGCTCGATTTTGTATGCCTGTTTGACCGGCCGCCCGCCGTTTCAAGCCGAGACACGCTTCGATACGCTGTTGGCCGTGCTGGAAGCGGAAGCCACGCTGCCGCGCCAACTCAACCGCGAAACGCCGCGCGAGTTGGAGTGGATCATCATGCGCTGCCTGGAGAAGAAGCCCGACAATCGCTATCCCACCGCCAAAGCACTCGCCGACGACCTCGAGCGCTGGCTCATGGGGGAACCGGTCGAGGCGCACCGCACCGGACTATGGCCGCAACTGCGGCGTTGGTGGCGCCGGCAACCGACGCTCGTATCGCACCTGGTCGTGCTCGTCGTGATGGCGATTATTTTGCAGATTATGCACGTGGTGCTCCGCGGCTCCACGGGCTACTTGATCAACATGAATCTGATTTTTCTGGTCTGGGCTGGAGCGATCACCGGCTATCAATGGATGCTCGATCGCCCCCGGCTGGCGCTGGATGCCGACGCCCCAGTTGGCATGTCGAGTTTCCCCCAGTGGCTCCTCGCGCCGCGGCAATTGGCCGAGTCCGCCCGCTTTCTGTGGGCGGCGACCGACGTGTGCCTGCTGACGCTCGCGCTGTTCCTGACGGGGCCGCCGCTGGGATCGCTACTGATCGGCTATCCGCTGTTGATTGTTGCGGCCGGGATGTTCTTTCGCGTGCGGCTAGTGTTCTTCACGCTGGCTAGTTGCCTGATTGGTTTTGGCGTCTTGGCGTATGCGTTTGAGACGCTGCGCTCGCCGCTGTACCTGGCGGTGTATTATGCGGCAGGCATCACGTCGCTGGGAGTGATGGTCGCGTACCAGGTGTATCGCATTCGCGCGCTCAGCCGCTACTACCACAAAGAACTCGGTTGACCACCGGCGTCACACGGAGAGGACGTCCGGCGAGTCGACCAGCGCGCGCCACGCGGCGCGGGCCAATTGTTCGTCTTGTTCGCGGGGCAAAAAGACGCCGCGCACTCGCCCGCGCCGAATGACTCCTTTCTCCAGGCTCTCGGGAAACATTTGCCAGCGGATGCTGGGAAATTCACCCAATTCAACCTGCATGGCGGAAATGTCCGCCGCTTGCGCCAACTCGCAGTAACTTAACGACCAATCTCGCGGGCGAAAGAGCACCACACAAGCCGCCGCTGAGCCTGTTTGCCAAACGCCGCTCGATGCCGTCAACGGTTCACCTTGCGCGGACCACAACTGGACTTCTCCAGGGGGCAAAACGCTTTCGAGTGCGACAAGCGGTTGGCTATCGAGCAAACTGGTTTGCGTGGAAACGATAACTTCCAAGCCGGCGCTTGCGGCGGCGGCATCCACAGGCTGTTCGATCACGCGCCAATAGACTTGCGGCCGAAAATTACGCTCGGGCGTTTGCGCATAGGTCGCGACCAGATCGACGCCGCGATCGTAGTGCTCGACAAGCGTCTCAGGCGCATCGAGCGCCGTGGCCCGCGTGAAGACCTTCAGCAGCGCGACGCCTGCGCGTGGCGCCGCCGCCGGTTCAAATCCGCGCCAGGGAAACGAGACATCGACCTGGCCAGCGAGCGTGTGGCGGGAGACCCGCGCGATGGTCCCTTGAAGATTCCAGTATTTGCTCATGACATACTAAATACGTTTGGTACAATGCTTACGAAAAAACCCCGCCATTTGCAGCGAGGCAAACAGCGGGGCCGGAACAGAGAAGAGGCCGAAATGTATATCGCGGAGAGGAATAATTTTCTCCACGGCCCTGATGATACCAAAGCCGACGGCATTGTCCATAGTTTTCTTCTAAAAATTGTCAAGAGCGCGCAGTTAAATTTTCCACTCGCCTGGCGGGGGCGTTGCCACCTGAACGCTCCGTGGGTTTCTTATGGCCGGTCGCGCCGCTACGATAAAGGGCGCGAACAATCACTCTGACTCGGGAAAGTTACGGCTTTATGGTTGAGTTTTTACCGCTGTGTGAGGATGCCGCGCGCCAGGCGGGTGACGTGCTGCGCGCGTATGCAGGTCGAATTCGCTGGCGTGAAAAAGGGAGACACGACCTGGTGACGGAAGCGGATATTGCCGCTCAGGAAAGAATTTTCGCCGTGCTCCGCGCCGCGCACCCGGATCACGACCTCTTAGGTGAGGAAGATCTCAGTGCCGCGAAGTCCGCCGGCGCTGCGAGTTCGTCGCCGTTTCGCTGGGTGGTGGATCCGCTCGACGGCACCACGAATTACGTGCATGGCCTGCCTTACTACTCCGTTTCCATCGCTTTGGAACATCAAGGCGAGATCGTCTGCGGGGTTGTTTACGATCCCACTGCCGACGAATGCTTCGCCGCCGCGCGCGGCGCAGGGGCCACGCTCAACGGCGAAAAGCTGCAAACCAGTGACTGCGAAAGCCTGGAAGCGGCGATGATCGCGGCGAGTTTCGCAGCCAACGTTCCCCGCGGTTCCGCGGAAGTCACCCGGTTCATCGAAGTCCTCCACCGTTGCCAGGCGTTACGCCGCATGGGCTCCGCGGCGCTCAATCTCTGTTATGTCGGTTGCGGACGATTCGATGGCTATTGGGCCACGAGCGTCCAACGGTGGGATATTGCCGCAGGAATGCTCATCGCGCTGGAAGCCGGCGGAGTCATTACTTCGCTGGAGGGGACGCCGCTCGACCTGGCGGAGCCCAAAATCGTCGCCACGGCCACCCCCAAGTTGCAAGCGCAACTCCTGAAAACGTTGAAAACTGGGACGGATCTGGCCAAAATGGACCCAGCGCAAGAGAAATAAGCCTGCAGCACGCGCCGCCGGGGCGAACGATTAAGAGTCGAACGCCGTATTTAACGGCAGCGAACCTATTGAATTAAGCCTATTCCCCTTCTCGCGGGTAGTGCGCGACTTTCGTTGCGCGTTCGGTTTGGATAAACTGTAAGGCTAAGGGTGACTTTTCTTTTCTTCGGAACATGCGGCAGACAGGGAGTGGCGTCTTCCGCCAAATGCACCGTGCGCGAACCACCTTTCATGCCGCTGCCGAACGGCTCGCGCCTGTCGTTGTTCACGCTTGCGCTGTTAGCCGCCGTCACGCTGTGTCCGCGCACCGCCAGCTCTCAAGGCGAAGCGAACCAGGCGCCGCCGCCGAGCGAGGTGAAGCCAAAAATTTCCGGCGTCCGCGAGGCTTTGCCTAAAGTGTTCTATCTCAAGAACAAAGATGGCGATCTCATCGAAGTCCCGGACATGACGCTCGAGGATTTCCAGCGTCTTTACAAGCTCTCGCAAGGCCTCGATTCCGAAGTCCCCGCCTTTGCGTTGGGAAGCACGAACATCACCGGGCGAGTTGAGGGGACGAGCGCGGCGCTCGATGTCACGATCGCGATCGAGATCAACGCCCCCGGAGACGCTTGGGTTCGAATCCCGCTCCGGTTTGGCAACTCCGTCTTGCGCGAACCTCCCCAGCACACAGGCGAAGGAGAGTTGTTTCTGGAATTCGATGCTGCGGGGGAGGGCTACGTTTGCTGGATGCGCGCGCCGGCCGGGAGTAAGCACACGCTGAGTTGCAAGTTCCTGGCGAAAGTGCAAGAACTCGGCGCGGAATCGCGAATCTCGCTGACCGCGCCCAGTGCGGTCAGCGGCACGTTGACCCTGGCCGTCCCAGCGCCGCGCGCTATCGCTACCTGTTCACGGCGCGGCAATGAAGAAGTCCTCACCGTGACGGCCGATGGCAGCGGTTCCTTGATCGAAATGCATCGCCCCGCCAGCGATTTTCAAATCACCTGGCGAGCCGGTTCGTCAACGCCGACGTTGACGCGCCAACTCCTCGAAGCGACGACGGCGCTCACGGTGCGCCTGGAGGGAAAACGGCGGGTCGTCTGCGAGGCGAAGATCAAACTCAAGAATCTCCGCGGACCGTTGGAAACGTTCGTCGTGCGGTTGCCGCCGGGAATGCGGCTCGTCTCGCTCGATCAACCCAACCTGCAGTTCACGGCGCTCGAGCCGGAGGTCGATCCCGTCACGCAGCAGCCGGTGCAATTGGTGGAAGTGCGACTCGCCGCCAAGACCAACGGTCCGATCGAGGCGTTGCTCGCGGCGGAGTACCTGCGGGACGCGATCGCCGCCGAGCAACCGCTGGAAGTCGGCGGTTTCGAGGTGCTCGACGCGGTCAAGCAAGCAGGCACGATCGACCTGGTCGTCGAAGGTGAGCAATCGGCCGTGTGGACCGAGGGGGCGAATGTCCGCCGAGTGGACGATCCCAGCTTGACCGATCCGGCGAGCGCCGCCAAGAGTCTGGCGAGGTTTGAATTCGATGCGCAGCCTTTTTCGCTGAAGGTTCAAACGGTTCCCAAGAAGACGCGCGTTTCCGTCGAGCCAACGTATGTCGTGTATGTCGATGCTCAACAGTTGCGGCTCGATGCGACGCTGAAGTTCAAAGTTCGCGGCGCAAAGATTTACACCTTGGAATACGACTTCAGCGGTTGGACGATCGACCGTGTCGGTCCCGAAAATCTGGTGCAGAGCGAGTCGCTGTTAACCGCAAAAGTGACTCCGCTCGCGATTCCCATTGCGGCGAGCGCGCTATCCTCGGCGAGTGAATTCGAACTGCGCGTCCAAGCCCATCGCGACCTGGCGCCGCCGATTGCCGGCCTCGACGTCACCCTGCCGCGTCCCGTGGGAGCCATGCTTACTCCGGGGAGCATTTTCATCGTTCCGGCCGACAATATCGAACTCATCGCCCGCGCGAGCGAGCAGCAAGGGCTAACTCCCGACACGCTCCCCGATACGCTCCCCTTTCCGAAACGGCAGCAAGCGCCGCTGGTTTATCGCGAGCTGGTAGGCGGCGCCGCCAGGTTCGTGGCCACGGCGAGCGTGCGCGAGCGGATGCTCACGGTTTCGTCGCAGGTGAATGTGCTGCTCGGCGAGCGGCAAGCGGAAGTTGACCAGCGTCTCGATTACCAGATTGCGTTCGAGGCGCTGCGCCATCTCGATCTGGAGGTTCCGCGGTCGCTATGGGATGCCGGCCGCATTCAAGTTCTGCTCGATGGCGAATTGCTGCCCGTCTCGATGTTGCCTGCCGCGGACAAACCCGACGATGCGCGCTTGGCGGTGCGCGTGGATTTATTGCGCGATCACATTGGGCCGCTCGAACTCACCGTCCGCTATGCGGTGCTGGCGCCTCCGCCGGCGGAGGACCGCGCGCGGCAGTGGTCGCTCCCGTTGGTGTCTCCCTTGCTGGATGGAACTCGCCTGGGCGCAAGCGTGACCGCTTCGGTCGAGCATGATCCAGCGCTGCGTCTCGTGACGCAGGACACGAGTTGGATTAAGACTGCTGGCAGCGAGCGCGTCGGCCGCGGCGCGAGTGAGTGGACACATACCGGCCCCGCAGACCAACTGGCGCTCCAAGTTCAACACGAACGCGCAGGAAGCACCGGCGCGGTGGCGGTCGAGCAGATGTGGATTCAAACCTGGATGTCCACGGACAAGCGGCAAGACCGGGCCGTCTTTCGGATTACCACCGCGAACCAACGTCTCCAAATCAAACTCCCTCCCGGAGCGCGCGAACAGGATCTGTCGGTCGCGATCGATGGACGGCGGGTGAGCGAAGCGACGCTGGATGGCGATGACGTGTTGACGCTGTCGTTGCCGCTGGCGCTCGGGCCGGAGCCGGTTTCTGAGGTGATTGAGCTCTGGTACGACTTTTCCGCGGGACGTCCCCCGCTCGGCGAAATGCAGCTCATGGCGCCGCAGGTGATTAACGGAAGCGAGGCGCGGCGCGCGTATTGGCAACTTATTTTGCCGGATAAAGAGCATCTACTCGTCGCGCCGCCGCGTTTGACCGCGGATATGAATTGGCGCTGGCGCGGAGCGTATTTCGGACGGGTGAGTGCGCTCTCACAGGACGAACTGGAGCGTTGGATCGGGGCCTCGCATCAGTCTGAACTGCCAGAGGCCACGAATGCTTATCTGTTCAGCAGCTTCGGTTCGCTCCAGCAATTGACCCTGCGGACCCAAGCTCGTCGCACCGTGCTGCTCGTTTGCTCTGGCATGGCGCTAGTCGCCGGACTGGCGCTCTTGTATTTCCCGGTGTTGCGACACCCGGCGATCTTGCTATTTGCAGGCGTGTTCCTGGTGGCGTTTGCGCTGGCCAGCCCTGAGCTCGCCGCCATCATAGCGCAAGCCGCCGTGGTTGGACTGGCTTGCCTCGTGCTTGCCAGGCTGCTCAAAACGATTTTGGGGCCGCGCGAAATTGCCGGAGTCGTCGTGCGCACTCCCGCCCCCTCTGGCATTGACAGCCGCGTGCGCGATTCGCAACCGCGGCCTGAATACGGTTCGCACGCCACGACGGCCGCGGGCCCCATGGCGATGGCTGGCCAGGCGGCGGAGTCGGAATCATGAGTCACGCCTGGCGACTGGCCCTCGCCGCCTGGGGCTTACTGGCGCTGCTATTGACCAGCGGCCACGTCCCCGCGCAACCGGCAGCGCCAACGGTCGCGCCGGTGGCGCTCGAGTATCGCCGCGTCTATGTGCCGGTCGATCAACTCGCCAAGATGGGCACCGGCTACATGATCCTCGAGCGCGAGGAGTTTCAACAGTTACTCGATACGATCAACGCCGCACCCAGCGGTCCCGGCGGCGCGAGCGCGCGAACGACCAGCGCCTCGTACGTCGCGCGACTGGATCAGGGACTCCTCATTGGCCAAGCGCAAATTGAGCTTCAATGCAATGCCGCCGAGTCCGCGACGGTCCGGCTGGAGCCCTGTTCGCTGGCCATCGCGACGCCGCAGTGGGATGACGCGCGCCGTGCGCCGGCCCGCTTGGGGAGCAACGCTGAAGGCCAACTGAGCGTGATTGTAGAACCCGCGGAAGCAGGCGCAGCCCTGCCGCGAACTTCGCGGTTACTGTTCGACTGGTCGTTGCGCGGCGCCCGCGATCCAGCGGGGGCGTTGGTGTTTGACTTGCGCACGCCGGCGTGCCCCGCAGCACGCCTGGAATTGGACTTGCCGCTGGGAACGACGCCGCTGGTCACGCGAGGCATCGTCGCCCGTATGCCTGCACCGGCGGCGGACGAAGGCGCGCCGGCGGATAACAAACGTCAACGTTGGTTGGTCGAACTTGGCGGCGACACGCGCACGACGCTGAGCCTGGTCGCCGATGAACTGCTCCGCCAGACCCGTCGTTATGTCCTCTCGCGTCAGGCCGTGAGCTACGATTTGCAGCCTCAGGGGTTGCAAGTGGATGCCGCCGTCGATCTGGACATCTTTCACGAGGCGCTCCAGCAACTGACGTTCGATGTCGCTGGCGACATACAGATTACGTCGGTCAAGCTGGGTGAAAAGGAACTCGAATGGGCGATATCTCCCAGTGACGAATCCCACCAGCAAAGCCTGGCCATCGAGTTTGAGGAACCGCTCCAAGGCGTCGGCCGCACGTTGCACATTCAAGGTTGGGCCAGTGCGAAGTGGGGAGGCCAATGGTCGCTGCCCACCCTGACTTGTCGCGATGCCCTCTGGCAGGAAGGGATGCTCACGCTCGCGGTCTCGCCGCTCATTGAACTGCGCGATTTGCAGCCCCAGGCGTGTCAGCAGACGAGGCTTGGGCCAGCGCCGCGTGGCGGCGAGACCTACCAGTTTCAGTGCTACCGCGCGGACGCTCGCCTGGAGATCGTCGCGGCGGAAGCCACGCCTGCGCTCCAAGTGCGCGAAGGCTTGACCTTGAAGTGGGAGGAAGCGAACCTCGCCGCGCGGCTCATTACCGACGTGAAGGCCAGTCGCGGGCAGTGCTTTGAAATGCAGGCGAATGTGCCGGCGCCGTGGATTATTGACGCGGTCGAAACGAGTCCGCCTGAACTGTTGCAGGACTGGAGCTTCGCGCCGCAGCCGAAAAGCAATCAAAACTTGACCTTGCGATTCGCGCAATCCGTCAACGCCGAGCGCGGGGCGCGCGTGCAAATCAGGGCGCATCGACCCGTCGCCAGCCAGAAAGCGACGCTACGTGCCCGTCAATATCAGCCCCTGTTCTGGCAGGATGCGGCGGTCGATCAACGACTCGTCAGCGTGCATGCCGACGCGCGGCAGAAGTTGTTGCTCACCGGTGACGCGGGACTGCAGCGGAGCGACGTCACGGCGCTGTCTCCACTCGAGCGGTCGCGTTTGGAAACGACGGGGAGCCGCGTGGTGTTTGCGGAGGCTTCCGCCGGCCCGCAATTCGCCATGGGCCTCAGACCCGAGAGTCCCCGCTACGCGGCGGCGGCGTTTACCACGGCGATCGTCGGTCCCGAGCATGTCACCCAGACGCATCGCCTGGTCATCTCGCCCGAAAACACGCCCGTCGCGCGCGTGCTCGTTCATTTCTCGCCTGCCCAGCAGTCGCAACTGGCGTGGCGAAAGTTGGACGAACAGGAACTCCTTGCCCGTCAACTGGATTCCGCGGAGCAACGCCAACTCGCACTGACAGACGGAGAAACCTGGGAACTCACGCTGCCGCACTCGTACGACGCGCCGTTCGAACTCTCGGCTCAGCGAGAAGTCGCGCTGCCGACGAACTCGCCAACCACGTCCGTCGCCTTGGCGTCTTTCCCCGAAGCGGAATCGCAAACCGGCGAGGTCAGCGTCGACTCCGCAGGCGGCGCGGCGCTAGTGGTGGAGCCGAAAGCGCTTAAGCCGTTATTACCGGCTGAGCAAGCGACGAGTGAAAGCAACCGGGCGACCTTTCGCTATACGCCGGGGCAAGATCAAACGCTCACGGTGGGACTCGCCGCGGCCAACGAGGGGCGTCGAGCGCTGTGGGCGTGGAAGCAGAACCTGATTTGCCGCGCGGAAAGCAGCGGCACGGCGGTCTGCTCCGCAAGCTATCAAATCGAGAACCACGGGGCGCCGAATTTGCACGTCCAGCTTCCCGCCGAGGCGCGGCCGAGATTCGCGCTCGTGAACGATCAGCGCATCGCGCTGACGGCGAGCACCACGCATGAACTACTCCTGCCGCTTCCCATGAACACGCGGTACGTCAACGTGGCGCTCGAATATGAGCTGCCTGTGGAGTTGCCCACGCTGTACGGCCGCGCGACACTCGCCTGGCCGACCGTCGAATTCCCGGTCTTGGCCTCACAAGCGCAACTGTGGTTGCCCCCAGAGATGGCGCTGGCGGACTCGCAAGCACCGAACAGTATGGGCTGGACGGCGGCGCTCGGCGTTCGGGAACGGTTGTTTGGGTTCCTCGCGCGCCCCTCCGAACTGCCGCCGCCGTCGCTGTTTTCGCGTGCAGCCTGGGAACTGCCGTTCCCTGCAGCCCCTGCGAACTCCGCGGCCCAAGCGCGCGCTGACCGGTGTTGGAACGCGCTGGACCAACTCCTCACGACCACACACGAAAGCTCGCCGGCGCCGACGTGGGGTCGCTGGCTGCAAAACTATGCTTTGCTGGCAACGGATGAGGCCCACGGCTTGTTGCCGCTGCGCGTCGATGCGCCGCGCCTCGCCGCGGTGGGAATCGATGCCCAGACCGTGCTCACCGGTACGGACGCGCTCGCTGCTGGCGGCGAGCCTCCCGCGCTCCGCCTCCACCAGGCCGTGGCCGATGCTGGCGTGGCGTTCGTCTTTCACGACGATTTCGTCTTGCTCACAAGTTACAATGCCCCGCCGGCCAGCGCGGCTCATCGGCTGGATGTTTCCGTGCACACCGGCGCGTCGCCGCTCATTTCCTCGGCGCCCCTTGAGCAGTCGTCCTTCATCACCGTCGCCCAATGGCTGGCCGAACCGCAGCCTGCGCATTCACCTTGGCCAGCGGACAGCGTCACCTCGTCGCGGGAGTTGCTCGCCGTCGGTTGGCAAGCATACGACGTGCCGACGACTGGCGCCAGCACGCTGCCGTTTGTGGTCTATCGTCCGCGCGACATTCAAGCCCTGGCCTGGGGCCTCTTCCTCGTCGCTTGCGCCGCAGCGCTGTGGTGGCGCCAGCGCCGCTGGAAGACGCTCTTGTTCCTGACGGTTCTCTCGGGAATCACGGCGCTAGTCCTCCCAGCGCCGCTCGTTCCCTGTGCGACGGCATTCTTTCTGGCGATGTTGGCCTCGGCTGCGGTCATGTTGCTGCTGCCTCCGCGCCGCGGCGCGGCGCGTTTCGAACCGCTCGCGCGGAATGCTTCTTCCGTCAGTTCGTCGACGTCGGGCGCGCCCAAGTCGCCAGCGATGACAGCCGTCTTGCTCGCAGCGCTCGGACTGCTCGTTGCCGGATGGAGCCAGGCCCAGTCTCCCGCCGCGCCAGCCAATGCGACGCCGCGCGACAGTGCGTATCGTGTCCTGTTTCCGGTGAACGAAGACCAGCAGCCTGCCAACAAGTATGTCTATTTGCCCAAGTCGTTCTACGAAGCGTTGTATCGCGACGCCGCGGCCGCCAAGGCGATCCCGCGGGGCTGGATGCTCTATGCGGCCACTTACCGCGCGCAATTGCAGTGGGAAAGCGTCGGTGAGCAACTGGAAATGGGCAATATCGTGACTTCCTACGATTTGGAAGTTTTTCAACCCAAGGCCAACGTCACCATTGCTCTGGGCCGCGAAAACGTCCATCCCGTTGATGATCGCGTCAGCCTCGATGGCGAGCCAATCGATGTCAAATGGCTCGAAGGGGGCGAGGGCTTTGCGTTTAATGTAGAACAACCGGGACGCTATCGCCTGGAGCTCGAGTTACAGCCCACGACGCGCACCATTGCCTCGCGGGAGGAGATCGACTTTCGGATTCCCACCATCGCCCGCTCGCGACTGCTATTGCGTTATCCAGCGGAGGCCCTGGGCATCCAAACTCCGCGCGCCGTTGGCCAGTCAACCCAGGCAGCGCCCGGCGAATTGCAACTGGAGCTTGGCCCGACGACGCGGCTCGCCATTCAATGGCCGGTGAACCAGGCCAATGCGAGCGTCAGTAGCGATGTAGAAACAGCGCAGCTAATGTGGTGGCGAATCCGGCCAGGGTCGGTCGTGCTCGATGTGCATTGGAAATTCAAGAGCAGCGGACAACCGCTCCGCGAGATTCGCCTCGTTACTGACCCGCGACTGCGGCTGTTGCCTCTTTCGCCCGATGCGCCCGTTGCGGAGCAGGCGGTGCGCGATGGCGACGTGCAGGCCATTCAGTTGATACTAAAGGAGCCTTACCCCCAGGAACTATCGCTGCAAACAAGTTTCACGCTGAGCGGCGCCTCTGGCATCGGCGATCTCATTTTGCCGCGCGTTGATGCTGTCGCGGACCGGACGACGCGACGCTGGCTCGCCATTACCGCCGCGCCGCCTTTGCAAGCGGCAATTCCGCAGGCAGCGCCCCACAAACCGCTCGCAACCAACGAGTTCGCCACGGCGTGGGGAAGTGCAGAACTGCCGCAGCAGGCCATTGCGCTCTCGTCAGGCGACTCTCGGCTGATCGTCCATGTCGAACCACAAGCCCCGCAATTCACCGCCCGCCAAGCGCTGACGTATGCCGTCACGGCCGGCGAAATGCGAGCCGAACTCGAAGCGCTCGTCAACGTGACGTCCGGCACACTGTTTCAACATCGTGTCTTGTTGCCTGCAGGTTTTGAGCCTGTGGAGGCCTCGATTACCGCAGAAGGCGCCTCGCGCGAGGTGCGGATCACCCGCGCCGCGAAGGATGCACTCATGCTAAGCTTGCCTGCCGGGACGAGCGCCAGTTATCGACTGATCGTGAAAGCAAAGGCGGACTGGCCGGCGCGTTCGCCTTGGAAATTGTCGCTGCTAGAACTACAGGGGGCTGAGCCTCCGTTGGCGGTGTTTATCGAGCGCGGGCCCTCCGTTCGCGTGAAGCTGCTCGACCTGGAGGGGCTCGAAGCGTTGCCGCCACAGGACGATCAACCTGCGCCGGCGGACGGTTTCCGCCGCGTCGCCTTGCTGCGGCCGCTGAACGCAACGACGAAGGCACGCGAACTTTCCCTCGACGTCCGCCCCAATCACACGGAACTCGAAGCCCAGCAATTGACCAGTCTCACGCGCAACAACGGCGACTGGCAACTCGATCTCGATGTGCGCTGCAAAGTGCTCTCAGGCGAGGTGGAGCGTCTCCGTTTCGATGCTCCGGCGGACATCCCCACTTCGTTTCGCATGAACTTGCCGGGGCGCGTCGAAGTTGTCGCCATCCCAGGACAATCTCGACCACACCTCGTGGTCCATCTCGATGAACCACAGACAGGCGACTTTCGGCTCCAACTCACCGCGCCGCTCACCACCGCGCCTGCGGAGCGTTGGCAAGCGCCCGATATTCGAATCCTCGATGCTGCGCACCAAGAGTCCTACGTTTGGCTCCCTGCGCGACTCGACGATCAACCGATCGCCTGGGAGACGCCTGGCTTGCACGCGATTGATCGACCCGCCGAACTATTCGCTGACTTGCCGGAGGATGGGCAGTTGTTCTTGGCCGGCGGACCTCGCTTTCAAGCCACGATTCGGCGCATCGAACGGATTGCAGGCGTGCCGCAAGTACGCCTGGCCGACATTCACTTGCATGTTGCCGCCGGCGGCCAATTGGTAGGCGCGGCGAGTTTTGATCTCGAACCGGCCGGGCTGGCGAACGTCACGCTCGAAATGCCCCCGTCGTTGGAATTCATTCGGGCATTGGTCGATGAATCGCCGGCCATCGTGCAAAAGCGAAACGCGCGGCGATGGCAGATACTCCTCCGCCACGAACAACTGCCGCAGCGTTTGGAAGTCCTGTTCACCAGCGGCGGAGGGTTCGTCTGGAGCGGGAATGAACCGTTGCCATTGGCGGCGCCGGCGCTTGCGCAACTTCCGGTCGAGCGGACCTTGTGGACCATTTCCTCCTCCAATCCCCACCGGCAGTTGTCGCTTGCGGACCCCAACCAAACCATCGACGACGTTCGCCACGCGACATTCGCTCTGAAGAACGCCACCACGATGCTTGAGCGCGCGGCCGGGCTGATGGCGGAGTCCGGCGGTCCGGAAGCGACGGCGTGGCTCTCGAACTGGGCGCGCAATGCTCGCCCGGCGCTGGCGTTCGTCGCGCGGGATCAACTTGGAGATGAGCCGTCCTCCACGTTGTCAGCCGAATCGCAAACGTTGCACCGCGAGTTGGAAGCCGTCGAAGAACAATGGGGCGCCACTGGTTTGGCGGAGAAAGTATTTGCCAATCGCGCGCCCCCTCGCTCGTTCGTCGCTGTGCAGCGTCAGTGGGAACAGACTTCCCCAGGGACCATTCGTGCGATGCTACCCGGCTCCGCCAGCGCTATCGAAGTCGAGACCCGCCTCCAGCGTAGCAGCCCCTGGATGGCCCGCGCCGTCGCGGTGTTGGCGCTGCTGCTCTTGGCCGCGGGCCTCTTGTGGCTGTTGCAAATGCAGGCGATGCGAGAGTTCGTCGAGCGCGCGCCGCACGTGATCGGGGTGGGGCTTGGGCTGGCGTGGTGGCTGTTGCTTGAACCGGCAGGCTTCGGACTAGTGATCGCGCTGCTCTTCGCTGCGAGCGCCTGGCGTTGGCGTTGGCCGCGCACCGGCGATTTACTCCCCTCGCCTGCGACGCGGCGCGCGATCTCTTCGCGATCACGCTCGTAGGCGGGTCGAGTTCAAGTCCGTTCGTTGGCGACGCGCGGCGCGCTGCGCCGGGGTTCTGGTCGCCACGCCTTGAGCGTCGGCCAGACATGCTTATAGGCCGCGAGCACCGCTTGTCCCAGGAGTCGTCCCGGCGCGATCGCGACTCGCCCCACGGTGTATTCGCGTGTTTGCCATTTGCGCGTGAAGTCGGTCGCTGGCCCCACGCAGTCGAAGACCGCCGTTTCGCCCGTCGCAAAGAACTCTCGCAGAACTTCGTCGATCAAGAGTTGCCCGGGACTATAAGCGGCGAACGCTTCGTCGTAGCCGCACTTGAAAGGATGATACACGTTCTTCGCGCGCCACGCGTAATGAAAGGCAATGGGGCGTCCGCCGGCATCGAGAAACGCCAGCTCCAATTGACCTTGCTCCGCCAGCAGCTCCGCTTGCTGGGTAAAGAACTCGAACATTCCCGGTGACTTCAGCACCGCGCTGCGCGCCGCTCCTTTCCACGAACGGTTTTCGATTTCGAAGCCGCGCCGCAGCGCCGCGGCAATGTCTTCCGACGACTGCGGTCGCAAGACGCGGAGCGACACGTCGCCCTGTGCCGCGCACAGCTTGCGTCGATAGCGCGGCATATTCTGCCGATGATTCTTCGACCACGTCGCGCGATACTCATCCCAGGAGCCTGCGATCTCGACTTGCGAGATGCGGAACCGTTCCTGCACTTCATGGCTCCAACCGACGCGCTCGCACGCGGCCAGAAAGTCTTGCCAGCGGGGCGCGTCGATGATCGCGTTATCGAGCCACAGCAATTGCCACGGCAAGCGCGAGACGGCGCGCGCCAGGTGATCCAAAACCGCTTCTCTATTAGTATTTGGGTCGACGAGTAGATCTGCCGCTGGCGTCCAGGCATTGCCGGTCAGTCCCCCGGCGGCGAGCCAGCCTCCGAGCCGTTGCGCGCACAACGGGAGCGCCGCGACGAATTGTCCGTCCTCCTCGATCGCCAACGCCTGAAACGCGCGTGAGCCCAACGCACGCGGCCCAAACTGTCGCACCCACTGCGCAACCAGCCGGGCCTGAACCGTGGGAATCGTCACGTCGCTACGCCGCCATAAATCGTCCCATGCCGCAGCGTGGGTGAGCAGGGCGTCGAGGGAGCGGAGGTGCAGCAAGCGGAGCATGGGGCCATCGTCTGGTGAGTGGTATTGAGCAAATATGCGTTATACAAGTCGTCTGGGTCGCCGCCGCCGGTTGTCCCCGCGAAACCGTGGCAAGAAATCGCCGGTTTCCGCCGCTGGCATTTTGCCGCCG
Organism: Planctomycetota bacterium; assembly: GCA_963205385.1. Classification (GTDB taxonomy): domain Bacteria; phylum Planctomycetota; class Planctomycetia; order Pirellulales; family Pirellulaceae; genus JAEZGD01. The sequence goes on along the minus strand of CAUJKE010000150.1, from coordinate 3,352 downwards.
GCCGCAAAATGCTTACAATCGGCCCCAGCGACACCAGACAGTTCAAGCCTGCGACGCTCGCGTTCACACGCCTGGCGGCGAGGAAAGCATGACGGATCTACAAACAACTTCACGCGCCGACGGACCGCATCCGCGCACGCGCGCGCCTCAGGATGAGCCGGAGCTTCTCTCAACGGCCCACCCCAATCTCACGCGCGAGCATTATTTGCCGATCGCCGTCGCCGATTTGATTCAGGCGTTGCAACCGTTGCTGCCGGAAGAGGATCGGGCCAGTTGGCCCAGCGTCACGCGCGTCTTGCAGGCCCTCCTCCACCACGAGTATCACGATCAACTCACGCAACTCTTCGAGGCGTATCGCCCGTTCGATCCCGATGAAGAATTGCCGCTGCGCACCGCCATGAGTCCCGACGATGGCGCCGCCGCACTCGAGCGGTTGTTTCACATTTGTCGAGGACTCTTGCTCAAGGCGAATTTCGTTCAGCTCTCGCAACAGGATATCGCTGATGCGCTGGCCGCCGCGAGCGAGTGGGGCGTTAGATTACAGGTCGATACGAACTCCTTTGAGCGCCTCGCCGTCTTTGCCCGCGGTGACACGATGAACCACCGCGTGCGTTGCACGTGGCGCACCTGGTATCGCCAGCAGCGCGTCGAAGTGCCGATTTACCAACGGCTGGTCGTCTTGTTTCGCCTCAAGGAGGAAGCGCCGCTCGCGCATTTGCTCTCCGAACATGCTCGCCCCCGCACGAGTCAGGTGCAGCCGGTGTTCGTTAAGTTCTTCAAGGATGTGCCGAAGGTGGATGTCGACATGCTGCTCCCCGGCACAGGCATTCACATGACCTGGTTCGATCGGGGCCGCATCCTGCTCCCCACCGTTAGCGGGCTGGCGATCGCCGGCCTCAAAATCGCCAAAGGCGCGGTGATCTTTGCTTTTGCTGGCGTGTACGGCTTGCTGGCTTTTTTAGGATTTGTCGGCGGCACGCTGGGTTACGGCCTGAAGTCGTTTTTTGGCTACTTGCAAACCAAGAACAAATACGACCTGCATCTGACGCGCAGCCTCTACTATCAAAACCTGGATAACAACGCAGGCGTGTTCGCGCGCCTGGTATATGAAGCGGAGCAACAAGAGGTGCGCGAGGCCCTCGTCGCTTACGCTTTGCTGCGGCAGCACGCAGGGGAGCAAGGCCTCTTGCCGGCCGAGATCGATCGCCTGGCCGAAGTCTGGCTGCAAGCTTTGCTGGAGATGCCGGTGGATTTTGAAGTGGACGACGCCTTGGAAAAACTCGAGCGCTGGAAACTGCTGGAAAGACTCTCCGACGGCAGATTGCGCGCCGTGACGCCGGAGGAAGCTTGCCGCCGCCTGGATGCTCTCTGGGACGGGTGGTACTCGGCATCCGCAACGGCGACCTACTGCGCGTGACGCGGCAGGCGACATGGCGCGAATCTCTGGAGGTGTGACGACGGGCGCGGTAACGCGCCACGCCGCTAGAGCCGCAGGCTTTGCTCGGCTACGATATACGGATGAAACCTTCCCCTCGCCCCGCGCGCCCCACTCCTCGTGCCTCTGGTTCCTTGGCTGCGCAACCGCTCTGCCCCGATCCCGCACAACCGCTGCCTGCGGTGTTTTTGAAGACGCCTTCGTGGCACGCGAACGTCTTTCAGAAGCGAATTCAGCGGGTCGATTCCCGTGTGCGCGCCGGCGATTGGGTCGCGGTGTATTATGGCGAGCGCGAACTTTTGGGTTACGGTTTCTACAATCCGCGCAGCGAGATTGCCGTGCGGATGATTAGCACCGGAGACGCCCTGCCGGACGAAACGTACTTCGAGCGACTCCTCGCGAGCGCGGTCGAGTTACGCCGCAACACGCTGCAACTGGATGCCGTCACGGATGCCTATCGCGTCGTGCATGCGGAATCCGATGGCTTCCCCGGTTTGGTGATCGACCGCTTTGGCGATACGCTCTCGGCGGAAGCGTTCAGTGTGGGGATGTTTCAGCGCGGCGAAGCCTTGCTGGCCCTCTTGGCCAAACAACTCGGCACGACGCACACCATTGTTCAGCCCAGCCCGCAATCGCTCGCACAAGAGGGCTTTCTTAGCGAGCCACTGGCTTCGCCGGAACTCCCTCGGCAAGTCACCATTTCTGAATTCGGCACGCGCTTCCGCGTGCGGTTCGAAGGGGGCCACAAGACCGGGTTCTTCTGCGACCAGCGCGATAACCGCAGGCTGCTGACCCAGTTCTGCAGCGAGAAGTCGGTGCTCGATTTGTGTTGCTACACCGGCGGCTTCGCCGTGCAGGCGAAAAAACTGGGGAATGCCGCGGAAGTGGTCGGCGTGGATATCGACGAAGAACCGCTCGCGCTGGCGCGCGAAAACGCTAACCTTAATCAAGTCCGCGTCAAGTTCGTGCAAGCGGATGCGTTCGCCTACATGCGCGACATGCTGCAACTCGGTCGGCAGTATGACGTCGTCATCCTCGATCCGCCCAAGCTGATCCGCTCGCGGGCGGAACTCGAAGAAGGGACGCGCAAGCATTTCGACCTCAATCGCCTGGCAATGCAACTCGTCAAGCCCGGCGGCTTGCTGTTGAGTTGCACGTGTGCGGGACTGCTGCCCGGCGAGGAATTTCTGCGTTTGCTTTACAATGCCTCGCGGCAAGCCGGCCCGCTCGCGCGTCCCGCCACTGCCACGACGACCGCCCGCCATGCGCCGCGAGGCATGCAGGTTCTTTTCCGCACTGGCGCCGCGGCGGATCATCCCGTCGGCGCGCATTGCCCAGAGACGGAATACCTGCACGCGGAGTGGATGCGGAAGATGTAAGCATGGCTAGCACTGCTGACGCACTCTGCAACAGTTAGATTACAACTCCCGGGTCTAAACTAAGACAATCGCTCGCGAGTGTCGAAGAAAGTTCTAACTGGAGAATTCCGCAGCGCTAGCACTGCTGGCTCCCCCTCCTCTTCGTTCAATCGGGAGCACCATGAACATGAACCGCGGAAAGGATTCCGGCTGCATGAAAGTCACATCTTGGACCAGGCTGCTGGCGATGATTCTTGGCTTGTGTGGCGCCTCTGCGGCCAGGCCAGGCAACGCTCAAGAAGTGCAGCCAGCGGCGCATGCGACGATTGCGGATCAAGGCCCTTCCTGGCAGGACTATCAAGACCTCGCCCGGCGGCTCGAAGCGGCCGAAGGGCACATTGAGTCGCTGTCGCGCGAGCAAGCCGCCATGCGCCGCCTTCCGGCCGTCGACGACGACTCCGTCCCAGCGCAAGAGGCCAGTTACGGACTCGCCCGTGAAGCCGGAACGAGCGGCCTCTTAGAAGCCGCAGCGCCGTCTGCAGCGCCGGCCGCCGCGGCG